>JALZUP010000281.1 GCA_023301505.1 Robiginitomaculum sp.
CGGACACAGTCAAACTCGCAGCATTCTTTTGCAGCAATATCATTTAGATGGCCCCTCACCGGTTCAGCCATCAAGCCGCTCTTTGGGAGTCAATCCCGCTCACGCAAATGCCCCTGAGCCGCGCCAATATTTCAAGCATTACCTAGACGCTAACACGCCGCGCGGAGTGAGTAATCATAGCACTGGACTAAGTGAAAATCAGTCAACCCCAATCTCATATGCGGCTCAACAGGCATCCGCCTATCAAGATAAAATATCGCAATCGGAATGGCAGCCACAGCCGCAGCCACAAACATATAATGCTCCCACAATTATAGCGCAGGGACAGTCTTTTGCAGGGCCCAACCAGTCTACCAGCCAGTCTATAGGACAAAACCCGTCTGCGGCGGAGCTTGGCTTTCAACCAGAATTTGAGCAAACAGCGACGTCTTTTAGCTCATCGCTGGACAAGGCGCTCAAGCAATCGCCTAGATTGGCTATTGAAGATATTAGAATTCAAGAGGCAGAAGAACAGCTAGAGCAAGCCAAATCTCAAGGGCGACTTAAACTTAACTTTGAAGGCGCTGTCGGAGCGAGTCAAAATGAAACCGATTTTAGAATTGTCGATCGTACAGATTCGGACTTTCGCGCGCCGCGCACCGCTAGCTTAAACCTATCAATCCCTCTTTACCAAGGCGGGCGCATTAATGCACAAGAAGATGCCGCGCAAGTGGGTATAGAGACGGCCAAAGCCAATTACCAAGCGGTTGAAACTAATGTGACGGAACAGGCGGGAATTGCGCATTTAGATGTACTGCGTGACCGAGCCCTTGTTGAGGTTTACCACCGCAATGTTACGCTTTTAGAAAATCAAAAAAGCACAGTTCAAGCCCTGCTGCGCGCTGGCGAGAATACAATTACAGATGAAGCCCTGGTCGATGCACGGCTGGCCTCTATTCAAGCCCGCTTAGCGCAGGCGCGCTCTAATCAATCGGCCAGTGAGAGCCGCTATAAAAAGCTGACAGGCTATCCAGCCCCCGCGCTTTTCCCTCTTGAGGGCATCAGGCTGCCTAATTCTTTGCAAGACGTTAAAGAGGCCGCCTTTGGCAATAATGCTGAGCTGCAAGCCATGCAATCACAGTCCGAAGCCGCGCAGCACAATATTGCAATCGCAAAATCATTTAGCCGGCCAACACTTGCCCTGCAAGGCGCTCTACGAACGGCCGAGGGCTTCTCCGACACAATTCGTAGCAATTCGGCCGCTGAGCTGTTGTTAAATCTCAATGTGCCTCTTTTATCTGGAGGAGAGAATAAATCGCGTGTGCGCCAAGCGGTATTAGAGCAGTCTCGATCTGTATTAGAAACTCGAGATCTCCAAGATAATTTGAATGAACGTATCGAGCAATTATGGGCAAGCGTGAACGCTGCAAAGCAAAGCCAGGCGCCTAATTTGGCACAAAAAAGGGCAGCAGAAGCCGCCTATCAAGCCATTCTTTTGCAACGACAATCTGGCGTGGCGACATCATTGGATGTTCTCTCCGTTGAGCAAACCCTCCTAGATTCTGAGCTAAATATCATACAAGCTAATAATGCTGAAGCTGTCGCCCGTTTACGAATTTTAGGGCTCATGGGAGCTTTGTAAAAATACTTCGGGCCATTTAATCACAATGCCCCTGCTCGGAGTTCAACCTATTGGACTATAATCATTGGTTCACCCCCAAAAAACACCATGAAATTTATACGCTCAGCGTTTCTAGCTTGCCGCATACGGCTGCATGATTGCTGCAATAACTGTTGCACAGTTGCCACACCGTTGCCCTAAGGTTTTGCAAGCAAGTCTCATCATTTGACCTTAATCACAAGGCCATGTTACAAGTCTTTTAACAAGGCAACACTTTGATTCATCACGTCTTCCATAAAAAGTGATGAACCAATGAATGATAAATGCCCAAAGGGAATTTTATAACGACGATACAAACCCGATCTAAGCGGGTTACCAAAGACATCAAGCGGCCCCGTAAATCATCTCGGGGGCGAACGATAATATATGGCTGTGGGGAGTTACAGCCAGCACGAACTACAAATTAATACACATTAACATAAGGGGAATTCATGACTTTTACTAAATCTAAAACCAAAACAAGCATATCGCTCATAGCGCTAACAATGGCTATGTCAGGGGCGACAAACACGGCCTTTGCTCAGACATCTGGCGATAATGCATTTGCACTGGACGAGATTATCGTTACAGCCCGCCGAACAGCAGAGAGCATTAATGATGCGCCGCTGGCTATTGGGGTCTTGGATGAAAATTTCATTAAAAAGCAACGCGTCGAAGATGTGCGGGAATTACTTACTCTTGTACCAGGGGCGACATTTGTTAGCTTTAGTAAAGCCCAACCCGAAAAGGCTCTGCGCGGCTTTGTAGCTCCAACACCAGGAAACTCCTCTAGTGAGCAATCCATTTTGACAGTTGTCGACAATGTCGTTTTGGCCAAAGATTTTCTGAAAAGCCCTCCCATTTATGATGTTCAAAACATCGAAGTTTTGCGCGGTCCTCAAGGCACAACATTTGGCCGTAACGCCTCTGTTGGCCTTATTCATGTTCAAACGAAAAAGCCAACTTTTGAGACTGAAAAAGGATTTAGCGTCTCAGTAGGCTCTGATGAATTAATTGAGGTTGATGGATACTATAGTGGCGCCATAACCGAAAACATCGCAGGACGTCTGGCATTCAATTATGATGACAATGACGGCCCTACCGAGGATACATTGACAGGTGAAGGCTTAAACGGAGAGTCAAACTTCTCTGTCAGAGGCTCTTTGCTTTATGAACCAAGCGACCAGACAAGTGCTTATCTAAAAGTTGAGCACAGCATTGACAATGATGAAGCTCCCGTCAGACGCGGCCGCGATTGTACGGTTCCCTTTATTGATGGGCCGCGGGCAACAGATTTTGATTTTACAGGTATTGCGCATCCAGCATTTGATTCCACATTTTTTGACAGCTGCGATGTTTTTGAAACTCAAATTTCTAGCGGTCAAGAGTTCTTCCTAGACCGTGATATTACGACCGTTTCAGGGGAAATTTCTCATCAATTTGCTAATGACCTTACACTGACATCGGTTACAGGGTTTCAAACGGGTGAGAATGACGCTTTAGCGGATGTCCTTGGCTCGCCAGACAATATCGTTTTTCAGCAAGTTCAAAATGATGGCTGGTTCTTCAGTGAAGAAATTCGCTTAGACAACCATGCAAGTGGCGATCCATTACGCTGGCTTGCAGGTCTATATTATCTTACAGACCAAGAAGATAGATTTGAACAAAACCAGTTCTTCCCAGAAGGTTCCACTACACTTGGTATCCCAGGCACACGTGTTACAAGTGGCTTGGCAACCATATCCGACAATGAAACAGATAGTATAGCTGTCTTTGGCGAACTTCTTTACGATGTAACCGATAAGATCGAGGTTGCCGTTGGTGGACGTTATACAAATGATGATAAAGACTATGAATATTCTGTTGAAGCCTTTGGTTTTAGCCCCGTTCTAAGAGGCGTTGACGGATGCCCCGCAGCGGGAATAGGCCTGTGCGTTGTCCCTGGGACCACAACAGTTGCCACAGAGGATAATCCAGCAGGGTTTGCGCCCATAGAGGTCAGCGATAGCTGGAACGCCTTTACCGGCAAAGCATCCATTAGCTATGATCTAAGCGACACCAAAACCCTCTACGCTTTATGGTCTCAAGGCTTTAAAAGCGGCGGCTTTCAGTCCGATGCGCGCTCAGCGGCTGAAGCGATCATCCCCTTTGATGAAGAGGATTCTCAAAACTTTGAAATTGGCCTGAAAGGTCAAGAGCAAACAATCCGCTATACATTGACAGCATTTTACATGGAAAATGATGGCACTCAAACTGTGTCTCTTATCCCCGTTGGCGATTCCTTTTCTGGGCTTATTACAAATCTAGGCTCTGTTGAAACGCTAGGCATAGAGGCTGACTTCACATGGGCTCCGACGGACTATCTTGTATTTGGCGGTAGCGGAGGTCTATTTGACTCCGAGCTAGCTGACACTATTTTAAACGAAGGTGTTTCTGGTGAGGCCGACCCTCTTGATAATGAGCGCGATATTAGCGGCATTCGCCCAGAAGCGGCGCCGCGGTGGACCTTTACTCTCAACATGGAACACACAACAAACTTTTCAAATGGGAGCTATCTATCCCTTCGCGGTGACGTTATCGGGCGTGACGATGTGTGGGATGATATTATAGCCCGTGAGACAGAAGACAGGCTTCGTCCTGAAATCATCAATTTCGGCGCACGCGCAACATATGGCTTTGGTCCAAATAATGAATATCGTCTGATGGCATGGGGTAAAAACCTCAATGAGGATTACGATATTGATAATATCGGCCCATCACAGCCTAATACATTGCAATTGCCTGTCGGCTTTACCAATAAGCGTGCTTATGGCGTTACATTTAGCGCTGATTGGTAGACCACGCTTTCAACATTAAAAAGAGGCCGCCCGTTGCGGCCTCTTTTACGCGCCTTAAAAAGGCGCAATTTCAATTATGAGAGAGACATCACATGACAGAACTCGAAAAACAGGACTTAGGGAAACTCATACTTCGCGTATCCTTAGGAATCGTCTTTATCGCACATGGCTGGCTAAAGGTATTTACCTTTGGACTTGAGCGCGCGATCAATGTGTTTGAAGCACATACAATATGGCACATAAATATGGTCCCGGGTTGGTTTGCTCCGCCTGCTGCGCTTATTGAATGGGTGGGCGGAATATGCCTCATCCTTGGCGTTAAAACGCGCCTAGTAACGCCATTTGTGGCCGCAGTTGCCTTTGGCGCTGGCGCGGTGCATTTTGAAAATGGGTGGAACTATACCAGTAAGCCAGATGGCGGCTGGGAATATGGTATCTTCCTCTTTCTGTGCTGCATCGTTGTTTATTTAATTGGCCCTGGCAAACATACTTTGCCAAACAAGCTAAATAAGAACAAAGAATAGGACGACAGACGTCCTTTAAAAACAAACCTAAACAAGGCCAAAGCACAACCGTAAAATAAACAATAAACACGTTTCTGCTTTGGCCATTTATCTCCCCTCACCTCCTCTAAAATTTCTAATATAGCATCAGACGCGCAGCTAGCACTCTAAGTTCATGCGCGCGTCTTCTATGGGCTTAGTATTATGAGACGCCAGCTATAATTCTGCCCTTAATTCTGCCCTGCAATAAACTCTCAAAAGCATGACATTTGAACGTGAATAATTTATTTTATACTATAAACTGCCCTCAATATGAGGGGGAGCTTTCCTCTATCTGAGATAATTTAACTGTGAAAAAGCGTTAGCTGAAACAGGGGACAACATGATAAAACAAATTTCGACAATAGCCTTATTCTCTGTACTTGCCTTGCCAATCATGGCTCAGGCGCAGATGTCTTCTGGCTCAAGCTCCAAACAGGATGCCGATATGCGCCATAAACAATTTTTGGGATTAGAGCTCTATGTCTATGAAACGCGCCTATCAGGCGACCCCAGTAAAATGGCCGCTCATTTGCCCGATCATCTAGACTATCAATTAGAGCTAGAACGCCGCGGCATCATGTTTGGCGCAGGCCCTCTATTTGACCAAGATGGAGCCAAAGGCCCGCCTGAAGCTGGGATGATTATCATTCGGGCTGACTCAATGGAGCAAGCGCGCGAAATTGCAGATGCAGACCCCATGCATAAGGCAGGCGTGAGAACCTATACATTGCGCAAATGGATTATAAATGAAGGCTCATTAGAGGTCAGCTTGAAATTCTCATCCCAAGATTTTGGGCTAGAATAAAACGCCCTAATTCAGCTTATCTTTTTTAGGCGCTATCGCATCAGGTAGCGCAACCGCCTCTATGCCTTCTTCTCGTAAATCGCGCGCATCTTTGGCTGTCGCCTTGCCGTAAATTGCGCGCTGCTCGCTCTCGCCGTAATGAATGGCGCGGGCTTCATCGGCGAATTTATCGCCCACATCTTCACAATTTCTCTCTATCTCATCGCGTAATTTTTGAGCCGCCCTATCGACTGTGGCCATAGCCTTGCCTGCCATGTCTTGACTTTGAAGAGCCATTTTTTCTTTTTTGCGCGAGGTTGAAATATTGGGCGCCATAATCGCTTTTTCAACGCGGCTATCCCCGCAATAAGGACAATTGATCAAGCCCTTGGGGGCTTGCACATCATAATCAGCACTTTTTGAAAACCAGATATCAAAATCATGGCCATGAGAGCATATGAGATTATATTTGATCATGGGTCAGTATAAGTAAGCTTTACGGGTTTTCAAAATCTGAAACGCAGCTCCAAGCTGGAATTTTTTGGCGCGCTTGCTGTGCTAAATCTAAATCAATATCGGCTATGACATAAGCGGGCTTATCATGATCGATATGCGCTAAAATTTCGCCCCACGGCCCGATAATCATGGAGTGCCCATAGGTCGTGCGGCCATCCTCATGCAAGCCGCCTTGGGCGGGCGCAATGATAAAGCTACCCGTTTCAATGGCGCGCGCGCGTAGTAAAATTTGCCAATGGGCTTGGCCTGTCGGCACAGTAAAGGCGGCGGGCACGCTAATCATCTGCGCGCCAGCTTGAGCATATTTACGGTAAAGCTGAGCAAAGCGAATATCATAACAAATAGATAGACCTAGCCTCGCGCCGTCCTCAGTCTCATCACCGCTCATATCCGCAATGACAGCTTTATCCCCTGCCCGATAATTGGCGCTCTCACGCCATGTTTCTTTGCGAGATAATTTAGCTTCAAAAAGATGAATTTTATCGTAAGTGCTAATGAGACGGCCATCAGGGCCAAAGAGAAATGACCGATTGGCCGCGCGCTTTTCGCCCACCAATATGGCCAAAGATCCAATTAGCAAATAAATGCCTAGCTCTTTGGCCAGTGCGCTAAACCCCGCCACGCAAATATTGGCCTCTTGCGTTTGAATGCTCGCCCAAAGTTTCTTCGGACGGCGCTGCATCATGCCCGTCATTTCAGGCGTCGCAATAAATTGCGCGCCCTCTTTATGGGCTGCGCGAATTAATGTGCTCGCCGCGCTAAGATTATCCTGTGGATGCTCTCCTGAGCACATTTGGATGATGGCGGCGCGCATGATTTATTGAGCAAGCAAGGCGTCTAATTTTCCTGCACGTTCAAGCGCAAATAAATCATCACACCCGCCAATATGTTGGTCGTTAATGAATATTTGCGGGAATGTATTCCGTCCGCCAGAGCGCTCATTCATCTCGGCGCGTTTGACCTGATTACGCGAGGCTTCAATGTCGATAACTTTGATGCCCTTTTTCTTCAAAAGACCATTTGCTCTTATGCAAAATGGGCACATAAATTTGCTATAAAATTCGACTTTAGCCATGTTCAATCCTTATTTTCTGAGCCTTTACTTAAGCATGTTGGTCGGTTTTACAACCCTCGCCAAACAGAGCCCATCAATATGACTCGCTCCGCCGCGGCGCAAAACTTTCGCGCAGGCCTGCAAGGTTGCCCCGCTTGTATAAACATCATCAACCAAAACGATATGCGCGCCGCGCAGCCGCTCTTGGCTACCTTCGCGTAGGGCAAAGGCGGCGCGCACATTGTCGGCGCGCGAGGCATGGGTTTGCCCGCCTTGGGGTGCTGTATTTTTGACCCGCTGTAATATATCTGGATCAAATTGCGCAGGGCTATTTTTGGACAAAGCGCGCGCTAAAATAGCCGCCTGATTATAACGGCGGGAGCGCAAGCGTTTGGGGTGGAGCGGAACAGGCACAATATAATCCGCCTTGGCCAGCATCATGCGCCCCGCCCTCGCCATATGAGACGCAAAGACAGGCAGGCCCATCATGCGTCCACCATGCTTAAAATCAAGCACGAGTTTGCGCGACATCTCATCATAGGCAAAAGCCGCGCGCGCACTATCAAAGGCAGGCGGGCGAGCCGTGCAAGCCGCGCAATAAGACTCACCCCCTAAAGTCTCACTGCCTAAAGCCTCATTATCTAACGGCTCTTCATCAACGTTTCCAATATCAAATTCAAAAGGATAGCCACAGCTCTTGCAACAAGGCTCATCTAAAAAAGTAACAGCCCGCCAAAGCTCGCTTTCAATATTAAGCCCCGTTGACGGCGCGCCGCTCAGCAAGCTTTGCGGCGGATAGATGACATCCAAAGCCGCGCGCCCAAAGCGCTGCGGCAAAGTCATCAAAGTCGGCAGCTCTTTCCAAATGGGCATAGATTTGTCATACCCCAGTCATGACCCCGCGCCAAGCAAGTAAGGCGCGCCTATTCGAAACAAGATCAAAGCAAACAATGCCATCAAAGCAAACAACGCCAAAGACTGATAGCCAGCCGCCTAATCAGCCGCCTAATCAGCCGTCTGCCCAGCCCCTTATGCGTCTCTTCGATCGTGACTTGGTCATTGCGCGGCGTCTGCGTGCTGCTCGCGCCAGAGCAAGCGGCAAAGCAGAGCATTTCTTGCTACCGCGCCTATGTGAAGATATGGCAGAGCGTATCCTTGATATAAATCGCAGCTTTAAACATGTGCTTATTTTAGGCCCAGCCGATTTTGCGAATGGCCTCACCGCTTTGCTAGAGCAAAAAGGCGCTGGCGATAAGCTAGAAAAAGTGACCCTCGCCGCGCCTGATTTGGATGAAGAGAGCCTGCCCTACAGGGCCGCAAATTTTGATCTCATCCTGTCAGGCCTAACCCTGCATAGCGTGAATGATTTGCCCGGGACTTTGCTGCAAATAGAACGCGCCTTAAGGCCTGACGGCCTATTTATCGGGGCTTTATTTGGCGGGCAGACTTTAACCGAGCTGCGCCAAAGCCTATACCGCGCCGATGAGCAGCTTTACGGCGGGGTAAATGCGCGCATCGCCCCCATGGCTGACTTTCAACAGCTTGCCGGCCTGTTGCAGCGCGCAGGCTTTGCCTTGCCTGTCGTCGATACAGACCGCGTAAATGTGCGCTATAGCAACCCAATGCGGCTGCTGGCTGATTTGCGCGGCATGGGCGAGACAAATGCCCTAATGGCGCGCTCACGCAAAACAACCACATTGCGATTTTTTATGAGCGCGGCCAAACATTACGCCAATGAATTTGTTGATGATGAGGGCAAAGTCCCCGCCACATTTGAGATTTTATGGCTGACGGGATGGAAAAAACATGACAGCCAACAAAAGCCGCTTAGACCCGGCAGCGCAAAAATGCGGCTTGCTGATGCATTAGGTACAGCAGAAAAGAGGCTCTAAGCCCTAATCACCCAAAGGGGCAACAAGATATAAAGGAACAATGGCGTCCAAAATATCATCCGCTATTTGTCGGCGCTCATCAAGGCTGAGTATATCTCGGTAAAGCGGGTTGGTAAATGTGAAGGCTAGCCCTGTCGAATTGGTGATCGCAAAGATCAACGCCGCCTCGAAACTAAGCCCGCTTTGCCAGCCATCATTTTGGGCCTGCTGCACCACGCCGCTCATCAAGGCGATAAATTCGCTTAATTTGACCTTAAGCGCCTCATCAGCGGCGCGCGTAATATCGGGATGAATGATGACGCGATATAAGGCGCGGTTTTCAAAAACCCACATTAAAAATGCCTTGCCTATCGCGTTTAATTTATGCCGCCCCGTTGGAAAATCTTGCGCGTCTAACACGCTCGCGGCGTAAATTAAATCGCTATAGCCCTTCGCCGCTATCGCGCATAAAAGCGCCTGCCGCGTTTTAAAATGACGCGAGGGGGCATTATGTGATACGCCTAAATCTCGTGCCAATGCGCGCAGCGAAACATCACTCACCCCGCTCTCATCAATCAGCTCTACGGCGCGAGCTATGAGGGCCGCGCGAAGGTCTTTGTGATGATAAGATGAGCTAGCCATATGGATGGCTCCATAATTATAAATATTGACTTGATTATGAACATTGACTTGCGCTTTAACCTAGCCTATATGTTGGCACTGTCAACATTATATTAGGACATATAGACATGACGCAGGGGCTAAATACGAATATTCAAAATAAGGCCGTGAAGCTGCGAGAGCACGACCCTAAACGGTATTTTTGGCCGCTCTCTCCGCTCTCACTGACCCTGCCTGTGCTGTCTATTTGGGCCTATTTTATAAGCGGGGCTAATACGCTTTTTTGTTTGGCCACAGTGATATTTTTATTTGTCTTCATTCCTATACTCGACGCGCTCATCGGGGAAGATCCTTATAATCTTAGCCCGCAAGCCGAAATACAGATGGAAAATGATCCCTATTATAAGGCCATAATCTGGGCCACTATTCCGCTTTATTATATCAGCCTTATTGCCACGATTTGGTTTGTCAGCACCCAGCCTTTGCCGCTTTGGGCGCAAATAGGCGCTGTGCTGGGCGCCGCCTTTATGAATGGAAGCGCCAATAATGTCGGCCATGAGCTAGGCCATAAAGCTAGCAAATTTGACCAATTCGGAGCGCTTCTCGCCCTTAGCTCTATTGGCAATGGCCATTTTAACGCCGAGCATAATTTAAACCATCATAGCAAAGTCGCCACCCCCGCCGACCCTTCCTCAGCCCGTCTTGGCGAGAGCCTTTATCACTTCGCACGGCGCGATATAATCGGCGCAATTAAAGGCGCATGGCATCTTGAAAAAAGACGGCTCAAAGTTAAGGGATATAAATTTATCAGCTTGCATAATAAGCTCTTGCTGAGCTGGGGCGGCACGGCCCTATTGACGCTCATCCTAACTTTATGGCTAGGCTGGATCGCCCTCCCCTTTATTTTTCTGCATCATTTTACCGCTCTTTTTACGCTCTCCTTGGCCAATTATGTCGAGCATTATGGCTTGCTACGCGCGCGCAAAGACACTGGGAGATATGAGCCTTGCGCGCCGCGCCATAGCTGGAACACCAATCATATTGCCAGCAATATTTTGACCCTGCATTTACAACGCCATTCTGATCACCATGCTAATCCCGCGCGGCCCTATCAAATTTTGCGCAATTTTGACGACCTGCCTAGCCTGCCCTCAGGATATCCGGGCAGCTTTGGCCTTGCTCTCATTCCGCCAATCTGGTTTGCGGTGATGGACAAAAAAGTCCTCGCTTGGGCGGAGGGAGATTTAAGCAAGGCAAATATATGCCCAAAGGCAGAAGCCAAGCTCACGCGCAAATGGGGCTAATAAGAATACGCAGCAAGGTAATAAATTTCATAGAAAAAGAGGCCCGAAGACCTCTTTTAATTACCAAATATAATATTTAATCAGCTTGATTAAACCTACATTTGCATCGCCCATTTCTCAACATCCATAGCCGCCTGACGGACGGCTTCGGTGATGGTTGGGTGAGCATGACATGTGCGGGCAATATCCTCAGAGGCGGCCTTAAATTCCATCGCCAAAGTAACCTCCGCAATCAGATCGCCGACATTAACGCCAATCATATGCGCGCCAAGAATTTCATCCGTCTCGGCATGGGCCAAGATTTTAACAAAGCCATCCGTTTCATGATTACAGCGCGCGCGGCTATTGGCTTGGAAAGGGAATTTTCCCTTTTTATATTTAATGCCCGCCGCCTTAAGCTGCTCTTCAGTTTGTCCCACGCTCGCAATCTCTGGCTTGGTGTAAACCACGCCCGGAATGGCGTCATAATTGACATGACCTGCCTTGCCCGCAATCAGCTCCGCAGCGGCTGTGCCTTCATCCTCAGCCTTATGAGCCAGCATCGGGCCATGCGTGCAATCGCCAATCGCCCAAATGCCGTCAACATTGGTTTTAAAGTGATCGGCCTCAATGAAGCCGCGCTTATCTGTGGCAACGCCAACCGCGTCCAAGCCTAAATTCGTCGTGAATGGACGGCGGCCAATACACACCAAAACAACGTCATAAGTCGTATTTTTCGCGTCACCGCCAGCGGAGGCTTCCGTCGTTACCTTTACGCCAGATTTCATCGTCTTTGCAGCCGTGACCTTACGGCCAAGTTTGAAATCAAAGCCTTGTTTTTTGAAAATGCGCTGCGCCTGCTTTTGCACCTCGCCATCCATCCCCGGAAGGATATGGTCTAAATATTCAACCACAGTGACCTCTGCGCCAAGACGGCGCCATACAGAGCCAAGCTCTAGGCCGATAACGCCCGCGCCAATCACCAAAAGCTTTTTAGGAACTTTACCCAATGATAAGGCCCCAGTTGAGGACACGATTTTCTTCTCATCAATATCCACACCCGGCAGGGCCGCAACCTCAGAGCCTGTCGCAATAACGATGTGTTTAGCCGAGATGGCTTTGCCGTCAACATCCACCGCGTTCTTGCCTGTGATTTTACCAAAGCCAATAATGTGATCGACTTTGTTTTTCTTAAACAAATATTCAATGCCTTGGGTCAGTCCGTTTACAGAACTCTCTTTGCTCTTCATCATGGTCTTAAGGTCGAGCGAGACAGTGGCTTTAATGCCCATTCCTGCAAAATCATTTTGCGCGCTCTCATAAAGCTCTGAGGCATGGAGCAGCGCTTTAGACGGAATACAGCCCACATTCAGGCAAGTTCCGCCCAATGTTTTACGGGTTTCAACACAGGCAACTTTAAGGCCAAGCTGACCACAGCGAATGGCGCAATTATAGCCGCCAGGGCCGCCGCCAATAATCACAACATCATAATCAAAAGACATATTATAAGCTCCGCAAATAAGGTTGGAAGCTCCTTACGCGCGCAGGGTCAAATAATCAATCAAAATGCCAAATGAATCATCAAATGCACGGCTTTAGATATTTTTCCCATGACGAAAATCGGGCAAAAAAAAGCGCCCCTTATGAAAGGGACGCTCTTAATAAAGCGGCGCTCAGAATAAAGCGCGTCTTATAGATCAAGCAATAAGCGCTCTGGATCTTCGAGGCACTCTTTGACCCGCACAAGGAAGGTCACAGCTTCTTTGCCGTCAACAATGCGGTGATCATAGCTAAGCGCTAGATACATCATCGGACGGATAACGATTTGATCATCAACCACAACGGCGCGTTTCTCAATTTTATGCATGCCCAAAATCCCCGATTGCGGCGGGTTCAAAATGGGTGATGACATAAGCGAGCCATAAACCCCGCCATTTGAAATGGTGAAGGTTCCGCCCGACATATCATCCATAGATAATTGGCCATCGCGCGCCCTCGCGCCCAGCGCGCCAATGCCTTTTTCAATTCCGCCCAGTGAGAGCTCATCTGCGCCGCGAAGGACGGGCACAACAAGACCCTTAGGCGTGCCAACGGCAACGCTAATGTCGTAGAAGTTTTTATAGATAACATCCGTGCCATCAATCTCGGCATTGACCGCAGGTACATCTTTGAGCGCCTGAACACAGGCTTTGACGAAGAAACTCATAAAGCCAAGTTTCACGCCGTGTTTTTTCAAAAACAGCTCTTTATATTGGCTGCGCATATCCATGATATGGCTCATATCAACCTCATTATAGGTTGTGAGCATAGCGGCAGTATTTTGCGCATCCTTTAGGCGGCGCGCAATTGTTTGGCGCAGACGAGACATGCGCACACGTTCCTCGCGCGGGCCAGTATCACGCGGAGCCGATGGCGCAGCGGGCGCTTTGGCAGCAGAACCTGATGTAGCCGAGCTTGATGTCGCTGAGAGCGCATCGCCCTTGGTCACGCGGCCATCTTTGCCTGTGCCTGAAATAGAGCCAGCGTCTAAGTCTTTTTCAGCAATGACGCGCTGCGCGCTTGGCATTGGCGGCTTACCGCCATTCGCGGCTGGCGCGGGCGTAGATGCAGCAGGCGCAGATGCAGCAGACGCCCCGCCAGACGCACCTGCCATAAGGACAGCCAGCGTTGTGCCAATTGTCGCCACGTCACCTTCTTGCACTAAAATATCACCCAGCACGCCATCCGCAGGTGAGACAAGTTCTTGCGCGGCTTTATCAGTTTCAAGCTCAACAATAGCTTCATCTTTGGCCACAGCGTCGCCTGATTTTTTAAACCACTGAGCAACGGTAACTTCCGCCACGCTCTCACCAACATTGGGCACATCAATATTCACGCTCGTTCCGCCAGAGGCAGGAGCCGCAGCTTTAGGAGCTGATTTGGATGATGATTTACTTTTGCTGGCTCCCTTACTGGCAGGAGCAGCTTTTTTACCATCGCCTGCGCCAAGGCGCGCGATTAAGGTTCCAATGGTGGCATTTTCGCCCTCATCAACCAGAATTTCCTCCAGCACACCATCAGCGGGAGAGACAAGCTCTTGCGCCGCTTTATCGGTTTCAAGTTCCACGAGCGGTTCGTCCTTTTTAACGGCGTCGCCCGGCTTTTTGAACCATTGCGCAATCGTGACTTCGGCCACGCTCTCGCCAACATTTGGGACTGTAATATCTGTCATTTCATTGCCCTTAATTTATGGGTTTTATATTTATGAATTTGCAGCTTTTAAGGGCCGCATATTTGCTATGTACTATTTTGCGAAGACGCCGTCCATGATCGCTTTATTTTCGGCTTTATGTTTGGCTGAAACACCTGTCGCAGGAGAGGCCGCCGCAGGACGGCCAATATATTGCGCGCGCGTATATTTGGCACCAATCGCAATCAAGCTCTCTTCGAGCAATGGATTAACGAAGCTCCACGCGCCCATATTTTTTGGCTCTTCTTGCGCCCATATGATCTTCGCATTTTTAAAGCGCTTAAGCTCCATTTGCATGGAATCATCTGGGTAAGGATAAAATTGCTCTAAGCGGAGCAAATAAACATCATTGATGGCGCGCGCTTCGCGCTCTTCAAATAAATCATAATAAGCTTTGCCAGAGCAGATAACGACCCTCTTAATCTTGCTATCACTCACAAGTTCAACCTCACCGGGCTGCGGCTTAAACTGGGCATCATCCCAAAGCACTCGGTGAAATTTCGATTTAGGCCCCATTTCTTCATAGGTTGAGACGCAGCGCTTATGACGCAAAAGGCTTTTCGGACTCATATTAATAAGAGGCTTACGGAAATCGCGTTTAACTTGACGGCGCAGCGCATGGAAATAATTGGCCGGCGTAGAAATATTCGTAACCTGCATATTATCTTCGGCGCACATTTGCAGATAACGCTCAAGACGCGCAGAACTATGCTCTGGGCCTTGGCCTTCAAAGCCATGCGGGAGCAACATTACAAGGCCAGACATACGCAGCCATTTTTGCTCAGCGGAACTGATAAATTGATCCACCATAACTTGCGCGCCATTGGCAAAATCGCCAAATTGCGCTTCCCAAATTGTGAGCGCTTTAGGCGCGGTGGCTGAAAAGCCATATTCAAACCCTAAAACGGCTTCTTCGGAGAGGTGAGAATTCATCACCTGATAATATTCTTGGCTGTCAGATAAATTATTGAGCGGGCAATATTTATCCCCTGTTTCCTGATCGACAAAATTTGACTGGCGATGCGAAAATGTTCCGCGCTCACTATCTTGGCCAGAGAGGCGAACTGGATGGCCCTCTTCGACTAACGAGCCAAATGCCAAATGCTCGGCAAGGCCCCAATCTATCCCCTCACCCGACGCCACTTTTTCGCCGCGCGCTTTAATAATACGCTTAAGTGTACGGTGAATATTGACGCTATTGGGAACCGTCGTAATCTTCGTGCCAATCTCTTTGAGCACTTTACCCGTCACGCCCGTATTGCCGCGGCGCTTACGATCTTCTTTGGTTGGCAAAGACATGCCCTGCCAAACGCCTCGCAGCCAGTCTGGCGCTTTGGTTTGGTAATCTTTAGCGAGGTCAAATTCGCGGTCTAGATAGCCGTTAAATTCATCAACATCTGCCTGATGTTCCTCTGCCGTCAAATCACCATTCGCAATCAGGCGTTCAGAATATAAAACGCGCGTGCTTTTATGCGCGCCAATCTTCTTATACATAAGCGGCTGAGTGAAAGACGGATCATCACCTTCATTATGGCCATAACGGCGATAGCAGACAATATCGAGCACAACATCGCGGCCAAATTTCTGGCGATATTCCGTCGCAACGCGCGCCGCATACACCACGGCTTCGGGGTCATCCCCATTAACGTGAAAGACAGGAGCGCTCACGATAAATGCAACATCTGTGCAATATTGGCCTGAGCGATATTCCTCAGGCGTGGTGGTAAAGCCGATTTGGTTATTGACCACAATATGCAGCGTACCACCTGTGCGGTATCCCACAAGTTGGCTCAATTGGAAGCTTTCCATGACAACGCCCTGTCCAGCAAAGGCGCTATCCCCATGCAGGATAACCGCCATAACCTCTTCAGGCTTATGGCTTTTATAAGTTCCTGAAGCCATTTGCTGTTTGGCGCGAGTTTTACCCAGCACAACAGGGCCAACAACTTCCAAATGGGACGGGTTAGGCGCAAGCGAGAGATGGACATTATTGCCATCAAATTCGCGGTCATCAGAGACGCCAAGATGATATTTCACATCACCAGAGCCATAAGTGCCGCCCTCAGAAACTCCGCCCAAAAATTCGTAAAACACAGCCGAATAAGGCTTTTTAAGCACAGAGGTCATAACATTAAGGCGGCCACGATGAGGCATGCCAAAATTAATGTCTTTTAGGCCAAGCTGCCCGCCGCGTTTAATGATCTGCTCAAGCGCTGGCAAAAGCGCTTCAGCCCCATCAACACCAAAACGTTTTGTTCCCGGATAGCGCTTATGGATAAGCTGTTCAAAAGCCTCACCTTCAATCAGCTTATTCAGAATTGCGCGGCGACCCTCCTTGGAAAAGCTAACCACCTTATCTGGGCCTTCAATACGTTCTTGCAGCCAAGATTTTTCTTCTGGGTCCGATAAATGCATGAACTGAATGCCGATTGTGCTGCAATATGTGCGGCGCAAAATTTCAAGAATTTGGTTCATTGTGGCGGTTTGCAAACCCAAGACACCATCAATAAAAATCTCGCGGTCCAAATCATCTGGGCCAAAGCCATAATTAACAGGATTAAGCTCTGGATGCAGGCCAGGCTGTTTCAGACCTAGCGGGTCAAGATCAGCAATCAAATGGCCCCGCACGCGATAAGCACGAATAAGCATCAGCGCATGCAGGCTGTCTTTAGCCGCCGCGCGCACAGCCCCTTCGGATAATTCAGGCTTGGCCGAAGACACGGCTTTTTCAGCCGTCTTGGCCGCAGCGCCCCAATCGCCCGTCAGCGCATTGGTCAGCTCGCCATTGGGATCGAGCGGCCAGTCAGTGCGCTTCCAAATAGGCCCCTCGGCAACTTTGGCCGCATTGGTAGCTTGTTCGCCCAAATCGTCGAAATAGGCGCGCCAACTGGGATCAACGCTGGCTGGGTTTTGCGCATATTGCGCCTGTACCTGTTCCAGATAGCTGGCATTTCCGCCATCTAAAAAGAGTGTATCTAGAAAATCTTGATTTTGCTCAGAGCGCGCCTTGTCAGACATAGCTAGCCTTTTATCTTCGCCAAAGGTTACCCCTTTAGCACATCCATCAATGTTTCACCAAGCTTGGCAGGAGACGGAGACACGCGAATGCCCGCTTTTTCCATCGCTGCAATCTTGTCTTCCGCGCCGCCCTTGCCGCCCGACACAATCGCGCCAGCATGGCCCATTGTACGTCCCGGAGGCGCTGTACGCCCAGCAATAAAGCCGCACATGGGTTTGGACTTACCCTTCTTGGCCATATGGGCGATATATTCCGCCGCTTCCTCTTCGGCGCTACCGCCAATTTCACCAATCATGATAATCTGTTTCGTTTCATCATCAGCCATGAAAAGCTCAAGGCAATCTATGAAATTTGTGCCATTGATCGGGTCACCGCCAATGCCAATCGCTGTTGTTTGGCCAAGGCCAACCTGCGTTGTCTGGTAAACCGCCTCATAAGTGAGCGTTCCAGAGCGCGAGACAACTCCGCATGTACCTTTTTTGAAGATTTTACCGGGCATAATGCCGATTTTACATTCTTCAGGGGTCAAAATGCCGGGGCAATTCGGGCCAATCAGACGAGACTTAGAGCCTTGCAGGGCGCGCTTGACAGGGATCATATCGGCAACAGGAATACCTTCTGTAATCGCAATGATTAGCTCCATCTCGGCGTCAATCGCCTCTAGGATTGAATCAGCGGCAAAGGGCGGCGGCACATAAACAACAGAGGTCGTTGCGCCTGTCGCATGTTTGGCCTCAGCGACCGTGTCAAAGTTTGGCAGACCCAAATGAGTACTCCCGCCCTTACCCGGCGTCACCCCGCCAACCATTTTAGTGCCGTGATAGGCGATGGCTTGCTCAGTATGGAACGTGCCCGTTTTACCGGTCATACCCTGCGTGATAATTTTTGTATCTTTATTGACTAATACTGACATATCTTATGCGCCTTTCACAGCGGCCACGATTTTTTGCGCGGCGTCATCTAGGTCATCGGCAGCAATCACGTTCAGACCTGAATTATTGATAATCTCTTTTCCTTTTACCACATTTGTGCCCTCTAGGCGCACAACGAGAGGAACCTCAAGTCCGACTTCTTTGACCGCATCGACCGTGCCTTGCGCAATGACATCACAGCGCATAATGCCGCCGAAAATATTGATCAAAATGCCTTCAACTTTGGCGTCGGATGTTAGGATTTTAAAGGCCGCGACAATGTTTTCTTTCGTCGCGCCGCCGCCCACATCCAAAAAATTTGCAGGTTCTGCGCCGTAAAGCTTGATGATGTCCATTGTGGACATCGCAAGGCCCGCCCCATTGACCATACAGCCAATATTGCCGTCAAGCGCCACATATGACAGGTCATATTTCTTGGCTTCGGTTTCTTTGGAATCTTCTTCTGTCTCATCACGCAAAGCTTCAATATCAGGATGGCGATAAAGCGCATTTCCGTCAAAGCTGATTTTCGCGTCCAGACATAGTAAATTTTTATCCTTAGTCACGATGAGCGGGTTAATTTCGAGCATGGCCATATCTTTGGCCAAAAAGCCATTATAGAGCGTTTTGCCAAGCTTATTGGCTTGCTTAGCAAGGTCGCCCGTTAAGCCAAGAGATTTAGCCAGTTTGCGGCCATGATGCGGCATAAATCCAGTCGCAGGATCAACGTCAAAATTGATAACTTTTTCTGGCGTGTCATGGGCAACGGCTTCAATATCCATACCGCCCTCAGTTGAAACAATGAATGAGACGCGCGAGGTTTCGCGGTTAATGATGATGGACAAATAAAGCTCTGTCTCAATATCAGACCCATCCTCAATATAGAGGCGGTTAACTTGCTTGCCTTCAGCGCTGGTTTGCGCGGTCACAAGATATGCACCCAGCATCTCTTTGGCGTTTTGCTCAACTTCATCAATTGAGAAAGCCAGACGCACGCCGCCTTTGGCATCTTTTGGCGCGCCGACAAATTTACCTTTGCCGCGACCACCCGCATGAATTTGTGACTTTACCACCCATAAAGGGCCGCCCAATTTTTGAGCGGCTGCACGGGCTTCCGAGGCATCAAAAATTGCAACACCCTTGGAAACAGGCGCGCCAATTTCCTTAAGGACAGCTTTGCCCTGATATTCGTGAATGTTCATGAAATTGTTTCCGTAAGATTTTATTTGTGAATAATCAAAATGGGAGAAGCCGTCTATGTAAGCCTCTGATTAATTTTATGTAGCTCATCTTATAAGACCGCCTTTTGTCGCTCGCAACAGCTAGAAAGACGATATATTAGCTTTTTTACGTTTCAGCGTCGCAACAGATGTCGAAATAAGGCAAATCGGCCTAAATAGCTCAAACACGCCAAGCTTTAGCTATAGAATCAGCCTTTTACACAAAGCCATAGCTGACACATAGCTGCTTCACAGCTGACACATAGCTGCGCCGCGCTAATCGCGCATAAAAAAAGCGAGCCACAAGGCCCGCCTTTTAAAATTTATCTGAAAGCTAACTTAGTCTTTAGCTAGCTCAGGTTCCATTTTCTTACAATCGGCGATAAGGCCTTCAACAGCAGCAACCGAGCTCATGAACATGTCGCGCTCATTAGCTTTTAAGCGCAAATTCATAACCTTCTCAACGCCGCGCGCGCCGATCATAGCTGGCGCGCCAACATAAAGCCCGCGAACGCCCGCAATCTGGCCCGATAGGCGCACAGCACATGGCAGAATACGTTTTTTGTCGTGCAAATAAGAGACAGCCATTTCAATCGCGCTCTCAGCAGGGGCATAAAAGGCCGAGCCATTGCCCAACAGGCCAACAATCTCGCCGCCGCCCTTACGTGTGCGGTCAACAATAGCGTCAATTTTTTCTTGGGTCGTCCATTTCATTTTTACCAAATCAGGAAGCGGCACACCGTTTACAGTTGAATAGCGCACAAGCGGCACCATCGTATCGCCATGACCACCCAAAACAGAGGCATGAACATCTTCAACAGAGACGCCAAATTCTTCAGCAAGGAACCAACGGAAACGCGCACTGTCCAAAACACCCGCCATACCAACGACTTTGCGCGCAGGAAGACCAGAGAATTTTTGCAACGCCCAAACCATCGCGTCGAGAGGGTTTGTGATACAGATTACAAAGGCCTTAGGCGCATATTCTTTAATGCCTTCGGCCACTTGCTTAATAACGCCCAGATTTTTCGCGACAAGGTCATCACGGCTCATGCCCGGCTTACGCGGGAAGCCCGCTGTAATGATACACACATCTGCACCCGCAATATCGGCATAATCATTTGTGCCTTTAAGATGACAATCTTTACCAAAAACAGGAGAGGCTTCACATAGATCGAGTGCCTTACCCTTGGCTGTACCTTCAAAAATATCGAACATAACAACGTCGCCAAGCTCCTCGCGGGCGGCGATATGCGCCAAGGTTCCACCAATCATACCCGCGCCAATAAGCGCAATTTTTGCTCGTGCCATGTTTATCTCCCAATGGTCTTATAAATAAAGGGTTTGTTTAACGGGCAGCCGCAGACAAGGCAATAAAATTTCGTCTTGAAAAATATATTTTGCCTATTTTCCTGTGTAAATGGGCCCTTTACGCAAGGTTTCACACAAGTTTTGATTTTTACGATTTTGTCAAGTGTTTCATTGGCAGGCCCCATGACACATTTCCGCCTAACCAGCACAGACCGTAACAAGCCTCACATTAATTCTCACGGTGGCAAATCTGCTATATTCAACAGCTATGATGATTAGGCACAGCGCCGCACCATATCTTTATACTGGCCATCTGCGCGCGCGCGGCCCGTCCTGCCCAGTCGGTAATTGATGTGGATAGGCTCAAAAAGCTCACAGGCTTGCGCCTGACCGCCCAGCATTGCCAAGGCGCGAAGGGCGGATATGCGGTGTGTTGCATGTTCACTATTTGGAAAATATCTGACAAGGAACTCAACCGATTTTTTGATATGTTCATGTCTAGCAGAAGCATTGCCCAAAGCGGAATTGCCTAAATCTGTCAGCTCTTGCTCATCGGCCAGAATAAGCAGCGCATCTATATAATGCACGTTAGCGCCCGGATGAGTTGGGTCTAGCTTTAGGTGAGCTTCAAATGCATCAACAGAGCGCTTTAGATCGCTAATTTTTCTAACCGAGCCCGCCTGCCCCAAAGACGCCGCCTGAAAATAGCTCTCGGCATAAATATAATGTGCCTGTTTATGGGCAGGGTCTAAGTCTATGACTGAATTAGCCTGACCGATTGCGCTATTTATATCCTTTTCAAAAAAGGAGATTTGCGCAAGCGCGGCCAAAATATCGGCATTATTTGGATCAGATTTTAGCTGGTATTCAAGCTCCTTTTTAACATCGCGCCTGAGGATTTTATTACGCGACGCAAATGCCATGCGCCCCAATTGCATAGCCGTTTCCCCCTCCTCATCGCCGAATTTACGAACTGTGACATCCCCCGCATCAAAGTCTTGCTTGCGGTGAAATTGCATGACAGGAAATTTTTGCGCTCTGAGATAAGCTTTGAGCGTTTTTCCAAATTCGACAGGCGTGATACCAAAGGCCGTTTCAAAGGCTTTAATCGGCTCAGTCCCTCTATTTATAGCCTCAATATAGGGGTTTAGCTGCTTTGACATCTCCAGATCATTCATAATGTAATGCACGCTCAGCCAAGACTGCCCATAAAACAAATATAGTTCTAGAGAGCCCCATACACTGGGGTAACTTCTGATTGATCCCATGACCGTATTCATGGAAATCCATTGCTCATCACGAACCCCTGATACGCTGCTAACATTGGGATTTCCGATATTGATAACGCCGTCATCTTCATAATAGGTCGATAAATATTCGGCAAAGCCTTCACTATACCAACGCGGATAACGCTTGGTGGTATATCGCGATGTAATATGATGGGCATATTCATGCAGAGCGGTCAGGCGAGCCCCGTCCCCCTCTTCAACGCCGCCCCTCACATTCATAATATAAATAGGCCCCTCATCCGTAACAGCATAAGCGCCTGAAATGCCTGAAACTCCGCTAAAGCGCCGTAAGTCTCTGTTCCCGTCCAGTCCATATATGCGCACGGGACGAATTTCATCTATAGAGCCCCGCCCTCCCAGCAAGGTCAGGACAGCCGAGCGGTAAGTCTCAAGATCATTGATTAAAGCGCGGCCTTCCTCTTCGGAAACCTCTCCGGTAAATATAAAATTTTTAGAGGTGACCTCATAAATATCAGCGTGCGCTATAGAGGCCATGCCAAACCCGCCGACAAGCAAACTGCCAAGACAACCGCCAAGCCAAAATAGCGCCGCAAACACGATACGATATATCCGCGCGCCAAATCTGCTCAAAAGCTGCTCCATATATTCGCCTAAATTGCTATCTTTAAAAAATACAACATAAGCAAGCGGAGTCAAACGACGAGTTCAGTGCGCCTGAAATGCGAGTGACGTGCGCATGCCGTGCGCGTAAAGAGGGCGTGAGACGAGCTATGCTTTGCGCCAGCGCGTTCCCTCTGGGCCATCTTCTAATATAATACCCAGCGCCGCCGCGTCATCTCGCGCCGCATCTGCACTTGCCCAGTCCTTGGCCGCGCGCGCCTCTTGGCGACGCAAAGCAATCGCGTCAAAGACAGCAGACTGCTCATCAGACGCATTGCCTTTAAACCACTCTTCAGGGTCTTTTTGCAGCAGGCCGAGGAGGTTGGCGCTACACCGAAATTCATTCCCAACAGAGTCATCATGGTGACTATTGGTTTTTTTCATAAGGTCTGCAAAAAAGCCAAGTGTTGCTGGAACAGACATATCATCGGCTATAGCGGCGAAGATAAGCTCTGAGACTTGGTGAGACCCCTTCTTCGTAACATTCATCAATGCGCTATACCATCCATCAAGCTGCGCCTTACTCTCCTTGAGCAAATCCTCTGACCAAGCCAGCTCGCTGCGATAATGGGCTTTGAGCAGGGCCAGACGGATAACCTCGCCGTCCCATTCCTTTAGCAAGTCATGGACAAGCGTCACATTGCCGAGGGACTTGGACATCTTTTCGCTCGACCCATCTTTACTGGTCATATTGAGAAACTCATTATGCACCCAATAGCGCGCCATTTTTTTGCCGCCATGAGCGCATTCACTTTGCGCAATTTCATTTTCATGATGCGGGAATTTTAAATCAACCCCGCCGCAATGAATATCAATCGTCTCGCCCAAAACGGCCTTACTCATGGCCGAGCATTCAATATGCCAACCGGGGCGGCCTTTCATATTGGCACCGTCAGGCCCAAAAGGCGCGTCCCATCCAACGCCGCCAGCTTCCGGCTTCCATAAGACAAAATCGGCGCTATTGCGTTTGCGCGCCACTTCGCCCTCACCCACGCGCGCCCCGCCTTTAAGCTGATCGAGCGTATTGCCAGATAATTTGCCATAATTACCATATTTGGACACATCAAAAAAGACATGGCCGTCGCTCACATAAGCAAAGCCATCTGAAAGCAATGTGCTAATCATATTGATCATATTGCCGATATTATCTGTCGCCTTGGGTTGATGAGTGGGCGGCAAGCAGCCTATCGCGGCAAGGTCTTCATTATAGATACGCGCAAATTTTTCTGTAATGGCTGAAATCTCAACGCCTTGCTGCGCGGCGGCGGCAATAATCTTATCATCCACATCGGTGATATTGCGTGCATATTCCACATGGTCCTCGCCGTAAATCTGGCGCAGCACCCGAAATAAAACATCCGCGACCACAGCCGCGCGCGCATTCCCAATATGGGCATAGCTATAAACCGTTGGCCCGCAATTATACATTGTCACCCGTTTGGGATCAGCGGGAATGAAAGGCTCTTTTTTGCGCGTGAGCGAATTATAAAGCGTTAATTGTGGTGTATCGGTCATGCGCCTGCTTTAAGCAAGTTCGGGCGGGCTTTCCAGCCATATTTTACAGCTATATTTCAGGCCACTAATCTGCTCATCTATCTGGTCATCTATCTGGGTCTGTATATCTGCTTGGTCTGGATTAAAACCCGCAAGTATCAATGATGGCACCAAGGTTTTGCGCGGTAAATATAGACCCATTGCTCAGCCTTTGATTTCGCGTCAAATCAGACAAGGCTTTGCTATAATGTGCTTGCGCGGCCTGACGCTGGGCGGGGCTGGGGGCTATGTCTATGCTGTGTTTAAGCTGAGCGGCGGCAACCACAAGGCCCATCAAATCTTTGGCTTTTGGGGGATCCCCTATCTCCCGCACGCTACAGCTACAGCGCGAGCTCAGGCGTGATTTATTATAACCGCTAATAGCGCTCAAATCCGCTTCACAAGCCTTCACCGCGTCAATCTCATCTCTGGCATCATCTAGTAATTTATGACTGCGCTGGGCCAGCTCATTAAATCTAGCCCTATCACTCGCTGAGGCATCTCGCGTCTTTGCCTGTGACGTATCCCGCGGCCTATCCCGTGACGTATCATACGCAATATCAGATGAGATATGCTTAAAGCGCGCTGGTATCTGCCCCGGCGCAAGATTCGCATTAGCCGCCGTCTGTTCTTGCTCGGTCAGCAAGCTATCTTGCGGCAAAACGCTTTTCACAAACCCCGTCGATGCTAGGCCCAAAACAGCGCTAAAAACCCAGCTCCACGCAATATATTTGAATATTTTTAAAAGCATTTAAGGCCTTAAGATCATATCAGGCACATGCCTATATAGGCCAAATCTACGCGGTAGAGACAAATATAGCGGCAAGAAATAGGCCTAATAAAAGCTTAAAATTTTCACCTCACACAAGACTTGCACCTCGCCCCTTGTTTGGCGCGCCGCCTTGCGCCAAAATAAAGCCATGCAAGCGCTTCGCCTTAATCCTTATATATTGGTCGTCATCGCCCTATTAATCGTGCTGTTTGGCAAGGCGGGTTATGAGCGTATGCAACCCGAGCGCGGCCAAATCGAATTTGATGTGCGCGGGGACACCGCCTATGTGCGCGGCTTTACCAATAACCGTACATTTTCTGCTATAAGCAATCTTCAAGATGAGCATCCAAATGTGCGCCATTTAGAACTGCGCTTTATGTCTGGCACGCTCGATAGTATGAGCAATTTAAAGCTAGCGCGCCAAATTCGCGCCGCAGGTTACACAACCCATCTTCCCAAAGGCTCGCGCATCGCCTCGGGCGCGGTGGATTTATTTTTAGCTGGCACGCAGCGCACAATGGAATGCGGCGCATATATTGGCGTCCATGCATGGGGCGATAGCCTTGGACGCACCGCGCAAGACCCCGGCCCAGATATATTCGAACCCGTTCACCGCAGCTTTTTATCCGATATGGGCATTACGCCAGATTTTTATAATTTCACCCGCGCCGCTGCCGACCATGATGATATTCACTGGATGAGCCCCCAAGAAGTTGAACAATTTGATTTACTCACCCGCTATGATCAATGTGATTAGAGGGTGATTAGAGGGTGATTAGAGGGTAATTAAAGCGCGACTAAAATGCAGGGAAATCGATTAAGACTCGCAAATCAGGCGTCTGCCCCTATATAAGACACGTATAAACTGACTGTATGAACATACATACTGCATGAAAGACACATATATGAGTTCCGATACAAATATGAGTTCCGATACAAGCTCCAAAAAGCCTAAAAAGCCTGTCCTGAAAGCCGTTGCGCCCTTTAAAAAGCCTAGCCAAGCCGAGGCCGAAGCGGCTGTGCGCACACTTATTGCCTGGGCGGGTGATAACCCGAACCGCGAAGGGCTAATAGATACGCCCAAACGCGTGGTCAACGCCTATAAGGAATGGTTTAGCGGCTATGACGCTGATCCAGCAGCTGTGCTCTCGCGCGTTTTCGAAGATGTGTCAGGCTATGATGACATGGTTGTCTTGCGCAGCATTAATGTTGAAAGCCATTGCGAGCATCATATTGCGCCATTTTTGGGCATGGCTCATGTCGCCTATTTACCGACAGATAAAGTTGTCGGCATTTCAAAGCTCGCCAAAGTCGTTGAGATTTTCTCCAAGCGCCTACAGACTCAAGAGACAATGACGGCGCAAATTGCCACCACAATTGATGATGCGCTCAAGCCGCGCGGCACAGCCATCATGATTGAAGCGGTGCATGAATGTATGGCCACACGCGGCGTGAAACAGCCCAATGTGGCAACGATAACAACGCGCTTTACAGGCGAGTTTAAAACCAACCCCGTCTTGCAAGAGCGCTTTTTAAATTTGGTTCAAAGAGGCTAACCTTCAGGAAATTATTGGCTAGTAGTGCCATTCCAAGTGGCTCGCCATTCCTTAGGGCGCTCAGTTTATCAATTTCCCTCTTGCACTCGATTAATTTCGATAAAATACGCTTGGTGCGCACTAGTCTCAATAACCAAAGTATTGTCCTCTTGATTATAACTGCCCCCCCTAAGAAAAGTGGTGTAAAAAGGGTCCCAAAGACGACTATTGTCAACAATCCCCCTTTTAATGGTTTCCTCTTTTAAAACAGCGGGACTAAACACGGTTAAAAGAGTCAAATCATCTAAGTCTAGAATTGATATTTCACCTGAATTGGCCGCCTCTTTTGTATGGTTAACGCTTATCAGCAATCGATCAGCAGAATCAAAAAACACGAAACCCTGACCAGCAACCACGTCAGGACGCTTTATAAGAACAGATCCCTCTTGGGTGATCAGGCACATTGAGCTCGTATCAAGACCGAGTGGATACGCGGTATTACTGAAATAAAAACTTTGCGCATTATTATCCAAGAAGCCCAAATTATGCGGATTTACATCATCACAATTTGTTGCTCCCTTTTGATTGATTATGGAAGTTTCTCCCAAATCTGAATCGTACAAGTAAGCTTTTTCTTTTACCGAAAATAAAACCTTTTTTCCATCCTCAGAAATGGCAGTCGCAATGCTACGGGCTGCACCATATTTTGAGGATTGATGAGATTCAGTATATTTTGAGATATCAAGAGAGATTGTCTTTGTGAGATCGCGGCTTGAAAACACGTCAATCTTTAGGAAACTCTTCATAGCAAAATAATCGCGATTTTGAGAGAATGTAAGTTCTCCAGAAAAGCCAGTTTTTTCAAACTCTCGCTTTTTTATAATTGCCCCCTCCCCATCATACAAAACCAATATATCAACTTGAGGGTTAGAACCTTGCAGAAAACTCAAAAAGCCAGAACCATCTGATTGCGTCGGCAATGCCAGTGCATAGTAAGCGCGCATTGGCTCTTCTAATCGTTCTAAGGGCTTCACCCCCTCAAAAGGGTTAAAGTCATAAATATTAGTGTTAAGGTCATAGCCTTCATAGCCGCGAGCATTAATATCGAAAATATAAGGGAAACGCACATATGAATTTTTGTCCTGACTAATGCTAACTACTCTCGAAGGTGAATGAAAAGATATCTTTTTTATATCAACATCAAATTCGACTATATTAGAACGGTTATCAAAACGGCCTTCATCGCT
>JALZUP010000282.1 GCA_023301505.1 Robiginitomaculum sp.
AAAAAATACAATGACTGCAAAGAGTGAAAAGAGACATGCAAGGCGTTCGTTCCAAAAAAAACACATTCTTCTGCTCCTAGTGATATAAGATGAATGGTGACGTATTATGCAAACAAGATCTGAGTATCGCAAGCAAAGGCTCATAGGGTGGCAGAGTGCGAAAGTAACTATAAAAGATGTGCAAAATACCCTCTCCACAAATCACAGGACTGCTCTGCGTATCATAGACAGATAAGAAACGGAAGTTCCGCAAGCTGAGTCTATCAGTTCACGAATGCTACACGAGATGATTTCGCTGGTGTCTACTGATATAGATGAGCTAGTAAGTACAACGCTGAGGCTAATATAGTCGTAGCTCTTAGTATGATTAGAGACTGATACGAAAAGAGACGAGTTTGCCAGTAGAAATAAGTTTTAAATACTATTTTTGAGAGTAATGGAAAACCTAGAAAAAGAATACATATCTAACCCTACTAGAGACGACACAAAAAATCTAATTGCTGATATACTCGACACGGATCATGAATGAAAGTGTCGGGTATGTAATAGAGTAAATACCTCCAATGCTTCGTGAATATGCGATGGATGTATGTAAACAATTTTTACCTACGCAATATACATGAGTGATTACAATCGATACCACTACATACTCGCTTTCCTATACGCAGTAATACGACCTATACAGGCAATTAAGTATATAAAAGAGTGATACGACTCCATTTAAAAAAACTAAAATACTTTTATTCTCGTTACGATTGATTAGATGAAAAAATGGTGAATCAAGGACATATGAAAAAGAGCATATGATACATCAAAGAACAGGAAATGCAAGGTGACTAGAATCTGTAAGTGTAAAGAAGGAGTAAAACCAATGTTGAGATGTTATGGAGTGAATGCTATCTGAGAGGAGTATATTTGAGAACCAAAACAATTGCTTGTTCTTCCTTAATAAACAGACCATACGCCTACATAAGATATTTTAGAAAATTCAATCAGATGGGTAACTAAATAGTCAAATAGTCGTTTATTACAAATCTACTGTCGTTTGGTTCGATATAAGAATCATATCAATCTTGACCTCTTAAATGGAAAAGAACGTGTGAAATTGAGTGAAATGCTCTGTTTGATTTAAGGATAACCTTAGACGACTTATTTATCACTTCATAAGTAAAGTATCACTTCTTAGTGCGATATACTAAACAAAAATACTCTCTTGTAAATATTCTCTCAAATCAGTTTCAAGATCTTTGTGAGATAACGTTCGATACTCAATCATCTTTACCTTTAAATTTTACTGTGAATGTTAGATATACTTCTTTCTCTGATCGACTCTCGATCTCCATGCCGAAGCCAAATGCTGTGAGCATTTTTATGAGGGCTCGTTGTAATGGGTAGACGATAAACCACCCAACACTCGGTATCACAAGAATATTCAACGCACTCAATAAGAGTGAAAGCTGTTCTGTTGTTATAGAAGTCATAATATTATTTGAAATATAAGATGACACCCTTGTATTTATAATACAACAGATTGCCAGGAAATAAACAGCCACTAGTATTTAATACCCCTCTTTAATCCTTACCCATTTTACACATGGAAAACAATAAGATTGTCAATAATAACAAAAGTTCTGAGACTCTCGATGAGACTGAAATAAAAGTTACACTCAGTGAGAAGAAATGCAACTTTGCTTTCATGTTGTTTATGAAAGAACACATGTCGGAGTTTTTGACACCTGAGACAAAAGAAGAAGCAGAATACTTCGAATGAATAACTGCTATAGCAAAGCAAGCATTCTGATGTTGAACTGTTGCATGATTTACCTTAGCTACTGATGAGTTTCACAACGTTTTAGATTCTGAATAATAGTATGCCAATACACACTCGATATACTTGTAAATGTGATTGATGCTGAAAGTTACCACACAATAAAATGAAGTTTTTTGGTAGACTATACGTTGTAAAAAGAATGCTAAAAGCTCTTTGACGAGAAATAGAAGATGAGAAAGTTTTTTGTAGTGAGTGCCTTGAAGAAACTAACCAACCGACCACATAAGATATTTTAGAAAATTCAATCAGATGGATTTAAACAAATATATAGAACAGAAGTTCAATGAGTTCTACGACATAGAAACAAAACTGGAACCAGAATTAGCACAGAAAATAAAAAAGCTATGACTGGCGTGTTACAAAGAATGATTTGCTGATGGAATGCGTTTCTGAAAGGTGTGAAGCTACTGGCAGAGATTCGTTATGGTAATAAAATGATTTCAGAAAAGATTATAATTTTAGACCTTTATACCCAAATACCAATGAAAAAATGAGACATTGTACTACACAAAGACCAAGAACACGAAGAACGAAAAGAATGAATATACTCACATAACAACTGATGAGATTATGTTATATGTAGAGGAGACGAGAAAAGGTATAAAGAATGAAAGTCTTATCAGAGTTGGAAGGCAAAGTATTGTAAACTTTTAGATAATAAAACCCAACATTATGCAGGATAAAGACAAAAAAACTGATGCGAACGTGTGAAACGGAATCACGGTGAGTTTGGAGATGGGAAAGAGATTGAAAGATGTTTGACGAAAGAACAGAACTTGTTTCAAGTATATAACGAACCCAATACAGCCACTGATGGAGTATTGAGCTACTGTTTGATTCGATACAAGACTGGTTTACAACGACATAGTATACGATTGATTACCAGCCCCAACAGCTCAAGAATTGCTTGATGCTTTACCTATCATAATAAAAGACAGATTGGAATGAGTAGATATTTGACACTGATTCAATTTAAAAATTATAGCAAGCAAAAACCTTGTTCAATGTAACTATAGTAGATGAATTTACGAAAAGATAAGGAAAGAATGAAGAAACCTAGCAGAAGCCCTATGAGAGTTATACATACGATGTGAAAAGAACTGATACCTATAAAACGTAACGACCGCAATAGTATTTTAGATTTATTTAACCCAGATGAAGAAAGACAAAAACACAGAACCTCTCGATGAGATAACACTAGAAGAATTAAACGATCGGATAGAGGATGCACAAAAACAAGTAAAAGAATTTTGTTCATACTGAGCTAACTCTTTCTGATGCTGAATGGCAACATGAACTAGAGACACTTTAGTGACAATGAAAGAAATTATGCAGAAGAACAAATAGCAATCCCACACGAGAATCTTGAATACTTTTAGATTTTATTAGATATTATTATGGACAACAAAAACACTGTAAAATCGGATGGTCAGATTACTAAGGAAGAACTTGCATCGTGGTTTCAGGAAAAGTTTTCTGATAAGACACTTAGTTTCTGATGTCTTATGCAACATAAGGAATATCCTGAAGACCATTGATATGAGTATATAGCTCATTCCGACCATAGAGACACAACATGCGTATACGATATAGATTCATTAAACTACGAACATATAATAACAGACAGGTTGGAAACAATAGGACACCCTCTTACACGAGGAAGGTTGTATCAAGAAGTAATAAAATCATTAAAACATGAAGAAATAGAACTTTACTCTAGAGCTGTAAAGATAAGCACTCGTCTATCTTTAATAGAGAAGAACCTTTTGCACTCTAATATTCTAGATAAAACAATTTATGAGCGAGTAGAGAATGAAGACGTGACGAAAATACTAAACGAACTAAAAGAGCTGATCGGGAGTGAATAAACTTTTGTTTTACTTACCAAATTAAATCCCCATGTCTACAAAAGAGAACACTAAATCGCATGAGTTGCTAGAAGATATATTAACCGAAATGAAAGACCCAGTTATAGAAGCAAGACAAACAAGACTCAGTAAATACCTATCAGATTTAAGACGAAAGGTTAAGTGAAAATCTTGAAACCGAATATACAGATTAGTTAAACGAAGAGACGAAGATTACTATTGAGTATGTAACCGAAGCAAAAAACAAGAAAAGATATGACGAGATATTGTAAAGAAAAACATATCACTACTACAACAACCAAAGCCTACTATAGTATAGCCTTACTGGATGCTATTTAGCTAGGAAAATCTAAAATACTTTTACTCACATTAAGATTGATTAGATGAAATATAAGATAGATTGTGTTGATGAGCTCTTGAATACGATAGAGAATAATAATTGAAAACGAATTGTTGCACAACCAGATGAAGCCACTTGATTTCTAAAACGAAAGATAAGGATGTATAAGGCATATATGATTCTTGTGTGAAAAGCAGACGCAATAAAATATTCTAAACACAGCCAATCCTAACGCCCACACCAGTTACTTTAGATTTTTATTAGATATCTATGAAAAAATGATTTTGTGTATGAAGTGTAGAAAACATCAATGTTCTTGACTCTTTAATAGAAGACCTAGAAGAAATGAAAAAAGATTTTAAACCTTTCTGTTATGTTCTATGAGATGACACCTTAGAGAATAGGGGTAGTTGTATAAAAACACTAGAATTACAAGAATAACCAAGATTCTCGTGAAGTGTGTTTATCACTAGTGGGTATCTATGCTAGTATGGTTCGATTCCATAGATAGACTGGCGACAGCAGGTTGGTGAAGCACTGGTTCGACTCCAGTATGCCCACCAATGATAAACAGGCTTGCGAGATGTAACAGTATTTTTGAAAATCATAACCAACATTTATATTTTAAAAACACACTATGAATTGGATAGAGAAAGCATTCAGAACAGTAATAATATCAATAGTACAACAAGACACAGATCACGAAGTTAAAAAGCTTATAAACAATATTCTGATTGCTGTGCAAGAATACATAGAAAAAAAACACCAAGATCACCTACTAGAAGCAAGAGAGAAGAT
>JALZUP010000283.1 GCA_023301505.1 Robiginitomaculum sp.
CTTGACGTCGAAAAGGTCCAAGCTTGGCTCAAGAAAGGCGCGCGCCCAACAGAGCGCGTTGCACGTTTCCTTGGCGCTGCGGGCCTTTGGGAATGGAAAGCTGGCAACAACCCTGAAAAAGGTAAGCCAGGCGAGAAAGCGCTAGAGCGTATCGAAGAGCGTAAAGAAAAAGCTGAAGCGCGCGCCGCTGCCGAAGCCGAAGCTAAAGAAGCTGCTGCAGAAGCGAAAAAAGCGGCTGACGCTGCGGCTAAAGCAGCTGTAGAAGAAGCTAAGAATGCACCAGCTGAAGAGGCACCTGCCGCTGTAGAAGCTGCTGCAGCACCTGCGGCTGGATTTGTTGACGCTGTTGTTCTTATCGACGGAATCGGTCCTAAAGGCGAAGACGTTTTGGCTGAAGCCGGCATTACAAAGCTCACGCAAATCGCAGCTATGAGCGCTGAAGACATCGCAGTTATCGAAGAAAAAATCGGTAAGCCAGGTGTTGTCGCCAAGCAGGAATGGGTTGAGCAAGCCAATGAAATGATTGGCGGAGCAGAGCCGCGTTCACAAGTCGATAAAGACCTTGCGAAAAAAATGCGCGCCGAAGCTGAAAAAGCTTAAGCTCTCTAAAACGCTTAAATGAATACTGAAAAGCCGTCCTTCGGGGCGGTTTTTTTATTGGGCGGGAATAAATTATACACTTAAGCTTATATATATAAAAATTATCTACTTAAAGATTAATTTAAGCTTTTCTTAATCTTAGAAAGTACGAATTTCGTAATATTCTTGTTTTAAAAAACAGAAATTAAGGAGTTAACCGTGCAAAATAGGTATTTAGAAATCAAAACCAATGTGACGCGTTATTTTGAACTTATCCGATGCTATAAAGCGGATGAATCAGGAACAACAGGTATCGAATATGCGCTTATTGCCTCTCTTGTGGGTATGTTGGGCGTAACCTCTGCTGGACTTGCTGGTGAGAGTTTAGCATCGACTTTTGAGGAAATTAGCGACTCACTCTCCTCCACGACAAGTCAACCAGTGAGTCTTCCAATGTCGAATAGCACTGAAATTAATTAGATTTTTTAACTATGTCGGAGAAATTAATCCGGGATGTCCTTATTCCATTGACGGTGGCGTTTCTTTTCACCGTCATGACTGTGATTTCTCACCCTTTTGCTAAACTTGACCGAACGTGGTCTGATATTGCGTTAACCTCTCAAGACGTCCCCGTCTCTACAGATTATTTGATTGTTGATATAACGCCAGAGGACGCCAAGGAATTTGGAGGCTTGCCGCTTTCCAGACGTGTCTTGGCTGACGCGCTTGATAAGCTCAATCAAGCTGGCGGCGCTCAAATTCTCGTTGATATGGCCTTTTCAGAAAGGCTTGCCTCCCCCGAAGATGAGCGGTTTATGCTGGCCATGTCCAAATGGGGGCCAGATAGGCTGGCTGTCGGGCAAGGTACGGACATCAAGTTTACAACTCATGCGACAGTGGTTGATTTAAGACTGCAGCCCGATTCTGACGGATGGACGCGGGCTGTTCAGGTTCACAAACAAGACGTGGGTATAAATCCCTCAAGATGGCTCGCCGCGGGTGAGCATTCGACACAAAAAACAAGTATTGATTTACGGTATGACCCTTCAAGTTTCGCGCGTATAAATTTAGGGGATGTTCTTACGGGGCAAAATTTAAACGCTACGAATAAGCGTATCATAATCTCACCGAATTCAGCGCTTGTCCCGACACGTTCGCATCTTCCCTCAGCGGATGAAAGCAGTCGCTCGACTATAATCGCGCTGGGCAGCCAGTCTATCACGAGTGGATTTCAGGCCCAATTTTCAAAGTCACGGGCGATAAGCTTGGTGGTTGCTTTTCTATTTACTCTCTTGGGTATCGTGTTTGCGCTTATAATAAGGCGAAAACGCCTTTTGTTTTTAGTTTGTTTTTACATGTCAATCGCCGCAGTTAGCATCAATGTTTTGACGATCCATTTTTTAGGCGGAACGGGTTATCCAACGCTCCAATATTCTTGCTTGCTGGTCGGCATATTTGTTGCAATCGCTTATCGGTTGAGACTGATGCAAATGCTGACAAGTTTCCTGAAGGGCGATTTAAGCCCTGAAGAAGCTTGGGCTTGGCGGTCTTATGAACATGGGAAATTCCCCGTTATTCTTTTCACGGCTATGGGCAGTATTCGGCGTATGAACTCTGCGGCGACACAGATTGAGCCATGGTTTGGCGAAAATTTTGTTGAACGCTGTTTAAATGAACTTCGGCAAGGTTCTGACAAAATTTGTGTTTTGGATTCAAATGGCGGAACGCGGGTATTGTCGATTGAACGCCCCAATAATGATGTTCCAATCTTCATGTTCCAGGATGTGACGGAAACGTCCCGTAAACTTGATGCTCTGGAGAACGCGGTCTGTACGTTGCAAGTTTCGGAAAGTATTGCGGTGGAACGGGCCGATACATTTGAGGAAAACAAAAGGCGCGCGGAAGAAAAGAGTAAACTGAAAAGTGAGTTCCTAGCCAATATGAGCCATGAGCTCCGAACGCCTTTGAACGCGATTATCGGTTTTTCAAATATTTTGAACCGAGAGATGTTTGGCTCCCTTGGCGATCCGCGATATAAGCAATTTGCTGGAGATATATTATTCTCTGGTCAGCATTTACTCTCCCTCATTAATGACATTCTTGATTTATCGAAAATCGAAGCTGGGAAAATGGAATTGAGCGTCGATGCCGTGAAGCTAGACGTCGTGATTGCTCAGTCAATCCGTATGTTAGAGATGCGCGCAAAGACGGCTGAGCTTCGGCTCATTTATCAAAGCCATTCGCTCCCTCAAGTTATGGCGGATTCGCGCGCCATTAAACAAGTCATTATAAATCTAATGACAAACGCGATTAAGTTCACGCCAAAGGGAGGAGTTGTTCAAATTCAAACTGAGGCGCGTGCGCAAGATGTTGTCATTCACATATCAGATAGCGGTATCGGAATTTCAGAGGACGATATTGAACGGCTAGGACAACCTTTTGAGCAGATAAATAATAAAGAGAGAAAGGGGCAAGAAGGCACGGGGCTAGGCTTGTCTTTATCTAAATCTATTGTCGAGCTTCATGGGGGACAATTCAAAATTACGAGTGTTTTGGGCTGCGGCACCACCATTAGCTTTACAGTCCCCTATCAGCAACCTGAGAGTAACATTGTGCCGGTTACGGCAACCCAACAAGCTGCGTATCCACAGCCTGCATACCCAGAAGCTACGCATCTGCAGCCTGCGCAAACCCAGCCTGCATACACGCAGACTTCTGGAGATGTGCCGCCAGTGCAATATGGGCAAGCGGTTTAAGTCTCTTAAAACAGCGCGCCTTTAATCCCGTCGAGCACAAATTGTGAGGCGAGGGTGCAGAGCAGCACGCCGAGCACGCGCGTTAGCACATCTGTGAAGCTCTTGCCC
>JALZUP010000284.1 GCA_023301505.1 Robiginitomaculum sp.
TCATTTCTGACCAGGGCTTCCGAAAGTACCACTTGGAGGAGGAACTACACTTGGTCAAAACTGCCATAGGCAACTATAACCACTGCTGTAAAGTGCTGTAAAGTTGTACGGCTGTCAAGTCTCAGAGTAAAGATGAGTGATAGCATCATCCAGCCACGTGATGTAAGTAGTGTGTGAGCACTCATATCCGCCTCGACTCAACAGGTTTGCCGCACGCCGTGACGATATGCGAGCAATAAAGCGCAATTGCAGGCATAACTGCTGACGAACACCCAAATGCTGCGCTATCTTCTTCTCAAGTAGCTCTGCATCGACCGAGTTAAACGCCGGCATCGATTTATTTTCGCGGTACCGGTCAACCGCATCTTTAAACATGGGGCACAGTGGCACGTCTTTAGGGCCATCGTCAGAAAGCGCTATTTGCCACGCGCCCCAGTTCTCTAACCGCGCATGCATGCTGTGGGTGTCCGCATTGGCTAGCGCATGTTCTGCTGTGCTTCTTCCGACATCAGCCAATTTTATATCTCCTTTTGAGTTTGCAGCCGTACCGCCTGTGCGTTGTCCTTGGCTGATTGGATCAATAGAAGCTCTGGCGCTAGATCAGTGCGTACAGCTGACGCTAGCTGTGATCTATCCAGTGCAGGCTTTTCTATCAGTGTAATTACCGGGATGTTATTGGCGTCTGGTGGTGTCAATGTGTACGAGCTGTCCTGAGCCACGGCTAAGTCAGTGTTAACAAAAACTCGTAGTATTACTTGATCAGTTACAGACAACGAATTACCCCGAACTGCGACAATCTTCGGGTTGTTAATCGTAATATCGTCAACGCCGATGGACAATGCGGGGATGCCGCCAGATGTTGCGATAGATACATTCAGCGCGTTCTCATCACTCAATACGCGGTGCATCATGGCTTTGACTTGTTCTACATTCAGATCTAGTGGCGCATTAAACGTCATGGTGAATTTATCACCGTACTCAATATCTATACTGTTCATTATATCAGTTACGTCCACTGTCGCATCAATTGCAGTGGCGTCCTGAAAACCTGCGGCCAACGATGATGAGATTGACGGGTCAATTTCGCCAGTAAAAACCAGCTTCCCCAACTTCCACGCTGCAAATTGCAATTTTTCACCTAGCGGTATTACATAGCCGCTACTATTAACATTCTCACGAAATGGGTAGTAGTCACCAGCAGCCATCCCAGTGTGACGAGCAGCAATATTAAACAGCCCGCTCTTGCTATCCGAGACGACCGCAAACGAACCTGTGCTGTCCGTGTAACCGTCGCTGATTGACGCGCCATTAAGCGTTACGATGCCGGTCGTAATAATTGAGCCAGTTAAATCCGAACTGTTGATCGTGATGGTTGACCCGTCAAAGTCGAACTCTTTAGGTGCATTTTCATCAAAAAACACATTAAATGAACCTGCGTCAATTCTATTGCTAGTGCGAGACAGTAAAAACCCTGACTCGGTGGTCACATTATCTTCTAGCCACGCAACAGCACTGTTATGAAATTGCTCTGCATTGCTGACTGTTGATCTGGAAAGCGCCTGCGCCTTGGTCTCCGTTATCAATAAATCATCAAACATCGTTAGGCTTGGTGAAAACTCATCCTCAACATTTGCCGTTGCTGACAAAAATTGTTTTCCATACTGCACCGCTCTAATTGAATACGGCGCGTACTGAACCCCATCTGATAAATTTCTAGTGCCTGTTGATGTCGGGATATCGGTGTGTCGTGCAAGAAATTCAGGGTACTTACCGTCGGTTACAGTCGCGGTATTAACAAGCGCGTTCGTGTTATCCAAGGTACGAATTTGCAACGCGCCAGTAACAGCGCTTAAATCAACATTTGCAAAAGTGGGTTTTAGCAAATTTGCATAGCGCAGTGTATGCGCACTGTTACCACTGCTGACATCAGCAAATGCTGGCGCGGCGTCAACCTCGGATTTTTTAGCGATAACGTTAAACACGCCATTGGTGCCGGCACGATCATTACCGTTGCCGACAACTCGTAAAATGTTGTTGTTTATGGAGGTTAATCTGTTAAAAGTTGCAGTTCCTGATGGGCCTTCAACCAACCACACGTACGCCGCCTGTCGTGAGTTGTAAACTGAAAATTCAATACGAGCAACCGACCCACGTGGATTCGCCACGCCTAGCGTTGAGATACTGTCCGCGCCAGCAATCAGCAATATGCTCCGATTGCCCTCGATTCGTGACCCAAAAGAGCCATTGACCGCAACGTTTATAATACGGACTTGCACGTTACTGGGATCGGGTGTGTTCGCGTACATTCGAGCAAACACACCAGCAGCATTAGCAATCAGTAGATTACCGCCGTACATATCAAACAGACCAAATGATTCCGTCGCCCTTCGCCACTGATCGCCACCGGAACCCGACGCCGTATCAACTATATTGCAACTATCAACGGCAATGCCATCAGCGCTAGGCACATATCCGTAATATCCAAAAATTAGACCAGCGCCAGTTGCTATCTCCACATTGTCCGATCTAAGATCTAAATTTTTATTTTTAACGTGCACATACGCGCCGTCCTCTAGTCGCAATGTTCCGTTGAATTTTATTTGATTGGTATTTGATTGCGTAATGTCTGAGTCTGTAGATATCAGATCATCCAAATCATACGAAATAACAATCGTGCTCCCGTTGTCGGGGATAACATCGCTGGCACGAGCATCTATCGTGGGATCAATAAAAGGGTTGGTGTTCCATGTATGCGCCAGCGTTAGCACCTGACCTGACACAGCTGTAATTTTCCTATGCTGAAGCTTTGCGTTACCCGAATTTATAATTGCTATTCGTCCAACATCATTGGCGACAGGAGTAAAGCCTGCAACAGTCGTTTGAGTGCCGTTAATGTTTGTTGTTGTACCGCTCTTGTACGGTGAGTTGTATATGCTCATTAAACGTATACCAAGGTAATTCGAGCCGCCCACGCTGCATCTAGCGTTGTGTGCTCAGGATTGTTAGAAGCAATTGCGTTCGCACTTTGCGAGCTGCTGCGTTCAATTCTGCGCACCAGCCACGAGCCGCCGACATCGAGCCAGCCCATATAAAAATATTCCGCAGTATCGATCGACTCGTCTGGAGTGCTGAGAAATGATGCCCCGCCCTGCTGTGCTACCTCGTCAACAAATGCGTCCAATTTTTCACGCAAAGTGGGCATTATGCAACCCTAGCCGCTGTGTACGCCGCAACCGGGTCCCAGCTCTCGAGATCACCGAGCCCCATATTTTGCTGGGCGCGTGTCTTCTGCGCCGACGTTAACGATTGCGGCCCGTCAAAACTGATCACACCGCCCAACGTCTGCATGTTCGCTGCTATCTGATCGGCAATATCCGAAAGGTCTTCGCCCTCTAGCGCTGCTGCAACGCGCTCTGTGATTAACTGTTGGGTTTTCGAAGATGAATACGTGCCTGTTAACGACGCGTTTTCGTCATCTATCGACGCGGCGGCATCAAACGCTGCAATATTGCCGTCCAATTTTTGAAGTACTTGCAGGATTGTGTCGGTAGAGACAATTTCACCCGCTTGCGCAACATAACCGTTCAGCGTCACACCGAGCACACGCGACTGTGTGAAGTAGAGACTACCGTCCGCTTCCGTGACATCGCTGGTGTCTACAGACTCAAGAAAACTGAACAGCTCGTTAATAGCTCCAACGAGGTTTTTAGATTGCGTATCCAGTGCATTGGCAACACCTGAATTACGCTGGCCAGGCACACCTCCTATAGACGTTGATAAATCTCTGATGTCCAACAAAAACGCGTTGACAAGATCCGTTAGTTTTACATCCAAATCGCTCATGCTAGTCTCGCTAATTGATACATCAGTGAAAGGTCGGGAATGTTTGCAATAGCAGCTAATTGCTGTTGCGACACTTCGTCTAACGTGGTCTTGCCTGGTATACCACGCGGCCCGGTTAGTGATTGCAGTATTGCTAGGCTGATAGCAGACTGCGGGGATTCAATAGTGACCTTGTCAGCCTCTTGCTGCGAATACACCTCGACGCTGAGCGTGTATTTAGGTTTTACAGTTAATGTGATCATCGGGTAATACACTCTCCTACGATGATAAAAAAGGTAGGACTAGCTACGACCTCGCCTTCTGGTGATGTCAGCTTAAAATCAGAGCTATATTTGCCCGGCTTCCAGCCTATTGTAGCGGCGGAACTGGCGTGTATCTTATATACGCCTAGCGCTTCATCTGTCCAAGTAAATTCTACGGCTTCGTAAAAATCGCCTTCTTTGCGAAATATTCCGCAACGACCTAGCCAGCCAGTAAAGTCGTTTTTCTCGACACCTTCGGAGTCAGTTATTTTAATAGCACCGACAAAAAGAAACTCTCCTCCGGCTTTCATTTCGAGCCTATCGAATGACATCAGTAATCACCGCTGTTAGAGAGCATGTCCATATTATAAGCTATTACTTTATACAGTAACGCGCTTAATGCAATCATCACATCACTTCCGTAAGCGTGATGACCGTTTTTTCCGGATCGGGCTTGATCGATTTTTCGAAGTAGTGCGATATGCCTTTGACGTACTTCCTCGTATCGTCCTCAAGTAACCCGGAATTGACGAGCCCATCAATTGCGCCTTTTGCGTTGAGATTGTCCATGTCTGGTTCCCTACGTAAGTGGTGAGTGATGCTGATGTGAACTGGCCAACCAATTTTTTGCACTTCGCATACACGTATGGACTCTTCTTGCACATCGCTATAATCTGGTTTACGTTGGGCATCGGTATCGGCACTATCACAGTCACCACTCTGGGCTTCTGATTCGGATCGTAAGGCGTGTTCATCGTTTAATAGTCCTGTGACATATGGGTAATTTATCCAGTCTTCGCACTTAATGACCAGCTCCATTTCCGTCTCGTAGGTGCGTTCGAATATATCTAGTCCGCCATGCAGGCCATTAACGCTGTGGCGGCTTGGGTGGGCCTCGATCCCTTGCCTGTGGTGCACTGGACACAAGGGCAGTACATGCATGTGACTGATGCGCCTCTGGCCATCGATCAAGTGATGTATCTCGGCTGGCGTGTCTTCGATGCGCAGTACAAATCTGCACACCGCACAGCCAACTTGCTCAAGCAGCACCTTCCAAAGATCTGTTTCGGCCTTGTTCGCAGAGCGCAATCCACCAGCTGCCATGGACTTGTCAGAGCGCTTGAGTGGGCCACCGCGTTTCACAGGCTTACCGCCATGGTGTGAACCTTCTTCTTTTTGAACCTTGGATTCGGCTTAGTTCCGTTGGTCAAGCTGACCGCACCGCACTTGCCAGCCGTCTCCAGATGTTTCTTGACGTTCTCCTCGGCCTCTTCCTGAGAGTGCGCCCAGATCTTTGTCGTGGGTGCATCTTTGTCGTGGGTAAGCGCTGGTATTTCAATGCAGAACATGCCGCCTTTCCACATTCCCATAGGTACCTCGATGACCTCAGCTTTTGCAGTGTTTGAATTGCTGCTGAAATTCGTTGCAGTATCTGATTGGCGTTGAGGCCTCACTTGAACACCTCGGCAGACTCAACCGCATTGAGTTGTTGCGACACTCCAATCAGAGAAACACCGATCGTGCACGTACCCCAGACAATCGCTATGACAAACGCTAAACAGCAATAATTGGGCGTCTCGTAACGACTGACACCCCTGCGCCTGTCGCGCTCTCGGTTGTAACGATCTTTGTGGCTGTGGCGGTCCATTACGCTGTCTCCAGTTGTTTAATTTGCTCAATAAAACTGCCAATTTCTGTGCACTTACGAAGGCGGTTCGCTTGTTTTTTGGTTAACAGCTGCCTCCCTGTACTGATTGAGCTGGCCTCA
>JALZUP010000285.1 GCA_023301505.1 Robiginitomaculum sp.
AACTTCTTGAGGGATCACAACCCAATAGGCATGGGCGAGGAAGACATTGCAAAAATTGCAATCCGTCAAGCAGACGCGCTCATAAAGGCGCTAAAGGAGCAATGAAAGCAATGAGAATTTTAGATCTAGTGACAGAAAGCGGCATAACCGGCACTGCGCGATACGAGCTAGTTTTTAAAGCGCTTAGCATCTGCGATCTGGCACTGAAAGGCGACGACCGTGATACTGCAATGGCTGCGGTCATGGATTTAGTCGAACGAGCTAAGTCAAAACAGGATATTGATAGTCGCGCCAACGCAGCGAGGTTGGTGGGATGAGTATTCAAGTGACGAAGACTGATGATAAGAAAGCAAGCGACGACTGGAAAAGCAATTTACCCATGCTCGTAGAGTCTTCAAATGGCCTTGTTGTTTTAGCCCTGAGTGCTGGCCCATTCCCTTACTTTAGTGGGTTGAGTATCAGCTCATTAGATGAATGCAATCATGGCTCATGGCTGGCAGATTACTTCAAGCCCTATCACGGCAAGGTCACTCTGGAGAACGATTCATGAACCGGCAAATAGACCCAGAACACAGCCAACTACTTTTCAACCTTCAGCAAAAGTCATTAGCGCTGCGAATAAGAGACGAGCAAGCACGGAACAAGGCGCGTCTTGAGACCGAGCGAATTATCAAAATGGTTAGCACGCCGGTAGCTGTACCACTTGGCAAGCCTCGCAAGTCTAGAGTCGTGCGAAAACATACGACGGGCGCAAAGCCTTTTTATTTAACGGTATTGGAGATTTGTAATGGATGATTATATGACCACTTCCTATTGTGCATGGGGGAAACGCATTAGGCGCAATGGGTCTTTGATTGAATGTGAATCGCTTGTCGAAGATATAGAAAAATTACAGGCTGTTGCTGAAGCGGCTGAAGAATACGTAAAACTTAATGGGGAAGTTTTAAGAGATGTACCCTTAATAAGAGAGATACCCTTAAACCGCAGTTTCGCTTGGAGCGACTTGTTAAGGCGTCATGCGGAGCTAAAATCGGCGCTAGCAAACATCAAGCCAAAGACAGTCCAGCAACTACAAGACGAGCGTAATTCGGCGGCTGATTCGATGCTAGAGGCCATAGACTATTGCCACGACCAAGACGTGCTTTTAAATCACGTAGCTGCCTATCGTGAAACATGCCAAGCCCACGAAGCCGCACTGGCAAAACAAACCGGAGAGTGAATATGAATGCAGTTGTGAGCGATAATAAAACAGATTACTTTGTTGACGGCCTATCTAACGATGAATACCACGCCGACAAATCAACACTATCATCTAGTGTATTAAAAGCTTTTGCAGATGATCCAGCCTCGGTTATCTGGCAACAAAACGCAGAGCAAGACAAAACGAAGTTAGATGCTATTGATTTCGGCACTGACTTTCATACTTACTTCTTGGAGCCTAGCGAGTTCAAAAAGCACTACAAGGTTCTGCCAGAGTTCAACCGCCGCAAGCCAGACGAAAGGCAGGCAGAGCTAGATATGATTGACCAATGGAAAGACGAAGGCATAACGCCAGTTAAATCCGAGGATATGGAAAAGCTCGAAGCCATGCGTAAATCGGCATTAGCGCATCCAACCGTTGGCGCAATCATGTCAATGGGTGGAGTTGCAGAACGTTCGTATTATTGGCAGGACTATAAAACAGGCGTTAAATGCAAGTGCCGTCCAGATCTTATAGTGGAAGGGATTAACGACAAGAACCGACCAGCGTTCATGCCGAAACACTGCACCACGCTCGTCATGGATTTAAAGACCATTGCACGGATGGACAGGGTTCAAGCTCAAATCGAGGAGCTGAAATACTTTGTGCAAGACGCTTTTTACACTAGAGGTATTGCGCAAGTGACAGGCACGAAAGTTTGTTTTGTATTCGCGTTTGTCAGCACGTCCTTATCACTTGGGCGCTATCCGGTCAAGGTCATCATGCTGGAAGCAACGGCGCGTTTTGACGGCATGAATATCGTCACAGATACGCTAAGCGACTACGCAGCTACAACCAACTGGGAGAGCGTGGTTCTGATGGATCGCCCTTCTTGGGCACAAGACAATGACGAGGTACTTTAATAATGATTGAACTTACTACAATAGAAGCAAAATCAGATCAAATGAACGCTGTTGATTTTGTAAAGCCGATTGTATTCCAGATCGATAAAGTGGATTACTTTCCAAAGCAACAACAGCAAAACGTTCACCTTCATTTTAAGGGATATCAGGGCCGACCTTACAAGCCGTGTAAATCCATGCTCAGGGGGTTGTGCAAAGTCTGGACGATGGACGAGCAATCATGGGTCGGTAAAAAAATCGAGTTGTTTTGCAATCCTAGTGTCAAGTGGGCGGGAGAAAATGCCGGTGGAATTCGTATAAGCGCAGTGAGCGGGATATCTGAACCATTTGAGTTAGTCGTGCAGCTCAATAGAAAACAGCGTGAGATACAAACGTGGGCTGTTATTTCAGACGACAAAGAAGTTAAAGCCGAATTCGTCGCAACTCATTTTATTCAAGACATCGAAGAATCTAAATCTGACCAGCAGATTGACACTATTTTGAAAAAGGTTAAAAAATCATTCGGCGCTGATGCTCAATTGCAGCTTAAGGACGCTGTGATTGCTGCGCG
>JALZUP010000286.1 GCA_023301505.1 Robiginitomaculum sp.
TATTATGTGGTTTGCTTTATACCGTCGTCTCATGTGGGCCAGGTGTTAGTGATGGAAGTTATGAAATAGAGAAAAACTACTTCGTTGAATCTGTGCATTCAATGGGGACATTTTTATTGTTTAAGGATAAAGGAAGAAGAAGAATAATGGTTAAGCAGCATATTATGGGGATTGCAAAGAGCAAAAACTTTATCGCTGCAATTCAGTATGATACGAAGAACACAATCGCGGGAAATAGAGCGCCGAAGAAGTGTAACTATTGGATTATAGATGTGACAAAAGGAGTGCGCTTTGGGCCAATGTCAAAGGATGAGTTTAAGTCATTGTCAATAACAAACCAGGTTGAGATGAAATTTCGATTCGCTCCGAAGAAAAGTATGCGACTGTGTAGCAATCTGTAAAAAGAAAATATAGGGACATAAAAAATCCAGGGTCAGGTCTTGCAATGCCACATTTTGGGAGTCATAGGAAGTAAGGTTGTGAGAAGTAGTAAAAAGCAGCTTTGAGTTAGGAATGAACGGATGTTCAAGGGAAACCCGACGCGCTAGCGAGGCTCTGTAGCCAACAGGCAAAGCCAATCGGACGTTAGGCAGAGCCAGCGGTCATAGCGAGTATGAATAGGCGGGTGAACGAAGTGGTTACGGCTATAAAAGCCTCGCTGACCTCTGGTATTTATGGAACAGCTAAAGCTCCCTGTACGACGTGTGCAAGTGTTCTTGATCAGTTAGGTGTTGGTCAATAAATAAAGTTATGACGATGCTCTATAAAAAATTCAATACCTGACAAAAGCAAGTATATGCGGCAGTTTGCCTCTGGATGTTTTGTCTTCAGTTAAAGATTCAGCATGATTCTATTGCCAAGTTGTTTAAACATCTAGTTAAAATGCTGACGGCAAGCAGTCTCCCTGATTGAGACCTTTGCTTGACCAATACCGCCAGCCATTGTTTTGTCCTGCAGATGAGGGGTTAAAATCAAGGTAAACAAATTGATGTTCTGGGCGAGTAGGGCGCGACTAGTAACAACGATGGGGCTGGCCGGTTAGGTAAAAAAGAATGTCGACTTTCTGGAAATGATAGGTACAACTACTTTCGAATACAGCGTCTATCAGTTGCTAGAACGCGGAAAGATCGGGCACAGAAAATAGCGATATTCTCAGCAAGTGTGTTTAAGAGCAACCTGAAGACAAATACCTGTATCTGCCCTACGGGCAAGGACGTGATGTTTCACGGAGAATACAAAGATGAAGTCAGGGGAACGTACTCGAGGTTCAGAGGTAAGCTTGAAGACTGGCGAAGTTGCAAACTAAGTGAAAGATGCATGAGAAACAAAGTAACAAAACGTGGACGCCAGATACTGATAAGAAATGAAGAGAAGTAGCGGACCAGTTATATGGACCTGATGAATCAGAAAGTTGACAGTGAACAAGGGAGGCTTCAGTGCAGCAAGCGGATGTGGACGATAGAGCCGGTATTCGGGAATATCAAAAGCAATAAAGGGTTGGGCCGGTTCAATTTGCGCGGGACGGCCAAGGTAACCGGTCAGTGGTTACTGTATTGTTTGGTGCATAATATGGAGAAGTTGTGGCGTTATGGGCCAGAGGCAAAAGCGATATGGTGAAGGTGTGAGACAGTATCAGGGCCTGTGAGAGCGGATCTAAGGCGTTATAATAGAAAAAGGCGCTGAAACAGCATAAATAATAAAATATGAGAGAAGACGAGGCAGTGATACTCGAAATTTATATGTGGCAAGAAGTTGCTTGTCTATTCGAGAAATTCTACAGCCTCGTTAAGTGAAAATATGGAATCTCGAAAAGTTTTAATAACACGTCTTGTTGAGTATGAGGAGCCAATCAATCAAATCATGGAGGAGCTCCGGAAATACGATTGGGATTGTGAGACGGAACTAGTTGTATTAAGTCCCATGCATGTCGAGAATGTGCTAAGACTGTTTCTATCAAAAGAAATAGATAGTACCAAGGTGCAGAAGTGGGCCAATTCAATTGAGCGTCGTGAGGATATTGGCTATCGGAAAGAGAATTCACGTACTTTGGATGAGATGATATTTTGGTTGGCTAACCCTTGGATCAACTACCCCATTACTGCGGAGCTAGCGGAGCGTATTATTTTTAATTTAAAAACCAACTCAATAAGCTGAGCCTAAGCATAGTGTAAGCCTGCAGCTAATAGCAGGATTGCCCCAGCCTATGCAATCGGCTAAGTTTGAAAAACGATGTGCACTGAACGTATCAAGCATGGTCCCCTGTACCGCCAGTGCCAGTCCGTCGGTCTGTTTTCGAAAATCCAATAGCTCAGCTGCAATATAGACACGTGTGCGCGCATCAAAGCTAAGCATGTAATCGCTCGATCGTACTGAGCCATCGCTCTATATGATCGGCAGGCATATTTGCCGGAAATACGAATGTGCCTGTCGCGTTCTGCAGCGACAGAGTCGCTGCATTGAATCCTGTATTCTGCAGGCTCATCGGTATTAGCCTCAGCGGCGCAGATGGCTTCGCAGGTTCAACGCTGATGCGAGTTATCGACTCGGTGCTGCATCAGCTATAAAAACTTCCAGCATTTAAATCGCGTTGGCGGCAATAGTCAGCTCTGCTCAAACCGCTGATGCGCCACTTTATGTGTATTAGGACTAGGTTACTAGGAGTCACAATATTTCGTTTTACCGCTATAACTTTAAAATTCGATCTGTTATTTAACATAACATTTGATAAACGAAGTAGAGTGATGGGTACCGATTTTTATTTAACTTTACTTTTTAATACCACGCAAAGCGTCCGCAATTTCAACTTCAGGTGGCTCTTCATATATCAAAGTACTCGCAGCGCTCACATGTCCCGCTAT
>JALZUP010000287.1 GCA_023301505.1 Robiginitomaculum sp.
CCAGACATCATCAAGGCGATCTGGATAATCTTCATGGGCATGGGCGCCGCGGCTCTCTTTGCGGTTTGCCGCAGATGACATTGTCACCATGGCTTGTCCCGCAAGATTGTCCAGCTCTAGCGTTTCCATCAAATCCGTATTCCAGATCATAGACTGATCGGATACGTCAATATTGGCCATTTCGCCAAGGACAGAGGTCACTTTGCCAACGCCCTCATCCATGCTCTCTTCCGTACGGTAAACAGAGCAGTGATCCTGCATTGTTTTTTGCAGGCGCAAACGGATATCGGCTGTCTTTGTGCCGCCTTTTGCATGACGATAATGATCAAGACGCTCTAGGCTGGCTTGGCCAGCATCAGCAGGAAGCGGCTTTTGCTTCGCGCCCGCTGTGACAGTCTCTTTACAGCGCAGACCCGCGGCACGGCCAAAGACCACAAGGTCAATAAGGCTGTTAGAGCCCAAACGGTTCGCGCCATGCACAGAGACGCAAGCCGCCTCGCCAACAGCCATAAGGCCGGGCACAACATGATCAGGGTTCTTACCTTTTTTCGTGACGACTTCACCGTGATAATTGGTCTGAATACCGCCCATATTATAGTGGCAGGTCGGCAGAACAGGAATCGGTTCTTTGGTCACATCAACGCCAGAGAAGATATGCGCTGTCTCTGAAATACCTGGAAGGCGCAGCGCCAACACTTTTGGATCAAGATGATCAAGATGTAAGAAGATATGGTCTTTATCTTTACCCACACCGCGGCCTTCGCGAATTTCCATAACCATAGCGCGGCTAACCATATCGCGCGGGGCGAGGTCTTTCACGCTTGGCGCATAACGCTCCATAAAACGCTCGCCTTCTGAATTGGTTAGATAACCACCCTCACCACGCGCGCCCTCAGTAATGAGACAGCCCGCTCCGTAAATGCCTGTTGGATGGAACTGAATGAACTCCATATCTTGCAACGGCAAACCTGCGCGCAAGACCATCGCATTGCCATCACCCGTACATGTATGGGCAGAGGTTGCACTAAAGAAGACACGGCCACAGCCGCCTGTCGCAAGGATAACTTTTTGCGCACGGAAGCGGTGAAGCGTTCCGTCGTCAAGTTTCCATGCCGTAACACCACGGCACTCGCCATTTTCCATAATCAGATCAAGCACGAAATATTCGATAAAGAATTCCGCATCATTGCGTAAAGATTGGCCGTAAAGCGTGTGGAGCATGGCGTGACCTGTTCGGTCAGCCGCCGCACAAGTGCGCTGCACAGGCGGGCCATTCCCCATTTCCGTTGTATGGCCCCCAAAAGGACGCTGATAAATCTTGCCTTCATCATTACGAGAGAACGGCATGCCCCAATGCTCAAGCTCGTAAACCGCCTTTGGCGCTTCTTTACAAAGATACTCAATTGAATCTTGGTCGCCCAGCCAATCAGATCCTTTGACCGTGTCATACATATGCCACTGCCAACTATCAGGGCCCATATTGCCAAGGCTGGCGGCGATACCGCCTTGCGCGGCAACTGTATGAGAACGGGTTGGGAAAACTTTGGTCACACATGCCGTTTTCAGGCCCGCTTGGGATGCGCCTAATGTCGCGCGAAGGCCTGCGCCCCCTGCTCCAACGACGACCACATCAAATGTGTGATCAACCCATTCATAATCTTTTTTCAACGCCATGTTGTTAGGCTCCTAGGAATGCGAGTTTAATGACGGAATATGCCACACATATCCATACGAGTAGTGACACGATACGGTTTAACAGCAGAGCAGTTTGCCCCAAGCTACCACCAAAATAGTCCATAATGACTTCGTCAAATTCTAATTTACAATACCACAGCGCGGCCGTGAAGAAGGCCAAAAAGCCAAGGCCACCAACAGGAGAGGACAACCAGTCCGTCAATCCTTGTGATTTCCCTCCAATAGCGCCAATGACGCTAAAGATGGCAAAGGGAAGACCTATAATAAAGCCCCATCCGACAATGCCGTGCAGCTTGTGATGCGCTGTTCCGTTTCCGTGAGCCATTAGACTGCTCCTGCTGCTACTATTGTTAGGATAAGCGCCAAAACAACAGAGCCGCCAATCATCAAATAAGACAGCTTATTATTTTTTTCTGGCTCCATCATCGCGCCCTTGCCCCAAATGGCATGGCGGATTTGCGCAAAGGCCATAAAGAGAAATCCCCAAAGGAAAACCAAAAGACCAATTGCGCCAAGAGGGCTAAAGACAAGCCCTTGAAGCGGCAAACGACCAGTTGTGGCCAAAACCAAAATCCCGATCGCGACAATGATGAGCGCGATATAACAAATAATCGCGCTGGCGCGGTGAAGAATTGAACTGGCCATAGCTGGATGCCAACGCCATACCTGCAAATGCGGTGACATCGGGCGGCTATCATTCCATTGTGATGACATTACGGACTCCCTTAAAACTATCTCATGCAACCTAATCAAGCCCCACGGCAAGTCAATCCGTTAAGCCCAACATATGGAATAATCTATTGAAGGATTAGGATTATTTTGTCGCATCACGATAAAAATACCGCGGTAACTTTAATGGCTCGCCCATATCGCCAAAAAGCAATGAAATTTATGCAGATTTGACGCTTGACTTGCCCGCGCCCCTTGCCCACCAAAGCGCTATGGATATTGCTACATTTAACGTCAACTCAGTCAAAGCCCGCCTCGGGGCTGTGACGGACTGGCTAGACACCGCCACACCCGATATTGCCTGCCTTCAAGAGATAAAGACGGTGGATGCTGACTTCCCGCTCGCCCCCTTTGAAGAGCGCGGCTATAATGTCATCACCCATGGCCAGAAAAGCTATAATGGCGTTGCGATCTTATCCAAACGTCCTTTTGAAGAGCATATATCTGGCCTGCCAATTTTAGCCCCGCAAGATGAAGATGATGAGCAAGCGCGCTATATTGAAGCCGTGATTATGGGAGATCATGGCCCGTTTCGTGTGGCCTCCATCTATTTGCCCAATGGTAATCCCGTCATGGATGAGGGCGGCCTAACGGCGAAATATCAATATAAGCTGCGCTGGATGGAGCGTCTGCGTAGCCGCATTGCCTCGCTACTCCCCCTTGAAGAACCTATGATTATGGCAGGCGATTATAATGTTATCCCCACCGCCGATGATGTGCATGATGCTATATCATGGCAAGGCGACGCCGCCTTTCGGCCAGAAACTCACGCGGCCTATCAAGCGCTGCTCAATCTCGGCTTAACCAGCGCCTATGAGCAAAAAGATGGCCGTCCCCATGAATATACATTCTGGGATTATCAGCGCGGGGCTTGGCAAAAAAATAATGGCATTCGCATTGACCATTTACTGTGCAGCGCGCAAGCCGCTGATAAGCTCACCGCAGTGCGTATTGACAAGGACTGCCGCGCGGCAGACAAGCCGTCTGACCATGTCCCCTTTATTGGAAGCTTTGATATTTAGAGATAGGCTATGTTAAAATTTATAAAAATCACCCTCTGCCTCATTGCGGCTCTAATTGTTGCCTGCTCTTTATTTGGCTGGCACCTGCATACGGTTTATCGCGGCTTTGTCGGCTCTACAAATTCTGGGGAGCCAACATATTCGCAAGAGGTGCGCGAAGGGTTTGGCCGCCAAATCACGCAAAGCTTAAAAGATAAAGGCGTTAAAGCCGCTATCGTCTCGCGCTCTGGACAAGATCGCGAAGATTTGCCCAAAGGCATCATCTTTACCCATTCCGCCTTTTGGATTCTTGCCGAAGACGGCGAAAACTATGAAGTTTGGAATTTATATCACGGTGAAGATAACCGCAATATTTCGTCATTAGTCACGGATAGCCCTGCTGAGTTTTTAAGGCTAACCAAAGAAGCTGATGCTGGCATTTTAGTGCCAAGCCAAGAGATGCAAGATAAACTCGCCGCATATTTACGCTCGGCTCATTACGGCTCTATGCATCAAATAAATTACTCTCTGATTTCCAATCCATTTGATGCGCGCTGGCAAAATTGCAATGAATTTATGCTAGATACATTGGCCTCTATTTTTTGGAATACTGATGTGACATCCGAAATTAAAACGCGCCTGAAAGGCACTCTAACTCCATCGGAAATTACAGTCTCTCCCGTAACCCGCTTGGTTGGGCCAATGGTTGATGAGCGGTTGATTTTGGCCGATCATGACGGCGATATATTCACAACAACGCGCCAGACACTCGGACAATTTTTAGACAGCCAAGGCGCCCTCGCTGAAGATTATATTTTACAGCTAACGCAATAAACAAACAGCATCAACATTTGCGCCTGAGCGCTTGAGGCATCAGCGTTTGGCTACCATATCAACAATGTCAAAAACCGTCCCAATTTCGTCGAGGATTTTTTGTGTACGCGCCGTATCAGTCAGCGGTTTAAACATAGATCCTGCTTCAAACTGATTGGGCGCGCTAATCGCAATATGTAATTTACCGCCAACAAAGCCCGCCCGCAGCCGCTTTCCAGATAATAATGTTTCAAGATCAACAAGACGCTGCATGAAGGTTGGGGTCAATAAATAGCGCGCCTCAACTTGGTCCGTTCCATAACATTCAAAAATTTTCTCAAACACAGGGTCAACCAATCCGACGCGTTTAAGCTCCCCGCGCTTTTTACGGTTAAACAAGCCTGCATCGCGCATAATCAAAGTCTGGCCCAAAAATTCACGCGTGAAATCAATCTCGATTAAAACGCCCCGAAAAATCGTACTCCAATTTGTTCCCCCTTTAGAGTTTCGCGTTTTTTTCTCCAAATGAGCCTCATTTAAACGAAACGCGCAGCCATGCGCCAAGCCCCACATCTGGTCTTCAAAACGAGACCGATCTGGCCGTGATAAAAGTCCATATTCTAAAAAGACATCTAAGGGGATGGGAATAAATTCAGTCGAGTGAAAATTCCAGCCTATATGCTGACATATCTTAGCAACCAAAGTTTGTTTGGTTTCTAAGGATAATTTTCCAAACTTCCAACTATAGGCCGTAAAGGCGCCCACGATAGCGGCCCCTGCACCAAAAATAACCATATTAATCGCACCTGTACGAATGGCAAAAAAGGTAATGAGGACAAATAATATCGCTATGAGGACAAAGATTTTTTTCACAGTAGATAGAGCCCGCCGGCGCTCCATATCCATGGCGATCAATTTGGGTAATATGTCATCCCGATATAATTTATTTATCCCTGAAAACTCAGGACGGTTTTCATCAAAAATATCCATATATCTTGCCCGCTAATGTTCGCCCCATACCTGATTGACTCATCTTTAAACCTTTTAGGCTAAGAGGCTCTTAATATTGGGAGACAAAGAATGGTATTTGTAACGGGCAGCCATAACGCGAATAAAAGCACCAATAAAGGCGCCAATAAAAGCGTAAGCAAAACAGCCCCCAAAACCACATTAAAGACCAAGATTAAAGCGAGCCTGAAAATTAGCTCCGCTGAGCTGGCCTGCCTTGGATTTATTTTAGGCGCTCTGGCCTTATGGTTTGCGCTCTCCAGCTTTGCCAATTTCGTCTATCCAGATTTGACAATCGAAACGATGAGCGCTGCAAAAACCTATCTAAGCTATGCCGCGCGCAATGGATTTATCTTCCTCATGTTTGCCTCTCTTTTGCTTATCTGTATCCATATGCGCAAATCTGGAAGCGTTCCTTTTACGACATATTTACAGCGTGAATTTGGACATTTACCCAGCCATATCCTCCCCATTATAGTCAAAGTGGCTTTGGCCATCACCAGTTTTGGCGTGATGATTTTATCATATTCGGCCATCAAAACACGTATCCCCGAAATGGTTCCCTATAGCTGGGATGTGGCCTTCATGGAGTGGGACCGCGCCTTATTTTTTGGCCATGATCCGTGGCAGCTCTTTAGCTGGATTTACGATGTGCCAATGATTATTCGCAGCATGGATTTCGTCTATGATGCTTGGGCCAGCCTTATGGTTGGCACATGGATATGTTGCTTCCTGCTTACAAAATATAAAGCCCAAATTAGATACCGCTTTCCTATCGCGCTTATTTTGACATGGTTTATTGGCGGAAATCTTCTGGCAATATTGCTCTCATCTGCTGGCCCGTGTTATTTTGATCTTATCACAGCAATGGCTAGTCCTTATGACGCTCAAATGAGCGCCTTGGCCGCTCTTGATAATAGCTCGCCTCTGCGCGCATTTAGTTATCAAGGAATACTCTGGGATGTTTATGAGAGCCCCTCTGTTGGGTTTGGCGGTATCTCCGCTATGCCGAGCATGCATTGCGCGACCTCATTTTTGTTTGTCTGCTTGGCTTGGAAACATAAAGTTTTGCGCTGGGCCGCTATAGCTTTCTTCCTGTTCATCTTTATCGCCTCATTCATGCTGGCATGGCATTACGCGGTCGATGGATTGATCGGCGCGCCCATTGCGCTTGGCGCATGGTATGCCTCAGGTAAAATTACGCGCTGGCTTTGCGCCCGCCGCTAATCTGGCAAATCTGCCAGAGCCGCCATTAGCTTTTCAAGCTCGCTTGTAAAGCTGGCGCGGCGCTCATGTTCTTGGGCTACCACCGCTTCTGGCGCGCGGTCAACAAAACTGGCATTGCCTAGCTTTTTGTCCACACGGTCAATCTCGGCTTGCGTCTTGGCGATCTCTTTTTCAAGACGTGCGCGCTCGGCAGCAAAATCAACAAGACCCTCTAGCGGCAAAGCACAAACGGCCTCATCGACCACAGTTTGCAACGCGCCTTTAGGCGCGCTATCTGCGGTGCTAAAGCTATCCACCCGCGCCATACGCTCAATCGCGTCGGCATAAACCGACATGCGCTTTTGCGTTTGCGCGCTGGCTCCAATGAGAACGAGCGGGCCTTTCTTGGATGGCGGAATATTCATTTCAGAGCGCACAGAGCGAATGGCGGAAATTAAGCGCACAAGCCAATTAATGTCGTCCGTCGCCCCGTCATCAATCAGCTCAGCCGATTGTTTTGGCCAGTCGGAAATAATCAGCATGTTCTCACGGCTATCGGCCGTTTTATGCCATAGCTCTTCCGTGATAAAAGGCATGAAGGGGTGGAGCAGCTTAAGAATTTGGTCAAAGGCCCAAGCGCAAGCGCCCTCAGTCTCGGCCTTAGCCGCCGCGTCATCGCCCATTAAAACGGGCTTGATAAGCTCAAGATACCAATCGCAATAACTTCCCCACGCAAATTTATAAATCGCGTCAGAGGCCTCATTAAATCGGTAGCTCTCTAGGCTGCGCGTCACATTGGCGGCGCATTGCACCGCCCCTGTCACAATCCATTTATTAACCGCCAGCTTACAAGATGTCGGATCAAAATCAGGATTGGATTTAATCCCGTAATGCTGCGCAAACAAAGCTGCATTCCAAATTTTTGTGCCAAAATTACGATAACCCTCAACACGGCTCACCGATAATTTAATATCGCGTCCCATCGCCGCCATAATCGCTAGCGTAAAGCGCAAAGCATCCGCGCCATAAGCGTCAAAGCCGTCAGGATATTGCTTGCGCGTAGCTTTTTCTACCTTAGGCGCTTTTTGCGGCTGGCGCAGACCTGTCGTGCGCTTGGCCACCAGCGCGTCAATATCAATGCCTTGGATCAAATCAACAGGGTCAATTACATTGCCCTCAGATTTGCTCATTTTAGAGCCATCTTCATCACGCACCAAAGCGTGGATATAGACATCCCTAAATGGAACCTCATCCATAAATTCCATGCCCTGCATAATCATGCGGGCGACCCAGAAAAAGATAATATCAAAGCCCGTAATCAAAACAGATGTTGGGTAGAATTTTTCAAGCTCTGGCGTTGTCTCAGGCCAGCCCATCGTCGAAAACGGCCAAAGGGCAGAGGAGAACCATGTGTCTAGGACGTCGGAATCTTGGGTGAGCGTCGCCCCTGCGCCAGCTTGCGCCTGTGCCTCGTCCTGCGTGCCCGCGACATAAATCTTACCATTTTCATCAAACCATGCAGGAACCCGGTGACCCCACCATAATTGCCGAGAGATACACCAAGGCTGGATGTCGCCCATCCAGTGATCATAGGTTTTCTTCCAATTTTCGGGGATAAAGCGTGTGGCGTTTTCTTTTGCCCCGCTCATCCCCGCGGAGGCGGGGATCCCGTTTTCACCCGCGTCTAGTTCCCCGCCTTCGCGGGGATGAGCGGATAGTGAGGCATGGCCGCGGTTCACAACCTCAATGGCTGGCTCTGATAGGGTCTTGGCATCAACATACCATTGGTCGGTTAAAAATGGCTCGATGATAACGCCAGAGCGGTCACCAAAGGGCTGCTCTATTTGCAAATCTTCTATCTCTTGCAAAAGGCCAAGCGTTTCAAATTGGGTGACGATGGCTTTGCGGGCCGCTTTGGTCGACAGGCCATGATACTCTGTCGGGATATGGTCAGAATCAATAATATGCGCGGTATCGGTCAAGATATTAATCATATCCCCCGTCGCAATCCCCGCGCGTTTGCCAACGTCAAAATCATTAAAATCATGGGCGGGCGTGATCTTCACTGCGCCAGAGCCTTTTTCCATATCGGCATAATCATCGGCAACAATCGGGATACGGCGACCTACAATTGGCAAATCGACAAATTTACCCACTAAGGACGCGTAACGCTCATCATCGGGATGGACAGCCACAGCCATATCGCCGAGCATAGTTTCAGGACGCGAGGTTGCCACGACAACATAATCGCGCGTCTCATGGCCCGCCGCATTTCCCTCCTCATCCATAATGGGATGCTCATAGCTCACGCCATCTGCTAGCGGATAGCGCAAATGCCAATAATGGCCATTGACGGCTTTGGTCTCAACTTCGAGATCAGAAATCGCGGTTTGGAAATGCGGGTCCCAATTGACCAGACGTTTATCGCGGTAAATCAGGCCTTTATTATACATTTCTACAAAGACTTTAGTGACCGCCGCCGACATATCTTCATCAAGGGTGAAGCGCTCGCGTGACCAATCACAACTCGCGCCAAGGCGTTTAAGCTGGCCTTTAATATTGCCGCCGCTTTGCTCTTTCCATTCCCAAATTTTAGCCACAAAGTCTTCGCGGCTCATATCTTTGCGGGCAATGCCCTGCGCGGCGAGCTTACGCTCAACCACCATTTGCGTGGCAATACCAGCGTGATCCATGCCGGGTTGCCACAGCACATCTTTGCCGCGCATACGTTCAAAGCGGCACAAAATATCTTGCAGCGTATTGTTAAGCGCATGGCCCATATGCAGGCTGCCCGTCACATTGGGCGGAGGAATGACAATGGAATAGGCCTCTTTGGCCGTGTCCATGCTGGGCTTAAACGCGCCGCTTTGCTCCCACATTTCATAGAGGCGGGCTTCGGCGGTTTTCGGATCGAAAGATTTTTCCAACATGTCGGACCTTTAAAGAGGCATTATATAAGGCCCGCTCTTTAGTGTATTTTGCGCTTTAATAAAACAAAAGACTCAAAAAACGGACGAATTCGTCAGCTTTTTGAGTCTTTAAATTCAAATGGCCTGCCTGCTCATCATCATTACATTCACAGGCGGCGCAGCCATGAACAGCGAGCTTAGCCGCGCAAGGCGGTTTTTAAGCCGTTTATTTACCCGAAGAAATCCGCTTGATCTCTTTGGCAACAGCGCGGTCAACAATACCTTTAAGGTTTTTATCTAGCCATTCTTGAAGCATAGGTTTGAGGGCTTCTTGAACCAGATCACCAATACGCGGGCCAGACTCACTATAGACGGTCTTTTCTTCAACCACCTTATTAAGTGATGCAAAGGCGCCGCTTGCGGCTTCAACTGTTTCTGCGCTGGAAACAGTATCCTTTTTTACGATATGTGGCATGGCTTTATCCTCTAAATTATCAATTTCCTGTTCAGCCGCGCTGGTGGGAGCAGCAGGTTCATGCGGCGTAACATCTTCTATACCTTGTGACCCTAAATCTGTTTGCTCTGATTTATCAAGACCCTTATCGATCACAGATGATGAAGCAGATGGCATATCGGAGTCTGTATCATCCGTTGCTACAAGCAGAGCGCTTGTGCCAATCGCAGCCGTTGCGCTTGCGGCGACAAGTGCCTCAAGACCGCTCATGCTCTCAGCCGCGTCCTCAGATATATCCGCAGACTCAAACGCATTTTCAAGCTCAGACTCAGGCTCATTTTCTGGCTCACCTTGAAGCAACGCGTCAGCAAAGCCATCATCTGATATAATATCAGCTATATCTGGCAGCTCTTCATCCAGCGCCAAGCCTAATTCACCAGAATCAGTCTCACCTTCAACACCCGCCTCACTTTGGAGAAGAGCCTCATCGCTAATCTCATCCGCGACAAATGAATCGTCGGTCAGATCAGCCATTAATGACTTCACCAAATCAATATCAGCATCAGGAGAAGAGCGTAGCCCTTCAAGGGCTTCATCGTCCAATGAAGCAAGGTCTTCTAGCGCGCTGGTTTCAATTAAATCGGCTCCATCATCTATGAGCGCGTCTTGAGCCTGAACAGAGTCAGAAACATCGCCCTCATCAATAATATCCTCAATAAGTTCATCAATGAGATCGTCTGGCGTCATATCCTCAGCCACATTGATATTATCAGCGATAATATCAGCCGCATCACCCTCTACAACATCCAGATTGGTCATATCTAAATCAGACATATCCATCGCCAGATCATCATCTTGTGACGGCAATTCTGGCAAAAGAGCGTCAAGACTGTCACCAAAATCCGTCTCTGGCTGCAAAGCATCGCTTAAATCCAGCGCGGCCATATCAATCTCAGCTTCGCCCTCTTGCAAAACATTCCCAAGATCAAAATCTTCACTCTCAGATATATCAAGCTCAGATATATCAAGGTCAAGAGCGCTGCCCTGCTCATCACCGATCGTTTTAGCGGAACTGCCGAGACCCGCCAGTCCAGCCGCGGCACCCCCAATAGCAAGCGCTCCGCCTAAAGCTCCGCCCGCAAGGCCTGTAGCGGTAGCCGCTTTATCAACATCGACCTGCACAGTTCCTGGACGGACAATCGGCTCATCGCCAAAAATACTGTCAAAGTCTATTTCATTGTCAGCAACATCAGTCGCGCCTGTCAGACTCTCTTCGATCAGGCTCTCTTCAACCGCTCCGCCTTCTGCAATCGCATCAATATCGTCAAATATTTCAGACAATAGTTCATCCTGCGCTTTGGCATCATTAAGTAAGTCGTCATCAGCCCCAATAATGCTTTCTGTAATGCTTTCAGGAACAGTCTCAGCGACGCTCTTAATTTCATCATCAAGCTTAGCCGTTAAATCCATATTTTCATCAAATGAGGCAATATTTGCGTCTATATCATTGGCGTCCATATCCGCTTCTGGAATATTCGTCTCAAATATATCGGCCGCAAATTCGTCATTATGAGGCAAATCTATATTTGAATCAGTCAATGTCTCGGTGAGCAATACCTCATCAATATCGGACTCTGAACGGGTCAAATCTTCATCAAGGTCAAAACCTGCCGATGCTAAGAAATCTTTTGTAGAGCTATCATCAATATCCACACCACCCAGATCGGCTGTAATATCGGGTATAGCCGCTTCATCGTCGATAATACGTCCGAAAATCTGGCTTTGCTCAAAATCAGTATCTTTTAGCCCATCAGGCAATGCGCCCGACACCTCACTAGATAGCTCATCAGAAATCCCATCAGAAAGCTCTGGGCTCATATCTAAATCAAAATCTTGTAATAAGTCAGCCGCCACCTCGCCCTGAACAGAGCTGTTTTGAGCGGCGCTCAAGGCTTCGGATGTTGCCTCAGAGCTCTTTAGCGGGCTCTCTTCGGCAATAAGTTCACGAATAGATGCAAGTATGTCTTCCATACTTGGCTCGTGCTCATTCATATTACCTGGCAATTGGTCCGACATGATTAGTTCTGTGCTCCCCCAATTTTGCAAAAACAGTTGCAAAATATAGATTTAAGCTAAATTTAAGCCAACACGTCTGACTTGTCTAGGAATAGTGCGAATCAATTCACAGGCGAATCAATATTTTTCACGGCGAGGTGTGATTTCTTTAATCAAGATGCGTGATTTCTTTAATTTCCGTCACAATACGGCCCAAATCATCCCGAATCTTATAATCTTTGACAGCCTCAAAGTTGCTTTCAGGGTCATAAAGCTGCGCTGGCAGCTTCAAAGACAGCGCATCAAAGGCACCGACAACAGCCAAAATTTGAAAATTGACAATATCAAGACTGCTTTGAGCTTGGCTGACGGAGAGGCGCGCTTCCAATAATTCTTGCTCAGCATCCAAAACATCCAGCGCGGTGCGCGTGCCAACATCGCGTTCTATCTGCACGCCTTCAAAGGCAATTTCAGCGGCGCTCACTTGGCTATGCGATGCCTCAAGCGTGCGGTGAGCCGCCTCTTTTTGCGCCCATAAAACTGTGATCTGTTCAGTGACGGCTTGCTCGGCGGCGCGCATTTCAAACAAAGCGCGGCTGCGCGCAGCCTCAGCAGAGCGTAATTGAGACCCATTAAGCCCGCCCGTTAGTAGCGGGATAGTCAGGTTAGCCGTTAGGCCAACAGAATCTTGTGATGGCAATTGCGCCGAAAATTGGCGGTCAAATTGCGCAAATGTTTGCAAATTAAAACTAGGACGGTTGGCCGATTTGGCCACATCAATCCCAAATTTGGCAGCATCAATGGCATAGCGCGCCGCTTCAAGTTGTGGATTATAGGTGAGCGCCATGAGCTGCGCCGCCTCAAGGCTATCAGGCAAATCATATCCAGCAACGGGTTCAAGTTGGCTTGGAATAAATCCAGCGGCGCGCACAAAGGCCGCGCGGCTTGTCGCCAAAGCCGCATCAGCCGCCGCCAAGCCAGATTTTGACGCCGCAATACGCGCATCAGCTTGCGCAACATCTGTGCGCGTGCCGGCCCCGACATTAAATCGCTCTTGGGCGGCCTCGCTTTGGCGCGTTAAAATAGAGACATCATTTCGGCGAATGCGCGCAATTTCTTCATCGCGCAAAACCTGCACATAGGCTGTCGCCGCCGACAGCAACACATTTTGCTCTGCGTCGCGTAAAACTTCGCGCGCCGTTAATATGCCATATTCGGCCTGCCCCTTAAGGCTGCGCACGCGCCCACCTTGATAGAGCGGAACTTGCCCCGTCACAGCAAAGCTACGCGGGACAAAGCTCTCACTCCCTTCAATAACCCCGCCATTTGTCCCCGCGAGAAAATTAAATTGGGTCGCGCGCACCGCCAGCGACGCCGTGCTGGACGCCGTAAAGCGCCCCTGCGCGGCAGCTTGCACATAGGTTTCATCAGACTCGCGCAAGCGGGCGCGCTCAGCCATAAGCTGGGGATTACTCTGATAGGCGGCGATTAATGTGTCTTCTAAACTATCAGCCTGAGCAAAGCCCATAAGCGGGCCACAGCTCATAAGGAGCCCTACGGCAAGGCTAGCCGTTAAACGCCGAGTTAAGCATCTGGCAAAGCGTAACATATGGCCTAAAGCACAAATTCCGCTTTGGCTTCAAATCCGGGAAGGAGCGGGATTTGCGCGTCAAAGGCAATACGCGCGCCCCGATTATCACCAACACGCGTATAAATGCGCGCCTGCCCAACGGGGCCATCAGGCTGCACAACAACAAGGCGTCCGCCGCTGGCCAGTTGATCCAGCCAGCTTTTAGGAAGCTCAGCCACCGCGCCATTTACAAAAATAACATCAAAAGGCCCATGATCTGACGCCCCGCCCTTAAGGTCACCTTTTACGACAACGGCGTTCATAATATTATTATTGGCCAAAAGCTCGGTTGCCATATCAACCGCCTCTTGCGTGCTCTCAAGACCAATGACCGTTTCGGCGAGCTGGGCAAGCACAGCGCAGGAATAACCCCGCGCGCAGGCAATATCGAGCACAACATCTGTTGGCTTAATATTAGCGGCTTGCAACATTTTTGAGAAATCGCGCGGGCGCAACATATAGCGCCCATCGCCGATCGCCACATTCGCATCGCTATAGGCCATAGGGCTTTTTTCAGCTGGCATAAAGCGCTCACGCGGGATCTGACGCAACGCCTTTTGAATGGCGGGATCTGTCACATCATTTGTCCGCACTTGGCTTTCAACCATGTGATCGCGGGCAGCGGCAAAATCAAACATGTGAGGCTCCTTTATTGCGCCGCCATTAGGTGGCTATTTCGCGGCTATCATACGTGGCTATATTGCGCGGCTATATTGCGTGAGTATTGCGCGCCCAGTTTTGGTTGAAAACATATGACCCGCAAACATTATAAATCTCATCCCGCTATACCCCCGCAGCTACGCTTCTTCAATCACTTTCACGCCATATAGGCTGATTTACCCCCTCTATACTGCCTATTCATTTTTGACTAAAATTAATCAGTCTTGCGCGGTCCCGCTCTTTAGGGCCTTACTGCAAAGCCTTGCTGCTAGCCTTAAAAATTCTGCTAGAATTTGCACTTTCATAGTTGTTAAGCGCAAAGCCCCCCGCTATAGAGCCTCCTGCAAAGTTATCTTTGTATGCCACAGGCGCAAATGCGCCGCTCGAGGTACCATGGCGGAGTGGTGACGCACCGGATTGCAAATCCGTGAACCCCGGTTCGATTCCGGGTGGTACCTCCAAACATTCACGCTCAAATATTCACACTAAAGCCCCCTCTCATTTAAAAAGCGAAATATGGCGTGAGATGTCGGTGTATAATGGATATCGGCATATATATCATGAGGGCGACAGACGGGCATAAGCCGCGATGCTAAATCGGGTTATTGAAGCAACACATCCATTAAACTAAACTTTACAACTAAAGCCTACCCTTTGGGTGATATGTTTAGGTTTTTCAAGTTTTTTGCCCTATTGGCTGCGGTGTTAACGCTCCTTGCCCCGCTGCCTTGCGCGCATGCGCAAATTTCAACACCTGAAGATGTTAGCAATCTCGTTTTTTGGGTGGATGCTAAGGATGTCAACGGAACAGGAGTTCAGCCCGCAAATGGAGGCGTTGTCACAAGCTGGGCCGACAAAAGCGGCGGCGGAAATAATTTAACGACGACGGCCGGAACAGTGACATTTGAAGATACGGGATTTGACGGAATAAACCCTGGCCTCAGATTTCCTCTTATCGCCGATATGGATGGCCCCAATCCGTTTTCGGGAAATGTCCAAAATGAGATAACTGTATTTTTTGTCTCGTCAAATGTCACTCTAACTCAAAATTTCGCTCTATCTTTAAATGGGCATAATACGAGCAACAATTCAGCCGATGGCCGTTTTAGCTTTCACGCACCATGGATAAATAATGATGTGTTTTTTGATGCTAACGGATGTTGCGGGACAACACGCCTTAATGGCCCCTTCCCAAATGCCGTAACCGAAACCACGCTCTATACGGGACTAAATGATGCCAATGCAAACTCTCAAATATTGCGCATTGATGGACAAGCCTTCTTGTCTGATATGAGCGCTGTGCCCGCAAATGTATCTCGCGGCATTCATATAGGCGACTTACCGAACGCCCGACAATATAATGGCAGGTTCGCGGAAGTTTTAATCTATGACAGAGCTTTAACATCTTCCGAAATTGAAGATGTTGAATGCTTTCTTTTATTAAAATGGAAATTATCAGCCGCGCCCACAAGCTGCTCTGTGAATATATCTGGGAATAAAGTCGTTGAGGTTTGGGACCCCGCCGGCTCTGGAGAATATTCTCTTCCCGGAAATGATGTGATTTATACAATTTCTGCAACCCATGAAAGTGGTCCCGCCCTTGACGAGGAATCTTTCTTTTTAACGGATGCCATACCTTCGGAGGTTTTATTTTATAATGGGGACATTGATGATGACGGGCCAGAATTCCACCCCGTATCTTTTACAAATAATGGATCAGGCTTGACCTTTGATTATGCAACCGATGTTGGATTTTCAAATCTATCTGACGAGCCAGCCAACATGACGGATTGCACCTATACGCCACTGTCAGGGTATGATGCTGCGATCACATATATTTGCATTCAACCCTCAGGAACGTTTCAATCGGGAACACCAGACCCCTCATTTTCGATCTCTTTTAGAGCCCAAATACAGTAAGAGAGCAGCAAAAGAGCGGGCAAGAGAGCGGCCCATTGCAGCCGAACCCACCGTTCGTCCTAATGGTAGCTTTATGTTTTCCATTAATAATTATGAGCGGTTTTTCGGATAGGCTGTCATCATGGAAATAGTTTTACAGATATTTTCCCTCAATATTATTAGCGGCAACCGCGCCGTTATTTTGAATATTATTGCGGGCTATTTTTTTATATGCTCAATTTACGGCTTACTATATTGGCGTCATGTTCAGGCTTGGCCGCAAGTCAGCGGAAAGCTGGTTAACTCGGCGGTTGATTCTATCGGCCTGAATATGCGAGCCGACGAAGTGACATATGTAGCCAAAGTGCAGTATCAATATAATGTTGACGGCCAGCAATATGAGGGCAAACGCTTATCGCCCATACAAATTATTGCCAGCACCAATATGCGGGCCTTATTACGCTGGCAAATGCGCTATATAACTTATTTAGACAATGGCGAGGTAGCTGTCTTTTACAATCCCAAAAAGCCTCAAAAAAGCTACTTAATTAAGCATCTAAGAATTGAGCCTTTTCTCTATGCAGCCTGTTTTATTCTGCCAATTGTGTTTTGGCTAAGGCATTAAGAGCTAACGCGCTTAAAAATCTCTGATAAATGGTTCCGTGCGAACCACAAATCCTTCGGCTCTTGGATCAACTTTAAAGCTCACCATATCGGGCGTGTCATTGCGGTCAATATATCCCACTTTGCGAAGCACGACGCCCATACCCGCCTTGGCCATACGCTTAAACTCACCATCATTATCATAGCTAGGTTTAAAGCCTAAACCTCTTCTAAGCGCGGCATTGGCGAGCATATTATTGTTTTTGATCACGCATTCTCGCGTGGAATATTCAGTCGTGACGGACACGCAAAAAGATCCATTATCAACGCGGTGAGGGGCGTTGAGCGGCCAAGCGACGGCCTCGCCGGGCTTAAGGTCACAAATTTGCGCCGCGCGGTCAAAGGTCTCATCATAAGGTAAATCATCAACCCTGTAGCTTACCGCTGTCGCCTCATAGGCTTCATCAGGTATAAATTCTGGCGTCATAGGATAGATATACATGCGCTTTTTACCGCGCACATGCCAAAGAATGGTTTGGGTTTTGTCGAAATGATAAGGCGTTTGAGAAATTGGCGAAGAGATCAAAATACTCCCCTTAGGCTTAAAACTCTCAAACCCCGTTTTCTTGGCTAAATCGCCGAACATCTGATCTAGAAGCATTTTATATTCAGAATGCAGATTCATCGCATTTCGTAAATTCATGAATATACGGCCAGCTTTCGCCGCATCTAGCAAAGTCTTTGGGTCTACTCCGCGAAAATCACCCGTCATAAATTGATTAGGAAAAGCAGGGTCTGAATCATCAGACATAGAGCAAACATCCATTTGCTCCATCGGATGTTTTTTCATCAGCTCAATCAAAGCCTCATCCGTGAACAAGCCTGACTCCACAAGGCCGTGCCCAAATGTCACTATGTCCTCGCCAAAACGCTCGCTATGTTTTGTGGTCCAATCCGTTAACATATCTCTTTCCTAAATATATAGGCCTGAGTAAACCACCGCTTCACCCCAAGTCAAAACGCTTCAGCCATGACGAGTATAAATGGAATTATTTATAGTTAATTCGCGAAACAGGAGAATTTTAAGCGCCAAAAAACCGCTTTTTGTTTCACTTTAAAACACATGAAAAGACAGGGTACATACAGGGCACATATATAACCTTGGCCCTCAACAGCTTATTTTAAGTGCGGTTTTAGGGCCTCATTTTGACATATAAGGCCCCGAATTTAAGCTTGACATATGAAGAAGAAAGACCGCTCATTTTAAAAAATACCCCCTGCCCTACAGCCCTCCCTATGCTCTTGTCACACTCCGCTCTATACTCGCCACATCTAAGATGGTAACGCTCCATTTTTTACGCCCCCTCACTCACCTCTCCAATAGAAAGACGTTCCATGCATCCCGAACATATTCAGGATATGATTGATGATTTTGCTTTTCTCGATGATTGGGAAGAGCGCTATATGCATGTGATAGAGCTTGGCAAGGGGCTTGCGCCCTTATCTGATGATGAGCGCAATGACATCAATAAAGTCAAAGGCTGCGCCTCTCAAGTCTGGCTTGTGGGCGAGGCCAAAGAGGGCGCACTTTTATATCGCGGCGATAGCGATGCCCATATTGTCAAAGGTCTCGTGGCCATCACATTGGCCATTTATTCGGGACAAAGCGCGCAGACCATTTTAAGCATTAATGCAAAAGATATATTCACAGAGCTTGGCTTGTCTGAACATTTATCGGCGCAGCGCTCAAACGGACTTGCCGCAATGGTTAACCGCATACAGCAAGACGCGGCAAAGCTGGACGCGCGCTAGCCGCCAACTTGTGTGCCGTAAAATAGGCTAAGCCGCTGTAGGCCCAATTTCAAAACCGTCTTACCAGAGCGCCGCGCCCAGCCTTGCACGCGCTCCATTTCTTCAAGCCCCATATCCTTGCTGCAAATAGAGCTAATGGCTTTATCCAGACCGGGGCCGACAAAGGCTAAGGCGTCCATGACGCGCTGGCGCGCATCAATCGCCCCAATAGATAAAGCCTCTTGGCGGTTATGCCCCCCGCCTAAACCAGAGCCAGAACCGCTCAGCACGCTATCATATTTTTGCGTGGCAATAGCCGACATGCCCGCGCGGGCATAATCTGCGCAAAAGCGCTCGCCTGCTTCAATTTCAGGCGCGTTTAAATAGGGCTGACCCGTCCTATCTTTATGCTGAGCCAAACGGCGCAAAACCGATTGGCTATTCACATTGATATTTGCAGGACGAAAAACACCGCCCTTTGAGGGTATGTCTCGGCGCTCCATTTGCCTGTGCTGAGCGGCATGGCCATCTTGGTCATTTTGGCCATCTTGGTCATTTTGGCCATATTCGGAAGCCGAACTCTTGCGGCGTGAATAGCTCTTTACAAGCTCATAGCCGCGCGGCGTGCGCTCAACCGCGCCCTCGGCCAAAAACCGCAGCAGCATATCTTTGTCAATCCAGCTCACAGGGCGTCTACGCCGATCGCCATAAGGATAGGCGGCAAATGTCTGGCAACGGCTCCCAGAGTCATTCCCCTTGCTGCCCCCCTTGCCGTCCCTTTTGCCTCCCCCTTTGCTGTCTTGCAGCTCATCAAGGCAAGCCGACTCATCAGCGAGAATAATCGCGTGGCCGTCACAGATGCGGCGCAATATTTTCTGATCATTCACAGCCAATCTCCATATGTGTTTTGGAATTATCTTGGGCGCACAGGCCAGCTTGAAACAAGGCTGGCGCTGGACTTGGCGCGCCGGTTAGAAAGCTCTCAAGCGCGTTAAGTTTTTCATCTATGATGGGATCGTCGCGATATTCTTCCACCACGCGGCACGCATGACTGACCGTGCTACGGTCGCGCCCAAAAACGCGCGCCACCCGTGATAGATTTATCTCATAGACAATATGGGTAAGATACATGCCAATTTGGCGCGCAAAACTCGCCCGTGAGCTGCCCTTAGTTGGGCTATACAAAACAGCCTCTGGAATGCCAAATTCCAGAGTAACTGCGGCCATAACAAGCCGCGCAAGGGCCTTATCGCTTTGCGTATATTTCACAACCTGCATATGTTTCCCCGATCCAGTGCTAATAGAACGAGTATAGAACAAAAATACAGATAGAGGATTAAATTCCTAATTTAATTCACAACTATACCTTAGGTTGATTAAGTGTGTGGAGCCGTGAATCACCCCTAAATAGCTGAATTTACGCGTAAACTTTATTTTTATCGGGCGCGGCCACATCCATTTCGGAGAGCTTAACAAATTTGTCAAAACCGAGGATCATTTTTATGGGCATAGAATTTTGAGCATCTGGCACGATTAAGGGAAGCCTGATCCAAAACTGGGCCATATGCGTTTTGCCAGATAAGCCCGAGCGTACAACACCCGCGGAAGGGCGCTTTGTATCCACAACGCGCGTTAAAACACGCTCCCAATAATCTTTTCGGCTCCCCTCTGGCATATCATTAATATAGCGCCCCGTGAGTTCCTTCTTATAAATATCGTAAAAGCGCGTACCCGCCAGACGATATTTAAACCGGCAATCTTTATTCTCTTGGCAAAGCTCAATTAAGCTGATCGTGGGTAAATATTGGGCCAAATCAACCGCGCTTATATCCTCACGACTGGGTAAGTGCCCCCCTTTGCACTTGGAGCGCCAATAATCATAAATAGCCTGTTGTTCCGGCAAAATCATTTGATGACGTAATGCATTTGATGAAAGCATGTTCCCCCCAAGGAAGCTGTAATATGGTTAATATTCATTAACCATATTGCGGGGGCAAGGATGAGCCTTGGCAAAAGCTTACAAAAAGAGAAAGAAATTGGCTTTTTTTATTACGGAGCCGATTCGGTATTGCGGCTGACTAGCTCTCCGCCCGTCCTAATCCCATTTTCTTAGCAAGTTGGGAGCGTTCTTTGGCATATGACGGGGCAACCATCGGATAATCATGCGGCAAACCCCATTTTTCTCGGTAAGCCTCAGGCGTTAAATCAAATTTAGTGCGCAAATGGCGCTTAAGGGATTTGAACTGTTTGCCATCTTCCAAACAGATTAAATAATCATCCGTTATAGACTCCTCGATTGGCACAGCGGGAACAGGGCGAAATTTATCTTCATCTGGCTCCGCGCGCGCCAAATCGTCAAGCTGGCTATAAACTGTCTCAATCATCTGGCTGAGCGCGTCTGGCGCAAGCGTATTATGACTGGCATAGGCACAGACAATATCTGTCGTCAGACTAAGAAGCGTTTCTTTATCAAGGCTCATATGATTATCCTAACGAATGAAATAAACGAGTACTAGAACCATCGCCAGCAAGGCCGCCGTCAAAGAGGCCGCTATGCCGCTCGGTGTTGACGCGCTAAAGCCGCCAGCCGGACTAAAGAGATGATATAGGCGTTGTCCAAAATGGTGCATCAGCCATGCTAAGATACGCGAAATATGCGCGTCCAAACGGTCAAGCATTGCGCCCAGCCATTTTACAAAGATCAATCCCGCCTTGCGGTAAGTCCAATCAAAATCCAAAATTTGAGCGCGCTTTTCATCTGGATATATAGCGCGTTTCACCCCGCCAATTTTGAAGATCGGTTTTTTAAGGATTGCAAAGGCGAGCATAGCTGCAAAGAGCAATTGGAACTGAGTAACAATATGATTGCCCGTATAGGGAATATATTCCATCGCCGCGTCAGGATCAGGCATAAGATTATAAAGCATCTGATAACCGCCCCATGGCCATGCCAATATCAGGCAGAACGCCGAGGCTATGCCCATCGCGAGCAACATATTCCACGGCGCTTCTTTAACGCGGTGACCGCTATCATGAGAGAAGAAGGCAAAATATGGAACTTTGATGCCGCTATGCTCCATAACACCAGCGCTGGCAAAGAGCAGCATAAGCACAACAATGTAATTATGGTTTTCAAACACAGAGGCAATAATCATTGCCTTGGTGACAAAAGCCGCAAAGAGCGGGAAGGCCGCAATAGACGCCGCGCCAATCAGACAGGCAATCGTGGTATAAGGCATAGACCGAAACAGCCCGCC
>JALZUP010000288.1 GCA_023301505.1 Robiginitomaculum sp.
ACCCGAATATCCATCTCGCCTTCGATCTCATCAAGGCTTTGTATTTTGCCCGCGCGCCAGTCTTGAAATGCAGGAATAATGCAAGATGCAATCAGCGCGTCCACCAGAGCGGGCGCGAGGCTCACCCCCAGCTCATTTGTAGAGGCCAGCGCCGTTTCATAAACCTGCCCGCCCTCACTGACCTGCGCGGTTACGGCCTTTTTAAATCTATCATGGAGATGCTCAAATCGGCCTAGCCATGACAGCCCGCGCGCAATGGCAAATTCTGGCTCTGCCCCGCGCAAAATTTTCGCCTCTGGAAACGCGCTCTCGCAAGCTGGCGCAATAAGCGGCAGACGTGACGCCCCGCCCGTCAGCAACACGGTCTCTGGCTCTCGCCCGCCCAGACTATCCACCGTATGGCGTAAGGCAAGATGGAACGCCTGCGGCCAGCTTTGCGCGCGGCCATCTGTATCCGTAAGCACCTCTATTTTTTGCGATAAGATAATATCCGCATCGGATTTATCTAAGCGGATTTCAAAGATTACCCCGCGCCCCACAGGCAAGCGGCGCAGCATTTCAACGGGCTGTTCTTCGCCATTAAAATATTGCTCTTTGGCGAGCCTGCACCAATATTCCATGACAGGACGATAATGTGGATATTTGCTTATTAGTTTCTCAATCTTATCGCGATCAGGTTGACGGGCCAAATTGCGCTCAAATATCAATCCATCCAGCAAGCCGCTGCCCAGTGCATTATGGCCAACATCTTCGGCGTCCAAATCACGGCAAAAAGTAAAATCAGTGGTCGAGCTGCCAATATCGACAATCAGCACAGCGCCGCGCGCCGCGTCAAGTGAGAGATAGCCCTGCTCTAGCGCGGTCATCAAAGCCGCGCGCGATTCAGGCACAATGCGCACATGCTTAAGGCCCGCTTGGCTGAATATATCGCGGTATTTATCGCGCTCAGCTTCGCTCCATCCAGACGGGCAACCAACAATGAAATGGCTCTTATTTGACCCTAAAATTTTGCGCTCATCTTTAAGCTCATCAAATAAGGTTTTCGTGAAAAGCTGCGTTGGGATTTTGGTGTCAGGGTTGGTTTGATCGCGATCTTTAAACTTAACCCAGATTGTCGGCGCAGCGCCTGTTTTGCCTAGCACCGCGCCAATAAGTCCTGTTTTTTCAGCTGTGCCTATGGCGGCAAGATTGACGGCCTGCGCGCCGATTTGCACATCACGTCCCGTCTTAGCCACCGCGGTGACGAATGTACGCTCGCCGCGAAATTCGACAATTTCTGGCTCGCGCGCAGAGCTGCCAAAGGCGCGCCCAATGGCGGTTTCTCCGTGGCCTAAATCATAGCCGATAAATTCGAGCGGCGCGGTTTTTTTAGCTTTGCTTGATTTAGCCATCAGAGGACCAAACTGTGCCGCGGCGTAAAACTTGTTCGCCAGAAATAAGCGCTGGCGCGCCAGATGAGGCAAGGCCTGGTTCTAGCTCTATACCCGGCAAAATATCAAAGAGCCGTTTCGTATTGCGTCCATAGCTGACCGCCTCAATATTTTCGCTGCGCAAGAGGCTAGAAAGCTCTGTCTCAATCAGGCGCAAAGCGAAATGGCCATCATCACTATTTTTCGCCTCCAGCAAGCCCTGCATTAACCCCAACAGGCGCGTATCATCTTTCCAATGGGCCTCATTGACGGGCTGCGCCAAACGGATAAGCACATGATCAGCCGTGCGCAGCGCATCGGCCAGACCATCAATCACCCCCGCCCCGTTCATACTTAGCCGCGCCTGCGCCAAATGACGGCGACCATCGGCGCTATCAATCATGCCTGCCGATTGAGAGCCTTTTTTAAACCGTCCAATTAGCGGGATTTTTTGGACGAGGCGCGACCAATCCGCAGGATCAAAAAACCGCAATAAGGCCAAAGCCGTAGCCGTCATCATCACTGTGCGCTCGCCCTGCCACATCCCCGCGAGGAAAAACACCGCTGCCGCGCCATAAAACAGCGTACTGCCAGCAATTTGCCGCGGCTCGGTTTTAGGTTGCTCTTGCCAAACCACTTGCGCGCTTACCCCTTGGTCTAGCAAGGAGGCGCCTGATTTAACCATCTCCAAAAGCCAAAGCCCTGCCCGCTGCACGGAAGGGTCGCGCGCCTCATCGGAAAAGCGCTTTCCTGCATCATCGAGCGCGCGGCGTGCCAAGGTTACAATCTGGGCCGCGCCTAATGTCTCATCTTTAAACTGCTCACGCAAAGCGCTACGCTCTGGCTCAAAGGCGCGGGCGAGCGAGGGCAAGGCCGCATCTTCTAATCCCGCGCGCTCTCCAGCACGCTCTAATGTAGTGCCTTTTGATGCAGTTGGCTTAGATGGTTCAGTGTGGGTCATAGTCTAAGAGATTGCCATGAGGGCGGGTGAAGTCAATAGCCCCTACCAGTTAGCTTATCATCAAATTAGCTAGCAATTAATCTTCAGCGCGGTAGCCAACCGTGACATAATTAATGCGTGTATCATCGCTAAAGCTCCACTGATTATTGAGCGGGTTAAGCGTCATGCCAATAGAGGGGTCAGGCGCAAGCCCTGCATCAATAAGCCAGCGCGCCATTTCAGCTGTGGTCACAAATTTATCATATTGATGCGTGCCTTTTGGGAGCCAACGCAATATATATTCCGCGCCCAAAATCGCAAATAAGAACGCTTTGGCTGTGCGGTTAATCGTCGAGCAAACCATCAGCCCGCCGGGGCGCACCATCGCCCCGCAATCTTTCATAAATTGCGCGGGGTCGACAACATGCTCAATCACTTCCATATTCAGCACGGCGTCAAAAGGCGTCTGCCCCGCCGCCACCATTTGCTCAATTGTGCCGTGGCGATAATCGACCTTAACCCCCGATTGCTCTGCATGGGTTTTGGCCGTCTTAAGGCTCTTTTCTAGCGCGTCCACACCCGTAACACTTGCCCCCAAACGAGCAATAGGCTCAGCCAATAATCCGCCGCCGCAGCCAATATCAAGAATGCGCAAGCCTTTTAACGGCAGCTTCGCCTCAGGGTCTTTATGAAAATGCGCGCATAATGTGTCTCTAATAAAGCCAATGCGCGCCCCATTCATAATATGCAAAGGCTTGAACTTGCCAGACGGGTTCCACCAATCTTCGGCCATAGCGGCGAAATTTTCCATCTCTTGCGGGTCAACAGACACGGTAGAGAGTTTTTCGGGCGCCGTCGTTGCATGTGCCATAATATGTCCTTTGAGCAGGGAGGTGAAGACGATCCCCTTATTCATTTATTGTTTGATCGCTTTATGGCCTGATCAATTATTGCCTGATTACATCTATATAGACCATTGCGGTTTTTGGGTCGCTCCCCTAAAAGGTCGCGGGTTGTGCTGATAGGCGTAGCTTTTAACATGAATTTAAAAAATTAGAGAGTTTTATGTCACGTATTGTGATGAAATTTGGCGGCACATCCGTCGCCAATTTAGAGCGTATTCGCCATGTGGCGGGCCTTGTCGCTGATGAAGTGGCGGCGGGCCATGAGGTCGCCGTTGTTGTCTCGGCCATGTCAGGGGAGACAAACCGTCTGGTGGCGCTGGTGGATGATCTGGACGCTGATAGCGATCAGGGCGGCACAATTGACGATGAATATGATAGCGTGGTTGCCTCTGGCGAGCAGGTCACATCTGGCCTATTGGCGATTGCGCTGCGCCGCCGCGGCCTTAAAGCGCGTAGCTGGCTGGGCTGGCAAATTCCGCTTATGACCGATGAGGCGCATAGTAAAGCCCGTATTACTGGCATTGATAGCCCAGATATGGACAGCTCGCTTAAAAATGGCGTTGTTGGCGTCTGCGCAGGCTTTCAAGGCGTAACTAATAAGAACCGTATCGCGACGCTGGGACGCGGCGGCTCTGACACATCTGCTGTCGCGCTCGCTGTCGCCCTGAAAGCGGATCGCTGTGATATTTATACTGATGTGGACGGTATTTATACGACCGATCCACGTATCGTTCCAGCCGCCAAACGGCTTAAGACGATCAGTTTTGAAGAAATGCTAGAACTGGCTTCATTGGGAGCCAAAGTCCTGCAAACCCGCTCTGTCGAGCTGGCAATGAATAATAATCTGCCCATTCGCGTGCTAACCAGCATGGCAAAAGATGGCGCGCCCAATCCGGGCACATTAGTTTGTAATGAGGTAAAGAAGATGGAAGAACGAGTCGTAAGCGGCGTGGCCTATAGCCGAGATGAAGCCCAGATCACATTGCTACAGCTTGAAGACAAGCCGGGCATGGTCGCCAAGATCTGTCAGGCTATGGCCAATGCCAATGTGATTGTCGATATGATCGTGCAAGGTATTTCGCGCAGTGACAATGCTGCAAATTTGACCTTTACGGTTGGCAAACGTGATTTAGATACGGCTCTGGCCGCTCTGGAAGCTGCTAAAAAAGACATTGGCTTTGAGAAGATGAAGTCCGACGACAATGTCGCCAAAGTCTCCATTGTGGGCATTGGTATGCGCAGCCATACTGGCGTTGCACAAACAATGTTCGAGGCCTTGGCTGAGCGCTCTATCAATGTCGAAGTCATTGCAACATCTGAGATTAAGATTAGCGTGTTGATAGATAGCGAATATACTGAATTAGCTGTCCGTGCGCTTCATTCTGCTTTTGAGCTTGAGCACGCCTAAGCCGCACTACATTAAGCCTCACCACAGCTAAGTCTCAAGAGTAACGCTTTAAGAATAACAGTTAAAGGATCAAATGCCGCGCGAGACCGAACAAACCCAGTCTGCCCTTGTTGAAGCGGAAATGGCCCGGCGTCTGTTACGCCGCATTCGCGACCTCATGGAACGTGAGCAAGCGGTACAAGCGCGCCTTGATCAATTTGTTGACGCCATTGCCTCCAATATGCAGGCCAATGTGGCCTCGATTTATCTGCTGCGGCGCGGCGGCTCCCTCGAGCTTTGCGCCACAGAAGGCTTGGATGAAGAAGCGGTTCACAAAACTCAGCTTAAATCTGGGGAAGGGCTGGTCGGCCAAGTCGCCTTTAATGCGCGCCCGCTTAATCTAGCCGAAGCCGCCGATCACCCCATGTTTGCCTATAAGCCAGAAACAGGTGAAGATAAATTTCACTCCTTTCTTGGCGTGCCTATTTTGCGCGGGGGGCGCACTATGGGCGTTTTGGTGATACAATCACAAAAGGCGCGCATCTTCACCGAAATCGAAGTCGAAGCGCTGCAAACCGTTGCCATGATATTGGCCGAAATTGCCATTGAAGATGAACGCGCCGCAGGTGCCAAAGGCCACCTTAAAGGCATTCGTCTGCATCCAGACAGGCCTGAGACTTTTTCAGGACTGGCTTTTTCCGAAGGTCTGGTACAAGGATTAGCGCATTTGCATTTTCAGCCCATCGCATCAGGCAATCTGATTGCCGATGACACGCGGGCTGAAGAAGACCGAATTGAAGATGGGATTGCTAAGCTGCGCGCCAATGTTGACATTATGGTCAGCGGCGAAGCGGCCAATCTAACACGGGCCAGCCGCGAGATTTTTGAAGCTTACCGCATGTTCGCCTATGACCGAAAATGGGTCGATAGATTACGCGAAGCCGTTCATGCAGGCCTGACAGCCGAAGCCGCGGTAGAGCGCGTGCGAAATGAGCATCGCGCCCGCCTGATGAAGGCCCGCGATCCTTATTTGCGCGCAAGGCTGCATGATCTAGAAGATTTGGCCAATCGCATGCTGAGAATTTTGGGCGGCGAGCTGACCGAGAGCGGCAATGTCGATATTCCCGATGGCGCTGTGGTCTTTGCCCGCGATCTTGGCCCTGCTGAACTGCTTGATTATGACCAGACAAAACTGGCAGGCATTGTCCTCGAAGAAGGCTCGCCCAGCTCGCATACATCAATCATTTGCAAAGCCATTGGCTTGCCGCTCATTGGGCGCGCCGAAGGCGTTCTTGATCAAATTGAGAGCGGCGATACGGTGCTTATTGATGGCGAGATGGGCGATGTTCACATACGTCCGCTTCCCGAACAAATTGCCGGCTTTACAATGCGCATGGGCGTGCGCGGGGAAATGGGCAAACTTTATGCCTCCCAGCGCGACGCCAAAACCATCACCAAAGATGAGCAAACGCTCTCGCTTCAGCTTAATGCGGGGCTTATGGTTGATCTGCCCCATGTTGAAAGCTCTGGCGCGGACGGCATTGGACTTTTTCGGACGGAATTTCAATTCATGGTGTCCGATTTCATGCCGCGCCTACAAGAGCAAACGGATCTATATCGCAAAGCCATTGAAGCGGCGGGAGACAAGCCCGTCACATTTCGTACGCTTGATTTGGGCGGAGATAAAATCCTGCCTTATAGCGATCCTGTGCCAGAAGAAAATCCAGCCCTAGGTTGGCGCTCTATTCGCATTGCCCTAGATCGCCCCGGCCTGATGCGTTATCAGCTACGCGCCCTTGTCGCGGCGGGCGCTGGGAAATTACTACGCGTTATGTTTCCTATGGTCGCCACAGTAGACGAATTTATCCGCGCCAAAGAATTGATGATGATCGAAGTGCGCCGCGCCTCGAAAATGGGCGAGGATATGCCACGCAAGATCGAAATCGGCGTTATGCTGGAAACGCCAGCTCTGGCATGGAGTGTCATGGCCATATGCGACCATGCTGATTTTGTCTCTGTCGGCGCAAATGATCTAATGCAGTTTTTCTTTGCCGCTGATCGCGATAATGCCCGCGTGTCAGACCGCTATGACCCGCTCTCGCCTGCCGCATTATCCATGATGAAATTCATCGCAGATGGATGCCGGCGGAGCAATGTTCCCGTTTCGGTTTGCGGGGAGATGGCGGGACGCCCCCTTGAAGCCATTTGCCTGATTGCGCTAGGTTTTCACACATTATCTATGTCCGTCACAGGTATTGGCCCCGTCAAATCAGCGGCGCTAGCGCTAGACGCACAAAAGCTGCGTGATTATATTGAGCCGCTTATCCGTGTCGATAGCCGCCTATCTAGCGTGCGAGAAGAGGTCAAACTCTTCTGCATGAAAGAAGGCATACCGATTTAGATATGCAGGGCCAGACGGCCCACATAAAATGTTATAAAGTAACTTGACCCCTGAGCGTAGCTGAGTAGGTTGTGCGCCATGTTTTTGACGCATCTGCATAAGACTTTGATCCTTTCGCTCACTTGCCTGACCTTATGGGCGGGAAGCAGTGCTGTCGTTCATGCCGCAGAACATGGCCATGAACCGCATGAGCATGACGGCGTTGCCTGCATGCTCTATTCTATACAAGAGCACACAGCCGCAATCATACCCAATATTGCCCCCATAGAGCGTCCTATCACGCAGATTATTGCGCCAGATTATATCCCTTATATTTCTACGCATGTAACAAATATTCAAAACCGCGGCCCGCCGCCCCGTGGCCCGCCCGCCTAAATTTTAAACTCATCTTCCTGCCGCGCTTAGCAAGCTCTCCAGACATAAGGCCCCTCATTTATCAGGCCTTATCAGCGTGAGCGCGCGCACCCTTACCTTAGTTTAAAATTTAGAAATGATTGAACCATGAAACTTACTCTTATGCGCGCTAGCGCCATTTGCACTCTGCTTGCATCTCCATATGCAGCAATTGCCCAAAACTCACCCGACCAATTTGATGATGTTGTCGTCACGGCCTCTCCGCTCACAAAATCTGTGAATGAGGTCATCACCGGAATATCCGTTCTAAGCGGCGAGGACCTTACCCGCCGTAGCGCTGCGACTATCGGACAAACCCTAAGATTTGAACCGGGCGTGTCTTCCACCCAATTTGGCGCAGGCGCGTCACGTCCCATCATTCGCGGACAAGGCGGAGATCGGGTTCGGGTTCTAGCCAATGGTATTGGCTCTATTGATGCCTCTTCCGCCTCTCCTGACCATGCCGTCGCGGTAGAGCCTGCTCAAGCCGAACGTATTGAAGTGCTGCGCGGGGCGTCTCTTTTGCGCTATGGTAGCTCTGGTTCTGGCGGGGTTGTCAATGTGATTGATGGACGTATTCCTGACCAAGTTCCAGACGGCCCATATGGCATTGAAGGCGCGATACGCGGCGCGCTTAGCAGTGTCGATGAAGGCGAAGAAATTGCCGCAGCGGTCAATGTTGCATTAGGCCAAAACATCGTATTTCATTTAGATGGCACATATCGCGACGCCGAAAATTATGAGATTCCAGGCTTTGCCGAAAGCGCCGCTCTTAGAGCCCTAGAAGAGGCAGAAGCAGAGGAAGAAGGCGAAGAGCATGATGAGGAAGAAGAAGCCTTTGGCGTGTTAGAAAACTCACAACTCACCAGCCAGTCTATAACGGGCGGGCTGTCTTATATTGGCAATCGCGGCCATATTGGCTTTGCCATTCAAGATACGCGCAGTGATTATGGCATCCCCGGAGGACATGAAGAGGAAGAAGGCGAAGAAGAAGAGGAAGGCGAAGAAGAACTTGTCACAATCGATTTGGAACAAACACGACTTGATATAAATGGCGCGCTCAATATAGACGGCTTCTTTGAACGGTTGCAGTTTTTTGCAGGTTATGCCGATTACGAACATACCGAATTTGAAGGTGATGAAGTTGGCACGGTTTTCACCAATGAAGGCTTTGAAATACGCGCTGAGGCCATACAGGCAGAGCGTGATGGATGGGCGGCCGCTTATGGCGCCTCTGTAAGACAACGTGACTTTAGCGCTATTGGCGACGAAGCTTTTGTCCCGCCTACAGAAACTTTGCAATATGCTCTATTTGGCTTCCACGAAAAGGACGTTAATAATGTGCATGTGGAAGGCGCCGTGCGCCTCGAGCATACAGATCACCACAATAGTGAGCTAGATGACGATATCAATTTCACGACCTTTTCTCTTTCCACAGGCGCGGATATTCAGGTAACTGAGCAGCTCAATATTGGCGGCACTGTCTTTCGCACTGAACGCGCGCCAAACACAGAAGAGCTTTATTCCAATGGCCCCCATCTGGCGACAACTCAATTTGAAATAGGTGATCCAGATCTGGATATTGAAACAGCTTTAGGCATAGAGCTAGCTCTACGTCATAATACGCCGAGCACGTCTTTCTCCGCTAATCTATTTTACACAGATTATGATGATTATATTTATGAGCGTGAATCAGACCAAGAGATGGAAGGCCTACCTGTTTTTGTCTTTACCGCTGAAGATGCCAGCTTTACTGGGTTTGAGTTGCAAGGACAGATGGAGCTGCCAAAGCTATCTGACTTAACGGGGATAACTCAACTGGCTGGACTGGATTTATCCGTTGATGGCCAAGCGTCCTTTGTGCGCGCTAAAACGGATACGGAGAATTTACCGCGTATCCCGCCGCTCTCACTCTTAGCAGGTATTGACGCGTCAACAGAGCGCTATAGCCTACGCGTAGAGCTAGATTACGCCGCGACAAGCGAGGACTTAACAGAGTTTGAGATTGAAACAGAGAACTACCTACTCACCAATCTCTTTGCCAGCTATAACTGGCCTTCAGATTTTGGCGATGTCACCTTGCTGGCGGCATTGGAAAATGCCTTTGACGAGGATGCGCGTCAACATAGTTCTTTCTTAAAAGACGTAGCTCCTCTACCGGGCCGGAACTTCCGCCTAAGTCTGGGACTAAAATTCTAAGATAGCTTACATCAAACTGCGCGCCCCAATTCACCTTCTCTCTTGCAATTGGGGCGCTCACATAGCATATGGCGGGCAAGCAACTTTCCTTTAGTTTTCGGAGCGCTCATGGCCCGCCAATTTATTTATCACATGCAAGGTCTTACCAAGAAATATGGCAATAAGACCGTCCTTGATAATATCCATCTCTCTTTTTACCCAGACGCCAAAATTGGCGTCGTCGGGGTAAATGGGTCGGGTAAATCAACCCTTCTTAAAATTATGGCTGGCGTGGATAGCGAGGTCACGGGGGAACACTGGGCCGCTGAGGGGGCTAAGATT
>JALZUP010000289.1 GCA_023301505.1 Robiginitomaculum sp.
CTCGTTTGAGTGGGAGTTTTTTGTATTCCGGGCACTAGATTTCGCTCTTGAACTAGCATTCATCCTTTGTACTATAAGCCTTATTAAATATGATCAACTTTCTGAAACCAGCTACTAAGCGAAGTGCGAATATCAGCACGGGTGGGTGATCTAATATTGTTAGCAAAAAAACTACCTTGAACTCAACACTAAAAGGAATCTCACTTAATCTCTTACTACGGAACTTTTTCGCCGGAGTATTCTTCCTCGGGTCGATTTACCGAGGAGGTGTAATATCAAAGGGCGACCTTAGTCTTGCTGAAATTTTGGCTAGCGGTACTCTTCTCGCTCTAGTGGCAGGCACACTAGTTTATGCGATCCATAGAACTCTCTTCAATCCATGGATTGAGAAGTTTCGGTATGGTTGGCTCAGACAGAATATTCAAGAATCTGAATGGTTCAAGAGCCTTTTCCTTTCCGAAGACGCGATCGACCTTCTGGTCAACCGCTGGGATAACACTCTTCGTCAAGAAATCGATGAAAAGCTCTATGAAAAGCTCTATGAAAAGTCCGATGAAAAGTCCGATGTTAATAATAAGAGTACTGCTGCGAGGTATCGAGGGTTGGCTTCGTGGGCAGATTACATTCATCTATTTTACTGCTCAGGACTTTCGATTACTCTTGGATCTTTGGTAAACATCATTCTAGACCCAGACACTACTAAGATTGACCCATTACAATTGGTCGTACTAATTACTTTTCTAGCCCTTGGTCTACTTTCGGACATCAGGCGTCAGTATGTTGAAGACCGTTGCATCGGAACGCCGGAAAGGTTGAAAAGGAAGCGCCCCACCCCCAAAAAAAACAAGCAACCCACGGATAAACTCAAGTGGCCAAAATCTCTACCTGAGCAATTTGATGTCCTATATCCACTTCTATCCAAACTAAGCGAAAAACAAGATAACGACCCCAAATTCCTCTCGGCTCACTTCGACCACTTCTACTTTCCTTCCAAAAAACGACAAAAAAAAATCAAGGAAATCATCCAAACCCTAGAATCCTTAAAACATCTGTAAACAAACCCTCAACTAACATATGGAAGCCGAGCAAGAGAACCAACCCACATTCACTAACGATTTATTAGAACGGAATGAACTAAGTCAACGACTAGAACGTTATCTAGAAGTTGATCAAACGTTCGTCGAAGGTAGCCTAGTCGTATCGCTAGACGCGCCGTTTGGTTCAGGTAAAACGACATTTCTAAAAATGTGGGAGCATGACTTGAATGAGCGCCGGGAAAATGGGGATAAAACATTTCTCCCTATATTTTTAAACGCTTGGGAAAGTGACTTCTGTGCTGACCCGTTAGCTAGCTTACTATGTTCGCTAATTGAGGCTGTGGACGGGTATGCGGAGAAAGCTACAAAAGAAAAACTAATCGAAGCAGGAAAACAATTGGCGTGGTTTGGAATGTCTGTTGGTAATGATCTTGTAGCGAAAGCGACAGGGCTTGATCTAGTAAGTGCAGGAGAATTCGCTAAAGGAAAAACCGCGAACACGACTCTTGATTTTTTAGATATTCATAAAAAGAAAATAGAAGCACTAAATGAGTTAAAAGCAGCTATAAAAGCCATCGTGGATGATCAGAACATGCCTCCGATTCTATTCTTTGTAGATGAGCTCGACCGCTGCAAGCCTGACTTCGCTATCCATTTTTTAGAAACTATCAAACACGTCTTTGATATTAATAACCTGACATTCTTGTTAGCTGTAGATCTTGGCCAACTAAAAAACTCAGCTAAATCAATGTTCGGCAATAAGTTAGATTTCACCGAATACTATCGTAAATTTTCACACCGGACACATAAGCTTCCCGTCGCCTCTGCAGGGCAGCTTAATACACTAGTTAATGCGTTTGCTAAAAAATATCTCTATGTCTCAGATAAACGAAATACAGGTTTATATTTCGACACCCATAAATCTAAACAAATTACTGAACTTCTCGACTGTTTTGAGGTCACGCCAAGGCAAGCAGAAAGTATTTTCAGATCAATAGGTTACGCTTTAGCATCTAAGCAGCTCAACGAAAAATCCAATGCTGATCATATGTGGGGTTACAAAATGTTTTTGATTCTCTGCTGTGTGATAAAAGAGGTAGATTCAGCCCAATTTGCAAAAATTAAAGAGGAGGAGAATCAAATTGAAAACTTTGCCTTATACCTATGTAGTAAAATGGTACTCCAGCGAGCAAAGTGGTGGTTTTCAATATATATAACGGGCTTTAAAAAATTCGAATTCAGTAACGAAGGTGCTGTATTGTATAGTATTGCAAAAAATCATTTTCACTACGATAGTGAAGCGAGATTCAATGATTCTATTAGTCGATTTTTTGACGGTTGGGGACAATTCTCATCCTATAGTGTCAGGGATGTAATCAACCATCTTCAAAATTTAGAGACTGAAATATTTTAAGGGAATGTGCGCTCCCTTATTGCTGGGCGGGGCCTAGGAAGGTGGTTTGTTCGCCTAGGATGTTTTCGGCGATTTCTCGGACGGCGCCTGCGCCTCCGGATTTGGTGGTGAT
>JALZUP010000290.1 GCA_023301505.1 Robiginitomaculum sp.
GCGGAATATGAAAAAGCACAAAAAATTGCCGATGAGGCCATGCGTAAAGCCGCGCAATTGAAGGAAAAACTAGCTGAGATTAGCACAGCGAAAACGGCGATTACGTCCGAGCTTAAAACGGCTAATCAATCGCTTAAAACGATGCAAGAGCAGCTTAGCGCCGCGCAAAACAGCCTTGAAGGCGCTAAGGGCGCTCATACGAACGCCTCTTTGAAAGCCCAGAGCGCGCAAGAGCAATTTACCGTCCTGTCTCAAGATTATGAAAATGCAGCGCAAATCTCTGGCGCAACTAAAACAGATCTTGCCAATATACAAAGCCGCCTTGAAACGCTTATTGAGCGCGAATTGACGACGAAAGCGGCTATCGCCTTGCTTGATAATGGCAGCGATATTGAGCAGGTTCGGGCGATGGCCAAAGGCGCGCCTATGGTTGGCGAATTTAAGCCAAGCCAAGCCAAGATGCAGAGCGTGAAAGGGGAAGGCGCGAAAGCAGGGAGCGCGAGAAAAACGCTTGGTCACCCTAAAGCAAGTTCCGAGCTTAAAATGGGATCAAAATTTACGGCTATGAATTTGGCTCGGTTTCGCAAGACATCCGACAGCATTGGCAAAGATATAAAATCGGCCGTGAGCGGAGCAAGCCATCAAGCCAGCAAGGCACAGCAAGCGAGCAAGGCTAAAATATCGGCGCTAAAGTCTAATTTAAAAGCGCCAAAAATTACGATGCCCGCTAAGTTGTCTGCACTTAAGGATGGCGGCCCAAAGGCTCTGATTAAAAATAATGCGGCTAAAAAACCCACTCATTCTGGTCAACTTGCCGCCAGCTTAGCTGAAAAAGCCGACAGCAAAATTGTAAAATTTAGCCCAGCGAATATTTCAGCTAAAATGAGCGATGAGTCTAAAAGCCGCGCCGCTATCTTACTTGCCAGCGCGGCGACACTGGCCATTGTTAGCACCATTGGATATATGGCTGTGAAGCTCTCGGCAAACAGTCCTGTGCAGCAAATCGCTGAACGCGAGAGCGCGGCCGCTGTTTTGTCCACGCCAGCCATTGAGAACCCCGCCGCCATAAAGGACGGGCCAGCGGGGCAGCTAAATGATCTTCCTGAACTGAAGGCGAAAGTGGATGCTGAAACGGTTGAGCCTAGCGCCTCTCAAGCTGAGACGCTTGAAGCTTTGAGCGAAGAGGTGGAAGCTGCGCCAGAAAAAGTTGACCAAGACATAACGGATCAGAAAATAGCTATAGCCGAATTACCAGTGGTTAAGGCCCCTACGCCGACGCTAAAGCCGCTTGCTCCAAAGGCCGCCCCGCCAAAACCTCAGCCACAACCAGAACCACAATCAGAGCCAGTTATTCGCGACATTGAGATAGTTAAGCCAAATCCAGTTGTCTTGGATATTCAGACGAAATTATCGAGCTTAGGATTTTATTATGGCGCTATTGATGGCTTTAAAAATGCTGATGTAGAAACGGCAATATATGATTATAAAGAGCTCTTTGGACTCGAAAAGAACCATCATATTACGAGTGATTTTTTAACGTCACTGGAACAAACAAATGTGCATAACACCCCATCAATCGAGAGTGCGCCAATAGAGAGTGTATCAAATAATCTAAGCGCTGCGTCAGAATATCGGACTGTCCACATTGCATCCGTTCCTGCGCAAACCACCATTAGTGATCCTGCTTTAGGCTCTTATGTAAGTTCTTATCAATCGGCTATATCCGCGCCGTCAATTGCAGCTCCTGCCGCGGCAACGCAGAATTTTCAATCAGCAAGCATTGCCCCGCTCACATCTTCTGCTTTGGTTGAGCCAGATGTTATTGTTGAAGCCAAACGCATAAGAGGGATGAAAGCTGAATATCCAGAGATTGCCTTGCGCCGTGGTTTCGAGGATAATGTGAACGTGACTATCGAATATGAAATTAATACGAAGGGGCACGTTATTCGGCCGAAAATTATGTTGATAAGCCCTGCTGGCGTACATAAGGGACGCTTTGAGAGAGCAGGCTTAGAGGCTGTTGAGACACAAAAGTTCGAGCCAAAATTGGTCAATGGGAAGCCCGTGGTTTCAAAAGGTCATACGGCCCGCGTCAGATTTAAAGTAGAATAGCGATAAACGGTCTTTGTTTTTAAATGCAAGGGCCGTCTATATTACGAGTCTTATCTTGGGCCCGTCTTGCGCGAATGCGCTTCTAGTGCTGGTCTGTCTTGAGTGAAGTGCGCGTTCACATTAGGGCGGTGTGAACGCTGCTAATATGTCTATGTTCGGCTATTAGGTCTTATCATCTGCGTTTCATCACCAACCCACCTCTAAATAAAGCTGTGCCGCATTAAAGAGGGGCGTTTTTTCGGCTTGATAATAGTGATAGCCATGTCATAAGCCGCGAAGAGAGGTCACATTCATGCCAGTTTCGCCCGACTTAAAAGCATCGCATAGCCGGCTCAAAGATGCCAACTTGCCTTTACCTGTTTGGGAATTCGTTGCGATGATGGCGACCGTGATCGGAATGACAGCCTTGGCCATTGATGTCATGCTGCCGGGCCTTGATGAAATGGCGGCCCATTATGGACGTGAAGACCCAAATGATCAGCAACTTATCCTTTTTGTTTTTCTGGCTGGCTTTGGGGCGCCGCAACTTATCTATGGCCCGATAGCTGACAGATTTGGACGCAAATTTCTTATTCGCTTTTGCCTTGTTGGATATGTGTTGACCGCTTTTGCCTGCATGAACACGCAAAGTTGGGGGCTGTTACTATTTGCGCGCTTTGTTCAGGGGTTTTTTGCGGCGGGTATGCGCGTGACAGCTCCCTCTATTGTACGAGATATGACGGCTGGCCGTGGTATGGCGCGGGTCATGTCCCTCATCATGATGTTCTTTATGGCTATTCCTATTTTGGCGCCAATATTGGGGCAAGGCGTGATTATGATATCATCTTGGGAATGGACATTTGGTATTTTGGGAGTGGGTGGCGCTCTAACTTTGATTTGGGTGCAAATTCGGTTACCGGAAACCCTTAAAGATGCTGATCGCAGCTCAATTGAGCCAAAGGCTGTGATGAGTTCCTATCTTAAAGTTCTAAAATCGCGCGAGACTATTGGTTATATGCTGGCGGGCGGATTTACATTTGGGGGCCTATTTGCCTTTATCGCGACATCCGAACAGATTTTTACTGATACATTTGATTTTGGCGATAAATTCGTATTCTGCTTTGCTGGCATTAGCTCGGCTTTAATAGCGGGTAATTTTATTAATTCTCGCTTGGTTGAGCGGCTAGGCATGCGCCGCATCAGTCATACGGCCCTCTTGGTCTTTATTGGGCTGGCGATGAGTTCTGTGATTTTGATGAGTGTGTTTGGAGAGAAGATTTGGATATTCTACCCGCTCTTTGCCCTTAATTTTGCCTGCTTTGGATTGCTTGGCGCGAATTTTTCTGCTCTGGCTATGGAGGCTCAAGGTGAGCGGGCAGGCACAGCCAGCGCGGCCTATGGCTTTGTCAGTACGATGTTCTCAGCCATGTTAGGCTATGGCGTAGCCAGTCTTTATGACGGGACTATAACGCGGTTTATGGCGGGCTTTATGGCGCTCGGCATAGGCGCATTGATCTGTGTTCTGATTACGGAAAAGGGCCGTTTGTTTAAAGAGACTGATTAGGAATTTTCCCAAATTATCTATCAAATAGCTTTAGGGCTAATCTAATTTATAATCCTTATATTGCTCTTTTAATTCGCGTTTGAGAATTTTGCCGGTTGCGCCCAAAGGTATGGCCTCGGTAAATTCGATGGCATCTGGCATCCACCATTTGGCGCATTTTTTGGCAATATAGTCTTCTATTTCCTCTTTCTTTGGCTGCTGACCCGGCATGGGCTGCACAACTAGAAAAGGCCGCTCTTGCCATTTTTTATGAGGCAGACCGATACAGGCCGCTAGAGCGACATGGGGATGATCCATGGCGGCGTTCTCGACCTCGATTGAGCTTACCCATTCTCCGCCAGATTTAATAACATCTTTGGAACGGTCTGTGATTTCTAGATAGCCATCCTTGTGCAAAATGCCGACATCTCCTGTGGCGAACCAGCCATCTTCGGTGAAATTGTCGGCCCCGACTCCTTTAAAATAGCCACTGGCGATCCATGGCCCGCGCACATGAAGGTGACCTTCCGCTTCCCCATCTTGCGGTAAGATATTGCCCGCATCGTCAACAAGGCGCATAGCCACGCCAAAGACGCGGCGACCTGCCATTAATTTATGCGCAACTGTGCTTTCATAATCGGTCTCATCCGTATCGGGATGCTTGCAATATGTTGAGCCTAGAGGACTGGTTTCGGTCATGCCCCAGCCTTGTTGCACTGGTATGCCAAGATCTAGCTCATAGGCGCGCAGCAGGCTTTCTGGCAGGGCAGAGCCGCCAACCAGAGCCTTTTGCACAGACGGCAAGCTGCCGCCATTGGCTTTCAAATGATTATACAGGCCCTGCCAGATGGTCGGAACGCCCGCCATGAGGGTGACATTTTCTTGGTTGATCATTTTCATGAGGTTGGCACCATCAAGGCCTGGGCCGGGCATAACAAGCTTTGCGCCAACCATAGCGGCGGAATAAACTAGCCCCCACGCACTGACATGAAACATGGGAACAACGCCCAGCACTGTGCTGTTAGAGCCGCTGCCTATAACATCGCCAAAGCTGCTGACCATAGCATGCAAAATGGTCGAGCGGTGGGAGTAGAGCACGCCCTTTGGGTTACCCGTTGTTCCAGATGTATAGCATAATGTGCAGGCCGTATTTTCGTCAAAGCGCTCCCATTCAATTTGATCGGAAGCACTGGAAATAAAGCTCTCATAAGCGATTATATCTGTTTTTTGTTCTGAAAGGCCTGCCTCATCGGTTAGGGCAATCCATTTTTCTACATTGGGACAGAATTTTGAGATGCCCTCAATGAGCGGTAAAAATGTCGTATCAAATAATAAAAAACGGTCTTCAGCATGATCAACCATCCATATGATTTGTTCAGGTTTGAGGCGTGGGTTGATTGTATGAACAATGGCGCCAATGGCGGCGACGGCATAATAGATTTCGATATGGCGATAATTGTTCCACGCAATGGTGGCGATACGGTCACCCTTTTTAACGCCTGCCGCCAAAAGCGTATTGGCTAGTTTGCGCACGCGCTGGGCACAATCTGCCCAATTATAACGATGCTCGCTCATATCGCTATTAAGCGAATAGATTTGCTGATCTCTATGAACTTCGGCAGCATGTTCAATCAGGTCGCTAATCATTAGCTCCTGTTTCATCATTAAACCTTGCATAGTCATCTCCCAGCCATGGTTTTCCCTAAGGCTTTATTGTGTTTTGTTACAGCTTTGCTCTTGGTTGGCTTATGTGCAACTTATTGCGTATTTTATGAAAGCCTAAGCGCTTAAGGTCAATGGGGGGACATGTAATGGGTGTGACAAAATAAGCTAGGATACGCTAGGAAAAGTCAGCAAACGCCTAATTTTGACCTTGCTTAAGGTCGTGATCAATCCGTAGTTCAGCGGCTCCATTATCCAGTCTGGCACGGTAAACTTGGGTATTTTCTAAAACGCGCTGCACATAATTTCGAGTTTCTGAAAAAGGAATATTTTCCACCCATTCAATTGGATCCATGCCGGGTTTGCGCGGGTCGCCATAAAGTTTTATCCAGCGCGTGACGCGAGAGCTCCCCGCATTATAGGCAGCGGCGGCCATAATATAACTGCCGTCAAAACTTTTTAGCAGATCATTTAAGTGTAGCGCGCCCAACCGAGCAGCATAGGTTTGATCTGTTGTCAGCCAAGACCGATTATAGCGCTCGCCATGTATGCGGGCCGTCTGGCGCGCCGTGGAGTCAATCATTTGCATCATGCCGTAAGCTTTGGCCGAGCTAATAGCATTTATATTAAATTCGCTTTCTTGGCGGGCAATGGCGAGGACAAATGGAATGTCAAAATCGGGGCCAAGTTTGGTAATGACATCAGGCATAGGATAGCCTGTCTCAGAGAGCATAGCGCCAAATCTGCCAGATTGTTTTGCCGCGCGTACGGCGGGGGCTGGAAATTGATATTCGCGCGCAATTTGGCCCAGCAAGCTCAGTTCACGCGGGTCGGTAACAATATCATCTATATGATAGGAAAACTGCCGAAACACACCCCCATTTCCCGTCTCGCCAATCAGGCGCAGGGCGCGCACATAATCATTGGCCTCAAAGGCGGGAGATAAGGCCTGCCCATCGGGCTCAGGGGGGAGGCCAAGATAGGTCGGCCCGCCCGCGCTGCGCGTGGCCGCGAGCTGTCCATAATATGTATTCACATGACGGGCGGATTCGGCGTAAAAACTGTCGGCGCGAGCATCGCCCATCGCTTCGGCCGCTCGTCCTTGCCAGTAAGCGCCGCGCGCAACCGATACGGGAAAGGAAACGCCGCTGCGTAAATTGGTGAAATGGCGAAGCGCGTCAGACGGGCGGTTTAAATAAGATAGCGCCATCCAGCCGGCGATAAATTCAGCTTCTGCAAAGTCCGCGCCGCGTTCAAAGCCATGATTTTGAACAAGATCATAGGCCGTTTGATATTGCTTGGTTTCAAGCTGCCAATAGGCGAGTAGTTTTTTTTCAAACCACAAACGCTCGCGCCCATGTTCAGTGCTGGCAGGGGCGCTCATCTCAAGATAGACGGGCAGGGCATAATCTTTGGACTTTTGCTTGCGCCGCCAATAGGCGCGCTCAAACAAAAAACCTGTATCTTTCAATTGCTGCTCTGAGAGTGCGTTAATGGCAGATGTTATTCCGCTCCGGTTCGCGCCTAGACGGATGCGCGCATTCATAAGCTTGCGATCATCTGTTGGCATCAGCGTTAGCAAGGCTTCGGCGCTGCTATAATAGCGCGTGCCTTGCCAGATGAGATAGTCTGCGCGCGCGGCATGGTCTTCTGGGGTTAGGCGGGATTTAAATTCGGCAAAGAGCTTGCGTTGACGATCGCGGGTGAGGCGCGATTCACGCCAAGCGAATTTGAGCCATTTATCGCCTGATATATCATCACCTAGCGCGTAATGGGCTCTGGCAAGGGCGGCGCGGCCTTCTCCAGAGACCGGGTCAGTGCCGCGAAACCAATCAACTGTTTCGCGCGCGCCTAATGGGGCGTCAAACATGATCTTTTCAGCTTTGGAGCGTATGGTCACCATAGATGGCCAATCGGGATGATTATGGACCAGCTCAGTTAGCTCACCAATTGTAGCGCTGCCCACCACAGCGCGCCGCCATAATATTATATCTTTGGCCGTATTATCCTTTATGGATGAGGCAAGGCGTGACGCTTCGCTCCAGCTACGCCGATCTGCGGCGGCCAGAGCATTGCGAAAAAGTTTTGCATCGGAAATATCGAGTATTTCTGAATGATTGGGCACAGGGGGTTTGACTTGCGGCGTTGGTATATTTGCAGCGGCAGGAACGCTAATATAAGAGGTCAATAGCCCCATAAGACAAATTATAAGAGCTTTAAACGCTCGCCAATTAGTGAATCGCATCAAAATCATGGTGCAAACCTAACGCATGGCTTGCGCGGGGCAACAAAAGAAAGCTAAGAGGCGTGAAATAATTTGCTATAATTGGCTTATTTGAGAAATTGGACAGAATAATGATAGATGGCGCGCTCACAGCTCTTGTCACACCGTTTAAAAATGATGTGCTTGATGAGACAGCATTTGGTGATTTTATTGAATGGCAGATCAGCTCTGGCATACATGGCTTGGTGCCATGTGGCACGACGGGCGAGTCGGCCACGCTGAGCGATAGCGAACATAAACGTGTGATTGCGCTTTGCGTTGAGGCGGCAGCAGGGCGCGTACCCGTTATTGCGGGGGCTGGCTCTAATGAGACGCGCATCTCAATTCGCTATGCACAACATGCGAAGGATTTAGGCGCAGACGCCGCCCTTGTGGTGTCGCCTTATTATAATAAGCCAAACCAAGAGGGCATTTATCAGCATTTTAAAGCGGTTGCCGATGCGGTGGATATACCGATTATTGTTTACAATGTGCCCTCGCGCAGCGTTGTGGATATTAGCAATGATACGATGGGACGCCTGTCAAAGCTTCCGACTATTATTGGCTGTAAAGACGCGACGGGTGATATTACGCGCGTAACTGGAATTAAAGACAGATGCGGTGAAGATTTTATACAGCTCTCTGGTGATGACCCGACCTCTTTGGGGCACCGTGCTCATGGCGGATATGGCTGTATCTCTGTGGGGTCAAATATTGCGCCGTCTGACTATGCGGCCATGCATGAAGCGGCTGCGGCGAAAGATTTTCCAGCGGCGCTCGCTATTCATGAGCGTCTAGACCGTTTGCATAAAGATTTGTTTTTGTGCCCAAGCCCCGCGCCGACAAAATATGCTTTGGCCAAACTTGGCCGAATGGGAGAAGAGGTGCGTTTGCCAATGACACCCTGTACGCCCTCTACGCGCGCTGCCGTTGAGGCCGCGATGAGCCGCGCGGGTGTGTCAGCGTAACTAATGGCGGTAAAGAAGAAAAAGCAGACCGATAATAATAAGCTGGTTGCACAAAACCGGCGGGCGCGCTTTGACTATTCAATTGAAGAAACATTTGAAGCGGGCATAAGCTTGCTTGGGACTGAGGTCAAAGCCCTGCGTGAGGGACGCGCCAATATTGCCGAGAGCTATGCGGCGGTGGAAGAGGGGAATATTGTGCTGATAAATGCCAATATTCCGATTTATGAGCCCGCCAGTCAGTTTAATCATTTGCCTACGCGCCCGCGCCGTTTATTGCTTAAAAAACGCGAGGTAAACCGCCTTATCAATGAGCAATCGCGAAAGGGGCGCACAATTGTACCGCTTAAGATGTATTTTAACGATCGGGGCCGCGCTAAATTGCTCATTGGAATCGGTTTAGGTAAACGCACTATTGATAAACGCGACACGGTTAAAACTCGTGATTGGAATAAGCAAAAGGCGCGTTTACTTCGCGATAAAGGCTAGATTCTGCTCGCCCGCTTCCTCCTATAGCCTATGACTAGCTACAGTATAAGCTATAGCTGACGCAAGAGAGGGCATCTGACTGGCTATTGGCACAGAAATTATATGCAAATTTTTGTCAATTAGAGCGATTTTTGGCTTGCGCGGACAAAGGGCTTTGCCTATATCCTGCCGCACTGCAATGCGGTCCCTTCGTCTATCGGTTAGGACGCCAGGTTTTCAACCTGGAAAGAGGGGTTCGATTCCCCTAGGGACTGCCATGCAGGTTTCTTTTCCGCTATTTCCTCTATAAATTTGCTAAAGCTAGTCTATAAGAGGCTGTGTTTTGCGCCGCTATTATATGTCTATGGGGGATGTATTATTGATGCGCGCATATCTTGCGCCCGCCTGTTTCAAGGATTAAATAAAAACTATGAAAAGATTGATTCCAGCTCTGCTGCCTGTTCTGGCCCTTATTGCAAGCTTTGCCCCCGCGCTTATGATCGCGGCCCCAGCGGCGAGCGCTCAGGACTCAACCCCTGGGGCGCTTGATTTTGGCGCCAAAGAGACTTTGCTTATAAAAAGCGAAGATGGAGAGCATAGCTTTGCTGTCGAAGTTGCCGATACTTTGGAGCTTCAAGCGCGCGGTATGATGTTTCGCAATGAAGTGGGCGCCAATGAAGGCATGATATTTGAATTTGAGACACCAAAAATCGCAACAATTTGGATGAAAAATACAGGTATTTTTCTCGATATTCTTTTCGTGCGCGAAAATGGCCGCGTGCTTAAAATTGAACATAATGCAAAACCTTATTCCTTGCGCTTATCTTCCTCAGAAGCTCCCGTGGCGGCTGTGATTGAATTACGCGGTGGACGCGCCCGCGAGCTGGGCATTGAACCGGGCAATATTGTCGTACATGAGTTTTTTGGCACGAATTAGTGAAAATATATGGCGCTAAGAGCAAAAACAGGCTTGCGCCATAAAACAAACTCTATAAAAGCAGCCTCGGTCTCGGGGAGTAGCGCAGCCTGGTAGCGCATCTGTTTTGGGAACAGAGGGTCGCAGGTTCGAATCCTGTCTCCCCGACCATTTTTTATTCCCAATTTCCCATATTTATATACCATTTTGCAATTATGCTTAATGGGGCCCTAATGGGCCTGTAAGGGTTTACTAACGACATTGTTGTAAAGACTTATCCAGGAATGAGACTGGAAAGTAATTATGACACCTCCAACACATCAGGCACGCGCGAAACGTGCTCAATTAGCGCCAAAGACTGCAGCGGAGCAAAAGCCGTTTAAGCAGGTTGAAATTGGCCGTATTTTGTCTGTTGGATCATCGCGCGCCATGGTTACTGTTAATAAGAATATTATTAGTAAAAACATGCTGCATCTGGCGCAGTTGGGAACGATTTTGAAAATCCTGACTAGCAATTCTATCGTGGTGGCGATGGTGTCTTCGCTCGATATTGCTGGCCAAGATGATGAGGGTATGAATGATGGCTGTATTGCTCGCCTTGATATTTTGGGCGAAATTACAACTAACCCGTCAACTAAGCAGACTCGCTTCTTTCGCGGAGTGCGCTCTTTTCCGGTTCTCAACGAAGCGGTTTATAATATGTCCCCGGATGACCTTAAGCTAATTTTCTCGAATGAGAATGAGCAAACAATCCGTGTTGGACGCCTTCAACAAGATAATAATATTGTCGCCCAAGTGCGCACAGATGATCTGTTGTCAAAACATTTTGCGATTATCGGATCCACAGGTTCGGGTAAATCATGTACTGTGGCCTTGGTATTAGGCGCTATATTACAGCAAAACCGCGACGCCCATGTTGTGTTGTTTGATCCGCATAATGAATATAGCAAAAGTTTTGGCGATATGGCTGAGGTTGTTCGCCAAGATACGCTTGATCTGCCTTTATGGCTTTTTGACTTTGATGAAACGGTTCAGCTTCTCACGTCAGAAATATTACAGCATCGCCAAGAGGAAACAGAGCTACTCTCTGAACTCATCCTCAAAGCGAAGCAGCTTTTCGAGCAAGCCCGTCAGCAAAATGGCGAAGTGTCTGCCCATGTCAAAATTGAAGATTTAGAAAAAGATTTGCACCGCACAGCGGCTCATATCTCACTAGATAGTCCTGTGCCATATCGTATTCGTGACGTTCTAAAACTGATCAATTATAAAATGGGCAAGTTGGAAAACAGCGAATTTATTCGCGCTTATAAGCGTCTGAAACGTAAGATTGAGGGACTGATGATGGACCCGCGCTATCAGTTCATCTTCCGCAATCAAGCCCAGCCAAAAGACATTCAGGGCATCATCGGACAGCTTTTCCGTATTCCTGTAAATAATAAGCCGATTTGTATTTTGGACTTCTCGTCCATTCCGTCGGAATCTATCGATATTGTTGTCTCGGTTGTGTCACGTCTTGCATTTGAACTGGCTATGTGGAGCAATCGCGCTATTCCGATCTTGCTGGTTTGTGAAGAGGCGCATCGCTATATTCCCGTTGATGATAAAAAAGGGTTTACCAGTACGCGGAAGGCTATTTCTCGTATCGCTAAAGAGGGCCGTAAATATGGCGTTTCATTGGCGATTATCTCCCAGCGCCCGTCAGAGCTTGATCCGTCAACGCTGTCGCAATGCGGTACAATTTTCTCTATGCGTTTGTCTAATGAGCGCGACCAAGCCTTCGTTCGTGCGGCGGTTCCTGATGGCGCAGGCGAGCTTTTGACCTTCTTGCCGTCTTTGGGCACAGCCGAAACGATGGTGTTTGGCGAGGCGGTCAACCTGCCTATGCGGATTGTTTTGAACACGCTGCATGAATCACGTCGTCCGCATAGCTCATCAGCCGCCTTTACGGATCTATGGTCCGCTGGAGAGGTGTCTTCAGACTATATGGATAATGTTTTCAAAAATTGGCGCAACCGCTCTTTTGAGCGCGAGGTGAGCATAGGTGACGTTGAAGCTTCAAGATCGGCTGCACCTGCTATTGTTCCAACGATGGGCAAATCCGCAGGGCAATCTGTGGCTCGGCGCAGTGTCAGAACAACAACAGCAAATCCAAGCGTCCTGTCTAGGCTGCCAAGCGGCGAGGATATTAGCAAGGTCAATAGTCTGTCTGACATGAAAGCCATGCTCAGTGCAGTGACATCGCTTAAGAAGTAAATATAAAAACCGGTCTTTTTAGCGGGCAAAAATCTTTACAGGCTAAATTTTAGTGATAGTGTCCCGCGCAGGTCTTAAACTATATTAAGTTGTTTTAGGTCTGTAAGGAGAGCGCCGTGTTTGCTAAAATTTATCAGCCTTCTAGAAATGCCATGCAATCGGGTATGAAGAATACCCGCAATTGGGTTTTGGAATTTACAGGCCCAGATCGCCGCGTGGTTGATCCGCTTACAGGGACAACAACCTCGACCAATACGCTTAAACAGCTTGATCTAAAATTTGATAGCAAGGATGAGGCGATTGCCTATGCCAAGGCTCGCAATATTCCCTATCAGGTCACGCAAAAGCCCGCGCGGCAGCGTATTTCACGTAGCTATGCGGAGAATTTCGATTTTGACCGTAAACTGCCCTGGACGCATTAGTTGGACGTATTAGTTAGAGGCGCGCTAATCAAGTAAGGCCGTAAATTCATTTTAGGACCCATAGCTCAACTGGATAGAGCAGCTGCCTTCTAAGCAGCAGGTTGCAGGTTCGAGTCCTGCTGGGTTCGCCAAACTATTGTTCTTATTCGGTGGTTTTGCATATTATTCACCAAAATCTTCAAACATGACGCGCTGATTGATAAGCGTGCCTAAAAGCGGGTGGGTCAGCTTGAGGCCAAATTCGAACCAAGCTGCGCCCCAGCAATCGCCGTGATCAGCATGGCTCACCGTTAAATCACCTGGGCAAAGCCATTTGGGTAGATATATGCGGCGGCCCATAAGAGTCACAAAATATTGCGCGCTTTGAAATAAAAGCGTTTCATCCTCAACCGCCAAAGTAAGGGTCATGCCAATGCCATGGCCAATATATTCCTCGAGTCCCGTAGGGCCAGCAAAGCGTTTACTGCTGTGAATGACCTGAGGAAAGCCAGTTCGGCGACCATATTGCCGGCTCCAAAATTGTCCGCAGCCTGCATGGTCTTCGGTGACTGTGACCACGGCCGCTTGGCCCTCATTGGCGTGATCAATTGGCAAAGGCGCTCCGATCAGCCGCAAGGTTTGAGCGAAGAGTCGGCCCGCTAGGTTCATTTGGGTCTGGGTGACATAACCGCGATAAATCTGGCTCTGCGCGCCTTTAACGCGGTGACCAAAACGGCGTTTTACAGCAGCAGGTAGGGCGGCCCAATCTTTGGGGCGCATGAGTTGCCTAAACCGTATATCGCCCAAGCGAGCGGGGGGCTCCGCCTTTGCTTGAGGAGGCTGTAGCGGATTTATAGGCGGGTGTTTCGGCGGTGGATTTTTATATTTAAAATTGCTCATTGTCTTGTTCCTTAAGGCGGGCAAGATCTGCGAGCGGAAGCTTTGCTAGCTCTTGCGGCCAAATTGTAAGAGATTGACGATTTTATCGCCCATCGAGATTAAACGGCTCAATGTCGAGGGCGGGAGCTTTTCCATCTGCCCGTACCAGCGGTCGAGCGTGGCTGTAAAATCTTGCATATTTTTAAGACGCGCGCGTTGCTCTGCGCTGACCGCGTCATCATTTTCGGCGGCATTCAGGCAGAAGGTGAGCGTTTCGAGCGCGGGATCAATTTCTCGCGCTTTGCGTATAGCGGCGACTTTTTTAGCAATGACCCACACATCTGTATCTGCCGTAAAATAATCACGCCGATCTCCCGCCACAGGCACGCGGCGGATCGTTTTGATCTGTAAAAGCTCTTTAAGGCTATTAGACACATTAGAGCGTGCGACGCCTAAACAGGCCGTGATTTGCTCGGCATTGAGCGCAGTTTCGGTGATATAGAGCAGGGCATGGATTTGCGTGACCGTGCGGTTTACGCCCCATGCGCTCCCCATATCTCCCCAATGCAAGATAAAGCGCTGCAAAGCAGCTGGCATATCTGCCAAGGGGGTCAATTCATTTATTTTAGTCGTTTCTGTCATAACAGAAATATATGTAATTGCAGGTTCAGAGTCAAGGGGATCCGCGAATAAAATGGGGCGTGTGAATATAAAGGGGGGGGGCGAATTGGGCGGAGGCCTGACAAAAGCCGAGTGGCTTAGATCGCCCAAAGAAGGACGCTCACATCTACGAGTTAACCCTTAGCGCATTATTTTCCTAAGCCCAGTTAAGAGAATCCTAGAACCC
>JALZUP010000291.1 GCA_023301505.1 Robiginitomaculum sp.
GACTGGTTGAACTGCACTGGGGCTCCAGCTTCAATATACCGCTTGAAGGTAACTCGCAACGATTGGCTGATATATTTGCAGCCACCGCCCCCGGGATCTCCACATTAGTGACGATTGAGCATTTCGGAGGTATCAAAGTCGATAAAGCAGAAAACCGTAGCGACCATTCTTCATTTCACTGGTTTGGAATACCGGCACTAACAGCAGGTCATGATTTTTTTCCCGAAGGTGTGGGTGATATGAATTATCACTCTAAAGATGACAAAGATTTTGATTCAGCCTATTGTGCAGACGTTGCCAGAACAGTCGCCGCGTGTACATGGAAGCTTGCAACGCAACGGCATGTGCATCATCAGTCGCACGATAGTCATTCGTCAGCCATGGCGGGAATCGAGCATGCAGGCCACCACGCAATGATATTGATGGGTGACGAAGATATACACCTCTGTCACATGATTAATATGGGTATGGCCGCTCATCACTATCACTATATTTTAAGGGTTCGTTTTGACGAGGAAGGTCTTCAAGAATATCGGGCTTTAAAGGCGAAAAGAGTTAATCCTGAACTTGATAATTGTCTTATCGTGGGGAATTTACTCCCCTTTACTTTAGCCGACGTATACCTGGGTAAAATAACTTCGTATGAGGCGGGTATCTGGTATTCACGGCCTCCTGATTCATTTGTGCCGGGTATGATGTGGCCATGGGCTAAGCAAAAGCCGTTGATCAAAACGCGTGTGTATATTGACCGTATTGTCCATTGGCGGCGTTTTTCATCTACTGATAATTATGCCAATAAACTAACCTACATTTTATTCGGTTCTGAGAAAGAAGCGTTTTTGCAGCACAACCAGATTAAGCAACCTGACTTTGATCATGTGTTGCAAATTACTCCACCGAAGAATTTAAGCCCGTCTTTTCTTGCTTGCGCGAATACAGTAACCGTCGCAGGGTTGGAAGAAAGGCCTGCCGGTCGGCTACGTTGCGAACCACCATTGAACGCAGGGGATAGGCGGCTCGAATTGAATTTCGACTTCAGCAATAGATCTGTCACCACTGATGTAATAGAGAATGTTTGGTTTAGTACCCGGATCGTTAACATCGGTTATGACGGGGAAGTTTGCTGACAGAGGATCACAAGAATAATGTATTCCAAAGATGATGATGGAAGCAAAGCTCAAGACGCCTCACAATGTGTATCGGCTCAAATTAACTCCTGTGATTTACTTCGGCGGCTGATTAATAATTACGTCGATGGTCTTGATGCAGATCTTCAAGCCGAACACAAATCAAAAAACATAGATTCACCCGGCTTGTCTCTGCATGAGCGCCTTTGTGTCGATGCTTGCTCTCCGTCCAATATGACGTCATCCGGTGATACTCCTTCAGAGTTCCCGGCAACTGACCGGTTACGCAACCTTTTAGCGCGCCCGGCTTGGGGCACACAAGCGACATGGTTTGTAGGTCCCGGTGGTGAAAACCTTGATGAGCTATCCCAGCTTTGTAATACGTTGTTCACCATCCATAAGGAATTCCGCACCGACTCCGTGGATGCTCCGTTTACTAAAGAATCGGGTGGCTATGACGCGTTTACAGAGGGAGTGCAAAACTCCGACGACTACAAGCAGGGGATGGCACTATTAGAGGAAAAACTGAAGTTACTGGTTAATATCCTAAGCAAAGGAAGTGTGCCATTTCAGCGATTTAGTTATATCGCACATATGAACTGGGATAACACGCTGCCTGGTGTTCTTGGCTGGGTTGTTGGTGTCCTTTATAACCAGAATAACGTTGCTGCGGAAGCTTCACCCGTGACAACAGTGCTAGAGGTTGATCTATCACGGCAGCTTTGCCGCATGATGGGCTTCGCAAATACGCCGCCGCCGGTTTCTCTTGGGGAGCCCGACAGATATACAGCCGACCACAGCCATGAAAATACAGCTATCCCTTGGGGAAAGATCACTTGTGACGGGTCTGTAGCGAATATCGAGTCTGTATGGATGGCCAGAAATTTTCGATATTTTTGCCTGGCATGCCAGACAACGCTGTTCGAAGAGCCTTTATTGACCAATTTAAAGTTTCACAACGATGCCAAAATAATTCCTACGGGGGCAAGTGAGGAAAGATATTTTGTTGATTTAACCAGTTGGGAAATCGTAAACCTGATCCCCGAGCGCTTCTTTGATTTACTTGACCGGGTAGCTCGTCTACTTTCCCCGGAGACAGCGTCAGATAATGCAAAAGGGCATGCACTACTGCATGGGCTAATTGAGAAACGTGACCTTCGGTCTTTGGGAATGGTTGAATTTGCCCAGCAATATCCAGTGGTCCGGCACAGTCCTAAAGTGGTTATTTCTGCAACCCGCCATTACTCTTGGCCTAAGGCTGTAACCGTGCTTGGGCTAGGCAGTAGTAGCCTGGTTGGCGTGCCCGTAGGAACTAACGGTCGTATGGATATGGCGGCCTTTGATCGTAAAATTAGTGAAATTGTAGATAAAAAAGTGCCTGTACTGTTAGCGGTTTCGGTACATGGATCAACAGTTGAAGGTGCAGTGGATAACCTGCACGAAATGTTAGAAATAAGAGAACGCTACAGAGCAAAAGGTGTTGATTTTCTTGTGCATGTAGATGCTGCATGGGGTGGGTATTTTCAGGCACTTCAACAATCACCGCCTACTACATCGCTAACACAGCCTTCCGCCGAAAAAGGTGCTTCT
>JALZUP010000292.1 GCA_023301505.1 Robiginitomaculum sp.
TCTCTAAAACCGATAATACGGCTAATTCTGCCGCACCTTTTCGTAATTGTGTTTTCCAGTTATCTATTTTCATAAAACAAAGTAACTTATATAGACATGTTATGCAATGTAAAAATGCAATGCATGTTTACATGTGGCGTACCTTAGTTCTGAAACCCTTACTCTTACCTTAGATGACTTTCTATCTCGCGCTTTAGGGCATAACCCAGAGGCTTACTTTTGACGGTTTAAGACTCTGGCTAATTACCCATATTTTACTCGCAACAATTTCCGTGATGCCCTAAGATTTTCCCAAGCTAACCGAAGGGCCTTTGCATGAAATCCGTTAAACTCTATGGCTATGCCACCAGTCCTTATGTGCGCAAAGTTGGATGTTTCCTTTATTACAAAGATGTAGATTTTGAACATGTGCCCGTGAACCCGATTTATCCCAAAGAGACAATTGGGCATACGGGCGGGACGCAAGTGCCTGTGCTTGAGATTGACGGGGAGTGTCGGCGCGAGTCATCCGATCTGGCCTTTTGGCTGGATGAGGTCTTCCCAGAAAAACCACTATGCCCACCCGCACATGCGGATAAGGTCAAAGGTATTGATCACTGGATAAGCAACACATTCCTCATCAGCATCTTCCGCGGGGCGGTTGATGGAGAACTGGATTTGGACATGCGGTTCCGCGCTTGGCGGCTTGCGGCCCTTGTCAGCGCCCATACGCCCATGCCCGAGCATGTTCGGAATAAATGGCCTGACTTTTTGAAACTGGCACCGTTCATTCAAGAGATGGGCAAACATATGGACCTGACCGAAAGTGCGAAAGATATGCATATGCGCATAGGGATGGAGCTAATCGAGCATATTGGCGAAGGTCCGTATATGGGTGAATTTGATGAACCGACCATGCTGGATTTTGCCGTCTTTCCGCAACTCGTGTGGGGCTATATGTTCGGCCTTGAGAAACGTCTGAGCGCCGCGCGCAGCCCTGTCATCAAAGATTGGATGCGGCGGGTCTATGTACACCTCCCGGAAAACCCGACGCTGGTTTTAAATGAGATGTTGGTCAATCCATTAACGCCAGCCTTGAAGACGTGAGGGGACGGCTTAAGAGAGAAAATACTGAAAACTTAGTTTTCAAGCACAATCATTATACCTGTTGAACGAATGCTGTCGTATCGGCAAACATTACCAACGACCGTTTTTTTTGGCGTTCTAAGCCTCTGGCCGAGAGGCTTACTTTAGGCGATTTTAGGACGCTCGTGTAATGTTTGCTTTGGCGATAAATCGAAGTTTTATATCCATGTAGTTGAGCAAGTGCATTCATAATTTTCAATGAGGCAAGGGCTCTGTATCTTCAGTATCTGGAGCTAAAAATCCGTAAGCTATATTCAAAGTTTTCGAATATAACTTACCGCGAAAATGTTGACGGTATTCTTCAACTGAGGCATCAATTTCATCTCGCGTGTAAAGCCGTCCCTCGACCATAAGGTAATCCCAATTTGGGATGTTAGCAAGATCACCCCGTGGGTCGTTTTTGAAGAACAACAAACTAGCTTTCGCTCCGACCATGACTTTGCCAACGCGACCTTTATCGATGTGCTGCCCGTTGGTCAGAGTTGCAGCTTTCAATGCCAACTCTGGCGCCCCCAAGGCCTGCGACATCAGGGCTATCTGTTGATGCAGAGACTCTCCTGGGATCACATATGGCATGACTACATCAGTGCCTACGAGAACATCAACACCGTTGTCATGGGCTTTGCGAATGAATGACAAAGCGACTGGCATAGCTTCCAAATCTGTCTGAATCTCAGCCTCCGTTTCGGGATGGGAGACGATAGAGTCCCATGCTATTTCCCAAAACTCTGGAACAAGCGAAAAGCCTTCCGACGCGGGATATCGACTTATGTCCGAAGCCGTTAACCGGGACATGGCATTGGCATTGGTTGGTAAAAATGAAATATTATTCGCAACCATGATGTTTAAGACATCGCCTATTTCAATGGGTGTCATATCTATCAAATCTTGGCTCCGATAGGCCCATTCTTTCGGAGCAGGCTTGTCGAGGTACGGGATACCCGTGTAATGCTGAACTTCAAAATCAGCAACATCGGCAAGCGATGTCCCTCTAGGCGTATGACCAGTTAAAGGCAGCCCGAGCCGCTTAGCTTCTTCGGTGACACCCTTTAAGGCATCAGGCGTAATATTGCCGTAAACTTTGATGCAATCTGCGCCGTTATTAGCATTTTCCTGGACTGCTTTTCGACCATCCTCCTGATTGAGAACAATTGTATAGCTGTCAAAGAAAGGTGGGGCGCCGTCCAGAATTGCGCCGCAACTATACATATTGGGCCCGACGAGTTTTCCGTTGTTGATCCGAGTTTTGAGTTTAGGCACGCTATCATCGAGTTGGCCTAAATCTCTGACGGTAGTGACGCCATATTTTAGGTAAAGAAGAGAAAATAGTTCTTGATTTCCGAAGGCGAGTTTCGGCGGTGTATGTATATGCGCATCAATTAACCCTGGCATGACAAAACAACCATCACAGATTGGTTCAGGATCAGAGCTAGACGTCGGTTTTATATCGGTGATTTGACCATCTGATATATATAAGCTTTGCTCAGCTTGTATATCTGACCCTGGATTCCAAACCGTGATGTTAGAAAACACGTGCTCCGCTTGTTCTGGGACCTTTAATTTCGGCGCTTGAATCGCATTATACACATAGGCAAGTGCAAGTAGAAAAATAAGACCTAAGCCAAGGAATGAAAACACAACCCGTTTTATAAGTGTAACTACATTCGGCTTTGTCACATCAACCTCTTCTTTCGATAGTGAGGCTATGAGGTCGAGATGTGAAAATCAATCTTTAACGAGCGTCTTACTTTAGGCAATACTGTTGAAAAACTCCAAAATCGGAGACGGCCAAATTTTCGCTATCAGAGTGAAATGAAGCATCAGGGTTTTCACTTTTGAAAAATGACTACCCCCTCGGATAAAAATTTTAATTACGTCTCTATTAGGCGGAAATTTATGGGTCGAGAGTAAAAATGGAGTTTTTCAACAGTATTGGGCG
>JALZUP010000293.1 GCA_023301505.1 Robiginitomaculum sp.
CATATTGCTATCATTATGGATGGCAATGGACGTTGGGCAAAGGCGCGTCATCGCCCCCGCGTTTTCGGGCACCGCGAAGGCGTTAAGGCTGTGCGGCGCACTGTTGAAGGCGCACGAGACTTGGGCATAAAATGCCTGACCTTATATAGCTTCTCTACAGAGAACTGGACACGCCCGCGCGCGGAAATAGCCGCCCTGTTTGACCTTTTAAAGGCATATGTGGATGATGATCTGGATGAGCTTCACGCGGCAGGGGTCTGTGTGCGTATTCTCGGCTCTCGCATAGGGCTATCAGATGATATTATTGAGGTGCTTGATCGCGTTGAGCGCGTGACGCGTAATAATGATACATTCCATCTCAATATTGCCTTCAATTATGGCGGAAGAGATGAGATTTTGCGGGCTTGCCGTAAGGCCATAGATCAGGGGGTCAGCCCTGATGAGCTCAGCGAGGAGCTGTTTGAAACTCTACTAGATACGGAAAATACGCCGCCCCCGGATATTGTCATTCGCACTAGCGGAGAGCGCAGAATATCAAACTTTCTTATTTGGCAGGCCGCTTATGCTGAATTCATCTTTACGGATGTTTTATGGCCTGATTTCGGCAAGGCTGATTTAGAAGCCGCCCTGATTGAATTTGCTAGCCGCGATCGACGCTTTGGCAATCTTGGAGCTGTTGACGTAGCCTAAGGCAACTGTCACATAGGTTTTAAGATAGGGAGCAACGCGTTTGGCCAGTAAATTCAAAGATTTAGGCGTGCGCGTTATATCGGCTCTCATCATGGCTGTTATAGCGGGAGTGCCTATTGCCTTTGGCGGGCCGTGGTTCGTGGCGCTGGCTCTTATTGTCATATTGCTTGTCATATATGAATGGGTACGCATGGCCGATCCGCGCGCATCTACACTGGCTTATATTGTGCCTATGGCGGGGGGCGGCCTGTCGGTTTTATGTGCTGGTTTGGGTTATTGGTGGCTTGCCTTAGCCCTTATTGGATTAACGGCCATAGCGGCGGGAGCAGACCGCGCCAAACGCGATAGGCTGCCAGTTGAAACGCAGGCGCCTGAAGACGTAATTTCTCCTAAAACAATTTCCTCTGGAGTGGCGTGGTCTGGTTTGGGAGTTCTTTATTTAGCCCTGCCAGTCTTAGCCATGGTGTTTGTACGCGGGCCTGAATTAGGCCTTGATAATGCAGGGTTTAAAGCTTTTTTCTTTGTTCTTTTAAGTGTTATTGGCGCTGATGTGGGCGCCTATGTTGGCGGCTCGGCGATTGGCGGGCCTAAAATTGCGCCGAAATTATCTCCGAAAAAAACATGGGCAGGATTTCTGTCGGGCCTCGTTTTTGGAGGAGTTGTTGGTATGTCTTGGGCGGCATTTATCAATATGCCGCTTCATGTGGCCCTCGCTCTAACTGTGCCGACTATTATATTCTCAGTCATTGGTGATTTTACTGAGTCGGGTTTCAAGCGCAAATTAAATGTCAAAGATACAGGCACAATTTTGCCGGGGCATGGGGGCGTATTAGATCGTATAGATGCGCTTATGGTTGCGATGAGCTTTTTTGCGGTGCTCATCTTAATTTTCCCCAATAGCTGGCCAGTTTAAACGGGTTTGCCCTCTTTAAGGCAGGTTGAAATCAATGTTGTTTTGTGTGTTTTTCGGTGTTTTTACACAAAATTACATGTGCGTGAGAGATTTGTAATGCGGCTTTGACTTGCAGGCGGGCGGGCCATGCTTTACCAATAAAGCCGACTGTTAATTTGTGAAGGCAACTCCCTGTGATCTCAACACTTTTTCTATATGTGCTGGGCGCGTTTGCATTCATATCCGTGCTATCTTTTTTGGTCTTCTTCCATGAATTGGGACATTATTCGGTAGGCCGTTTTTTCGGGATTGCTGTCGATCGATTTTCAATCGGTTTTGGAAAACCCATCTGGCAACGCCGCGCTAAGTCTGGAACGCTTTGGACAATATCAAGAATCCCATTGGGCGGTTTTGTAAAATTCTCAGGGGATGCAGGGGCCGCCAGTAATCCCGATCATGATAAGCTTGCGCAGATCAAAGCTGAAATGGAAGCCGAACATGGCGAAGGCGCTGCGGATCAATGCTTTCACTTCAAACCTTTATGGCAGCGCGCCCTTGTGGTCTTGGCAGGGCCAATGGCGAACTTTCTGCTGGCGCTAATCATATATTCCATTTTTTCTATGTCGGTTGGTATTCGCGATTATCAAGCCGTCGTTGGAGGGCTGACGCCTGATTTCCCAGCTGAGCAGGCTGGATTTATGGCGGGGGATGAAATCCTAACCTTAAATGGGAAAGATGCCTCTACAGTGAATAAGATCACAGCTATTGTGCGGCTAAATGCGGGCGAAGTGCTAGAAACGCAATTGCTGCGCGCGGGGCAGACTATGACGCTTAATGTAACCCCGATTAGAGTTGTGGAAGATGACTTTATTGGGGGCGAGGCCAATTACGGTAAAATTGGCATGGGCTGGAAACAGGATGAGTCGCTGCTCATTTTTGAAAAATATAGCCCCCTTGCCAGTCTTGAATTTGGGGTGTCAGAAATAGGCCGTAATATTTCTATGACAGGGCAGTATGTTGGACGAATCTTTTCTGGGAAAGAGGATGGGAAAGCGCTTGGCGGGCCTACGAAAATTGCCGCTATGACGAGTAAAATGGCGATTGATGCCGCAAATGCGACTCACTTAACGGGATGGGAGAGGCTCAAAGGCGGATTTTTAAACCTTGTTATGCTCAGCGCCGTTTTGTCTATCGGCTTAGGTGTCGCAAATTTAATGCCTATTCCCGTGCTCGATGGTGGACATTTGGTCTACTATGGCTATGAAGCCATAGCAGGACGGCCTTTAAGTGAACGAAGCCAAGAAATTGGGTTTCGTATTGGCTTATCAATGCTATTAGGACTGTTCGTGATTTTAACTTGGAATGACATTGGCTATGTACGAAGCTTATTCTAAATCGAAGACAGGGATGTCGATAATGGACGCAGCCGCCGCATCCAAGGCTTTAACAGCTAAGCTGTTATGTGCGCCGTGGCTGCTATTATGTCTGGTCTTTATGTCTAGTCAGGCCATCATGGCTCCGGCTGCATATGGCCAAGCGGCGCCCCAAGCGGCCCAACAAGCCGCCCCGCAAGCTCCTTCAACTATCAATTCCATTCAGGTTGTTGGTAATCAACGGATTGAAGCGAATACGGTGGCCTCTTATTTGCTGATCCGTCCAGGTGAGCGCTACAATGAAGAGCGTATTGACTTGTCAGTCAAAACTTTATTTGCGACGGGCTTATTTGCGGATGTGTTAATTGAGCCAAATGGCGGAGACTTAATTATTCGGGTCATTGAAAACCCGATCATTAACCGCGTTATTATCGAAGGCAATAAAGCTTTAAAGACGGATAAGATTACCGATGAAGTCGAAGCCACGCCGCGATCCGTATTTACGCGGGCCAAAGCGCAAGCCGATGTGCAGCGCATAATTGAGCTCTACCGTGTGTCTGGCCGCTTTGCGGCGGATGTAACGCCTAAAGTCGTGCAGCAGGCTCAAAACCGTGTCGATCTCATTTTTGAAATTATTGAAGGCCCTACAACGGGCGTTAGGCGCATTAACTTTATCGGCAATGACGAATATTCTGACAAACGCTTGCGTGATGAAATGGTCACTTCTGAAAGTAAATGGTACAAATTCTTCTCGTCAAATGACAATTATGACCCGAATCGTTTGGAGTTTGACCGCGAGCAATTGCGTACATTTTATACCGATCGCGGCTTTGCTGATTTCCGCGTTGCCTCGGCGACAGCTGAGTTAACGCCTGACCAAGAAGATTTTTACATCACCTTCACACTCGATGAGGGCGAAGAATATGTGTGGGGCGAGATTGATGTCTCAACTGAGCTTACCACACTTGATGGTGACGTCTTGCGGCGTTTAATTCCTATCAAAAGCGGAGAAATCTATCAGGCGAGCCGTGTTGAAAGCGCAATTGAAACGCTCACTTTTGCAGCAGGAGCCTCAGGCTATGCCTTTGTAGATATTCAGCCCCGTATTAGGCGTAACCGCGAAGACCAAACGGTTGATGTAACATTTGAGCTGGCTGAAGGCCCGCGTGTTTATATTGAACGCATTGATATTGTGGGCAATACGACAACGCTTGATTATGTTATTCGCCGTGAAATGGAACTCGTTGAAGGTGATGCCTTTAACCGTGTCTTACTCGACCGCTCGCGTCAACGTATTCGCTCCTTACGGTTTTTCGATCCCGCAGACGGCGTTGTAATTACGGAACGTCAAGGCAGTCAGCCTGATCGCGCCATTGTCGAAGTGCGCGTTGCCGAGCAGCCCACGGGGGAGCTCTCCTTTAGTGCGGGCTTCTCCTCTGCAGATTCCTTTTTGATTGATGTGTCCATCTCGCAGCGAAATTTACGCGGCAGGGGACAGCTCTTGCGCTTTGTTGTAAGGGCGTCGGCCAACAGGCAAGAAATTGACCTGCGATTTACCGAACCACGCTTCTTGGGGCGTAATCTTGCGGCAGGTATTGAAGTTTTTGATGTTACCAATGACTTTCTTGATGAAGCTGGCTTTAGGTCAGAGCGCCGGGGATTGCAGCTCTCACTGGGCTTCCCTGTAACTGAAAACACCTCATTGCAGGCGCGTTATGCCTTGCGTACGGAAGACATCACAGTCCCAAATATTAACTGTTTTGACGAAAATGGTGAAATTCTCCCAGAAGTACGTTTTGACCCGCAAACGTCGAGCCTATGTGATCAGGTTGGCGGGCGTACCAGTTCTATCTTTGGATATACATTTGGCTGGGACAGGCGTAATGATCCGATTGAACCTACACGCGGCTTTGATCTAAACCTAAGCCAAGAATTTGCTGGGCTTGGTGGGGATGCGCAATATCTACGCACAGAGCTCTCAGCAAATACATATTATGGTATTTTCAGAGACGTGATTGCGACAGGCCGGCTCACAGCTGGGCATATCCTACCTTTTGGCGGAGACACAGTGCCGCTTAATGACCGCTTCTTTAAAGGCTCCAATAGTTTTCGCGGCTTTGATAATGCTGGTTTAGGCCCGCGTATCATTGTGACTGATAATACGACAGATGAAGTTATTTTCAGCGGGAATGCGCAGGGCGGTAATGTTTTCGCTATTGCTTCAGCCGAGGTGAGTTTTCCGCTTGGATTACCTGAGCAATATGGCATCTTAGGCTCCTTCTTCTTTGAGGCTGGTACTGTTGGCGTGCTTGATGATGAGTTTATATTTGATCCTCAGGTGGATACCGGAACAAACTCAACGACCAGGATCGTAGACGATCTGTCATTGCGGGCGGTCATTGGGGCTAGTGTTTTCTGGGAGTCACCATTTGGGCCAATTCGTTTCGACTTTGCCGAGGTTTTACAAGCTGAAGACTATGACAGAACTGAAAGCTTCCAGTTCAACACACGCACAAGGTTCTAAAATGAAAACATCTTTATTTACACGCCTCAGCATGGTGATTTTCGCTGCCTTCATGATTGCAGGTACAGCACAAGCGCAAAATGCAATTTTGGTTGTTGATAGCGGAAAAGTTTTACGTGATAGCAGCGCGGGTAAGTCCGTGGCGTCCCAATTGGCCGCCATTCAAAAAACGATTGAGGCCGAAGCTCAATCTGCTCTAACCCCGCTAAAGGGTGAGCAAGCCTCTATACAGCAGCAAATTCAAGGGCTTAGCAACACTGAGCTACAGTCAAATACAACATTGGCTGCGCAGATTAAAAGTTATCAAGAGCGCGGCGCAAAAGCGCAAATAGAAGTGCAATATAAAGGTGCAGAGCTTCAGGCGACTGAGCGCAAAGCTAAGCTGGAAGTTGCCAAGAAGATAGATAGCGTCATTGCTGAAGTGGCTAAAGAACGCGGCGCGGCTGTGGTTTTGGAAAAGTCATTAATGCTCTATTCGACGTCTGCGGTTGATGTGACAGCCGAAGTCTTGTCGCGTCTTAACCGCCAATTGCCATCTGTTACCGTTACGCGCGAACGTTTGCCGCGTAAATCTTAAATTATTAAGCCTAAAGGGCGCTTTTATGAACGATAGTCGTTTTTATGTCCGTGCTAAAAAAGTTGTGCTCGGTGATCTGTTAGACGGGCACGACATTGCCCTCTCGCCCGAGCAAAAAAGTGCCGTGATCCAAGATGTCAGCAATTTGGAGGATAGTCAGCCAGACATGCTGACATATTACGGTGGCCGAAAATATAAAGGGCAATTAGCAGACGCAGCAGGCGGATTTTGCCTCTGCGATGCAGAAGATGTTGAGATCGTAGAGCAAGCTGGCTTGACGCCATTACCAGTAAAGTTTGCACGCGGGGTTTTTGCGCTTAGCATTTCGAAAATTTATCAAAAGCGAGATTTTGAAAGCGGTGATGCTGCCATAAGCCCAGAGGCCGATATTGCCAAGAGCGCTAAAATTCTTCCCGGCGCGGTAATCGGCGCGGGAGCCAAAATCGGCGAAGGCGCAATTATTGGCGCCAATAGCGTCATATATCCCGGCGTTGAAATCGGCGCATATAGCTCGGTTGAAGCCAATGCCACCGTGCAATGCGCCGTGATCGGTAAACATTGCAAAATTCATAGTAATAGCTCGGTCGGCGGTGATGGTTTTGGAATTGCCCCCACCGCGCAAGGCCCGCTTGATATAATGCATATTGGACGGGTAATCATTGGCGATAAGGTTTCCATTGGTTATAGCTCTACGATTGACCGCGGTATGTTGGGCGATACTATTCTGGCGGATAATGTCAAAATCGATAATCTTTGCCAAGTTGGGCATAATTGTAACTTCGGCGAAGGTGTGGTGGTTGCAGGGCATAGCGGTATTTCTGGCAGCGTTACTATTGGCGCTGGTGCGGTCTTAGCGGGCGGCGTCGGAGTAGCTGACCATGTCGTGGTTGGTGAGGGCGCTATCCTTGCGGCCAATAGCGGTCATATGAAAGATGTGCCAGCGGGCGAAGCGTGGGGCGGCTATCCAGCAAAGCCTTTGCGTCAGTTCATTCGCGAATGTGCGGTGCTGAGCAAAATGGCTAAGCCCAAGAAACGTGGGTCTGCGAGCTAGTGCTGCCTGCTGATTACAAAAAGAGATAGTTCTATGAGTCAGCAGCCTTCAGACATACCAAGCCCGCCCTTTGGGCAAGATATAATCAAACAATGTATTCCGCACCGCGACCCTATGCTTATGCTAACGCGCGTCATATCTGTCGAGGGGCATAAAATTACGGCTGAGAATCATGTGGGCGCGGAGCGAGAATTTTTTAAAGGCCATTTCCCTGGCCGTCCCATTATGCCGGGGGTTTTAATCGTTGAAACAGTGGCGCAGGCTGGAGCTATGCTTATCGAGCTGGCGGGTCTGATTGATGGCGAGACCGAATTTATGGCCTTTAGCGGGGTGGATAAAGCCAAATTTAGGCGGCCCGTGCAACCGAATGACACAATCTGTGTAGACGTGGAAATTGTGAAACAGCGCGGCAAGCTCTATAAGTTTGAAGGCGTAGCCAAGGTCGATGATAAGATCGCCGCACAGGTCGATTTTACGGCCTCCATAATGTCATTTTAAACCTGCCTTTTGCATATTGCGCTAGGGCATTTCACAAGGCCTCATAATGAGTGAAAAAATCCATCCATCGGCATATATTGACCCCAAAGCGCAGCTTGGGAAGAATGTAGAAATAGGGCCGTTTTGCGTTGTTGGGCCAAATGTGACTTTGCATGATGGCGTGCGCCTGATCGCCCAAGCCAATATTGCCGGCAATACCGAGATTGGTAAAGACTGTACGCTCTATCCCTTTGTCTCTATGGGCCATCCCCCGCAAGATTTTAAACATAAGGGCGGGGATGTTGGCATCATCATTGGTGAGCGCAATATATTTCGCGAAAAGGCCAATGTGCATCCGGGAACAGATGTAGGGCGCCGCAATACGGTCATTGGCAATGATGGTTATTTCATGGTTGGCGCTCATGTGGGCCATGAGAGCCATATTGGCAATAATGTCATTTTCTCCAATAGCGTTCAAATAGGCGGCTGCGCGACTATTGGCAATAATGTGATTATGGGCGGATTGTCTGCTGTGCATCAATTTACGCGCATTGGCGACCATGCCTTTGTTGGCGGGATGGCTGCTGTGACCACTGATGTAATTCCTTATGGCTCTGTTGTTGGTAATTTTGCGCATTTGGCGGGGCTAAATATAATTGGTTTGCGCCGCCGCGGATTTGAGCGCAAAGCGATACGGGATTTACGCTCGGCCTATCGTCTCCTATTTGCAAATGAAGGCACATTCAAAGAGCGCATCGAAGATGTCTCTCGGCTTTATAGTGATCATGCGCAAGTCATGGAAATCGTAGATTTTATCAAAAGTCAGGATAAGCGCCCTATTTGCACGCCGCTAACGGGGCATTAAATATGACCGATACAGCCGTAAATACAGCCGTGCCAGAGGATGGAAAAATTTGCTTAATCGCTGGGGGAGGCTCTTTGCCCAAAGCGGTTGTGCAGGCCGCGATCGAGCAAGGCCGCGATATTTATATTGCAGGGTTAGCAGGATTTTTTCAGCCAGAAGATTATGAAGGCTGCGTCTTAGACAGCTATCGTTTGGGGGAATTTGGGCGATTGATAAAAACGCTTAAATCAAAGGATATTAAAGCAGTTACATTTGCTGGCACTGTCAAACGGCCAGATTTTAAAGCTGTTCGTCCAGATATGGGCGGCATGAAATATTTGCCCGGCATCCTCAAAGCCGCCACGAAAGGCGATGATGCTCTGCTGACCCATATCACCAAGATTTTTGACAAAGAAGGCATAAGCCTTGTTGGCGCGCAAGATATTTGCTCTGGATTAGTTGTTCAGCAGGGCGTGCTCACTCAAACACAGCCAAATGCAGCCCATATGAGGGATATTGATAAGGCGCGCCATATTGCCAAATCTATTGGCGCTTTGGATATTGGGCAGGGCGCGGTTGTGCGTGACGGCCTTGTTTTGGCGGTAGAGGCGCAAGACGGTACAGATGGTATGTTGCGCCATGTGGGGCTACTCCCTGATGATATACGCGGCAAAAAAGAGGCTACAGATTCATCAAGCTCATCAGGCTCATCGGTTAATAGGGGCGTGCTCGCAAAAATGGTTAAGCCGGGCCAAGAATTGCGCATTGATTTGCCTACAATTGGTTTGACGACAATTAAGGCCGCAATTGAGTCTGGGCTTGACGGCATAGCCGTTGAAGAGGGCGGGGCTTTCATTCTAGACCGCGAGGCAGCTATCACTGAAGCGGATAAGGCAGGGCTTTTTATCATCGGTCTTGAGCGTGTTGCATTTGAGGCTGGGCCTTATAAAGGCAATATGGATGAGGCATAGATAATGAGCCGCGCGCCGCATATTTACGTTCTCGCCGCCGAGCCGTCTGGGGAGCAATTGGGCGCAGCCCTTATTCGGCATATCAGGGATACGCAGAATAAAGCAAAAGACACTCCATATATAATCTCAGGCATAGGCGGGCCAGCTATGCGCGCCGAAGGCGTTGAGAGCCTTTTTGATACCTCACCTCTTTCATTATTGGGGATTTTTGACGGGCTGAAACATTACGGGACAATCATGGCGCTTGTGCGCCGCGCCGTTGACGACATTATGGATAAGCAAGCTGATGCGGTTATCCTTATTGATAGTTGGGGCTTTATGATCCGTGTGGCTGCGGGCCTTAAAAAGGCAGGTTATCAAGGCCAGATTATTAAATATGTCGCCCCGCAAGTTTGGGCCACGCGCGAAGGGCGTTCAAAGACGCTGGCCGATTATGCTCACCACCTCCTTGCTATTCATCATTTTGAGCCTCCATATTTTGAACGCTATGGCTTGCCGACTCAATATGTGGGCAACCCTGTTTTTGACCAAGATTATAGCGTGGGGGATGGGCCGTCCCTTCGCCGTGAATATGAAATCGCGCCAGATGCACCGCTCTGCGCGGTCTTATTTGGCTCGCGTTTATCCGAAGTCCAGCGCCTTGCAACGCCCTTTGCTGACACGATTGAGCTTTTGCTCAAAGAGCGTCCAGATATTCGGTTCATTTCGCCATTATCGGCCAATGTCGCCACAGATGTGCGCGCGGCAGCAGGGGCGGATCAACGGCTTAATCAGGTTATCTTTACAGATGAGAACCGCAAGCTAGACATATTTGCAGCGTCCCAAGCTGCGCTGGCCTGTTCAGGCACGGTAACAACCCAGATTGCCTGTGCGGGCTTGCCGGCCGTTATTGCCTATAAGCTAGGGCCTTTGAGTTTTCTCATCGCCAAGCAGCTCTTCAAGCCAAAATTTATTGCCATGGTCAATATAGCGGCTGGTAGAGCAATCATGCCAGAATATATGCAAAAGGATGTGACTGGCCCTGTTTTGGCGCAGACAATTCTGCCTTATCTAACGCAAAAAGATGTGCGCGATGCCGCCAGTAAAGCGCTGCTAGAGCAGACTGCGAAGATAGCGGGGGATGGCGGCATCGCAAGCGCCCAAGCGGCCCAAGCCGTTATAGAGATCGTAAAAAAGGCCCGCAAAACTGCGAGCCTTTCATAAATCTTTTTATTGCCTAGCTAGCTCATTGCTTTAGCGTTTAGCAATCTCGGTATAGTCACGCGGCGCGGGGCCTGTGAAAAGCTGACGAGGGCGGCCAATGCGCTGGCTTGGGTCACCATGAAATTCATGCCACTGCGCAGCCCAGCCTGTTGTACGGGCTAGAGCAAATAATACGGTGAACATAGATGTTGGGAAGCCAAGAGCTGACAAAACAATGCCAGAGTAGAAATCAACATTAGGGTAAAGGTTGCGCTCGACGAAATATTCATCACTTAGCGCAATTTTTTCAAGCTCCATCGCCACATCCAAAATAGGGTTGTCGATATTTAGCTGGCCCAAGATTTCATGTGTTGTTTTTTCCATGACGCGCGCGCGCGGGTCGTGGTTTTTATAAACGCGGTGACCAAAGCCCATAAGGCGGAAAGGGTCTGCTTTATCTTTGGCGCGGGCGACAAATTCAGGGATGCGGTCCACGCTGCCAATTTCATTGAGCATGTTCAGGCAAGCTTCATTTGCGCCGCCATGTGAGGGGCCCCAAAGACAGGCAACACCAGCCGTTATTGCGGCATATGGATTTGTGCCTGATGAGCCAGCCAAACGCACAGTAGAGGTTGAGGCATTTTGCTCATGGTCAGCATGAAGAATGAATATTTTATCCATTGCATCAGCAATGACAGGATCAACTTTGTAGTCTTCGCCAGCTTTACCAAATGTCATTTTCAAGAAGTTAGCAGCATAAGACAGGCTAGGGTCGGGATCGACAAAATCTTCGCCAATAGAATGCTTATATGCGCGCGCCGCCAATACAGGAATTTGCGCAATCATATTTAATGCCATATCCATGCGGTACGCTTCGTCTTCAATATCGACCTCTTCGTAAAGCGCGGATAGAGCGCCCATAGTCGCCGTCATCATCGCCATAGGATGAGCGTCTTTAGAAAAGCCTTTATAGAACTCTTTCGTTTGTTGCGGCAGCACAGCTTTTTCAGCAAGCGCTTTGGTCAAGCCGTCAAATTGGGCTTGACTTGGCAATTCGCCATTGAGCAAGAGATAGATGACTTCTGTAAAGTCTGCCTTATCGGCGAGCGCTTCAATTGAATATCCGCCGTGGACAAGTTGGCCTTTGCCGCCATTGATAAAGGTCAGCTGGCTTTCCGTGGATGCAGTGGAGGTAAAACCGGGATCAATCGTGAAGTGACCCGTCAAGGCGTGCAATTTGCGTACGTCAATGCAATTTGCGCCATCCGTGCCAGATAATATAGGCAGTTCGACGGTTTTTCCATCAACTGTTAGCGTGGCCGTGCCCGCTTGTTTCATTTTGCTTTCCATAGGAACCTCTTATTTATGTTGCGTCTTATGCGCTTATTTTATTCAAAAGCCGAAAGACAGTCAGTTAATCGCCCCAGAGTTTCATCCTTCCCTAAGCAGTGTAGAACCACCGCAAGGTCTGGAGAGGGGGCGCCGCCTGTCAAGGCTGCTCTGAGGGGTTGACCGATTTTGCCAAAGCCCAAATTTTTATTTGTAGCATAAACTGTCAAAACCTTTTCAAGGTGTGATGACGTCCAGTCTGGGCTTTGTACATCTTGCAGCATTTTTTGCAATTCCCTTAGGTAGAAAATTGCGTCTCCTTTGAGACTTTTTTTCGCTTTTCCTGTAATCGGGAGCGGGCGTTGCCGTGTAATGTAGTAAGCTTGTTGTGCAAATTCGGCCAAAGTCTTGGCGCGCGGCTTTAAACTTGGCATTGCGGCGCTGACTCTGGCGAGTGTTTCATCTGGTAAATCACGCTCATTTTCAAGATCAAGAAAGGGTTTGGCCCATTCCATTATCTGGGACTCGGCGCTCATTTGCATGTGATGGCCATTGATAAAGGCCATTTTATCAAAATCCAAACGTGCAGGCGCTTTATTTAAGCCGCTCATGGTGAAAGCCTCAATGGCCTCTTGCTTGGTAAATATTTCTTGATCGCCCTGCGCCCAGCCTAGCTTTAAGAGGTAATTTTTTATTCCTTCGGGGATGTATCCCATCTCACTATAAGCCTCCACGCCAAGAGCGCCGTGGCGTTTAGAGAGCTTTTTGCCGTCGGGGCCGTGGATGAGCGGCACATGGGCAAAATCTGGCACGTCCCATCCTAGGGCGCGGTAGATCAAGCTCTGGCGGCCCGCATTGATTAAATGGTCATCGCCTCGAATCACATGGGTGATACCCATATTATGATCATCCACCACAACGGCGAGCATATAGGTTGGACTGCCATCGGCGCGCAGTAGAACTAAATCATCAAATTGATCATTTTCCCATTTAACCTCGCCTTGCACATGGTCATTTATGTGGGTTTGGCCGTCAGCCACGCGAAAGCGTACGACAAATGACGCCGTATCAGTCGGTGCGGCTTTGCCATCACGATAAGGGCTACGAAAAGCATGACCTGCCTCGCGCGCGGATTGGCGCAAGCTATCTTGCTGCTCGGGCGTGAGATAACAGCGATAAGCATGGCCGCTATCAATCATGGTCAGCGCCGCCTCTATATGGGCGGGCGCATTTTTGCTTTGATAGACAATCTCGCCATCTGCTTTTAACCCAAGCCAATCCATGCCGTCTAAAATTGCCTGAGTGGCTTCGGGTGTTGAGCGTTTTAGGTCTGTGTCTTCAACACGTAGGAGAAATGTGCCGCCATGATGTTTGGCAAATAGATAGTTGAACAGAGCCGTGCGCGCCCCGCCAATATGTAAAAACCCTGTGGGTGAGGGGGCAAAACGGGTGATGACTTTTGCCGTGGCAGAGGTTGTGGCAGGGGCTGAATCAGAAGTGGCATGTGCAGCGGATGTGGTCATGATTGATTACACTTTATAGGCAAGGTCTGTTAAGGTGAAGCCATCTAGCATAGGATATGGGATTGGCACTAGGGGGAAGCGTCCTATTCGCGTCTTTTTTATAAATATTTTGAGCAAGTTTAGCCTTGCTCGTGGTCGTGGCGGCGCGTCTATTTTTGAACGTAAAACGCCTCAGACAACTGGACATTCAGGAAAGAGCTTGGGCTCGCCTTATGGAGGCACGTCCACATTTGACCAAAGCGCGGATCAAAATTTTGACCAAGGCCTATATGAATTTGAGCCTGATAAATTAGATAGAGTTTTCACCCGTGATTTGAGTTTTGAATGGGGAGTATGCGCCTTTGCTCTCGGTATAGCGGTCTATTTTGCGTTAAAATTTGAGCCAGATTGGCGCTGGCTCCTAGGGCTGGCTGGAGTAGGGCTGTTCATCGCTTATATATTGCGCCGTCAGCAGAACGGCTGGGTGACTAGCCTTGCCTTCGCCATAAGTCTTGCGATTTTGGGGGCAGGGCGGGCTTCGCTACATAGCGCGCAATTAGCGTCTCCTATCTTAGATGATTATGAGCAAAGCTATTATCTGACAGGCTGGATTGAGGCGGTAGAACGCTCTGGCACAGGCACGCGCTGGCGGTTGCGAATGGATGAGCTTGAAAATTCAGGTGGGCTGTTTGCGGCTGAGGATATTCCAGAAAAATTGCGCGTAAAGACAAAGCCGCATGGCTTTGAGCCTGGTGACGGGATCCGCATTCGCGCCATTATGAGCGCGCCGCCTAGACCTGTCATCGCAGATGGTTATGACCCCGCTCAGAGAGCCTTTTTTGAAAAGGTTGGAGGCTATGGCTTTGCGATAGGCACGCCTGAAGCGGCGTTAGTTAAGGCGCAGGGTTTCGCGCGCTGGCAACGCGGCTTGACGCGGTTTCGGCACAAAGTCACTCAGCGTATAGTGGATAATGCCCCGCAAGACACGGCGGGGCTTCAAGTTGCGCTTTTAACGGGGGAGCGCGCCTATATTGATGATGTGCAAACGGAAGCGCTGCGCAGCGCAGGGCTCGCTCATGTTTTGGCGATTTCGGGCTTGCATATGGGACTTGTGGCGGGGGGCGCTTATTTCACAATTACATGGCTTTTAGCGCTCATAGACGGACTTGCGCGCCGAATGGATGTGCGCCGCCCCGCAGCCGCCTTGGCCATGTGCGTTGCAACTTTTTACTTTTTACTCTCCACAGGCACAGTATCGATACAGCGGGCCTATATTATGGCGATGGTGATGTTTGCGGCCGTGCTCATGCGCCGCGCGGCGATTTCCATGCGCAGCGTTGCTTTGGCGGCGGCGGTGACTTTGGCGATATATCCTGAAGTGCTGATTTCGGCCGGCTTTCAAATGTCATTTGCGGCGGCGGCGGCGTTAGTGAGCGTTTATGGCCTATGGCGCGAGCATTATGGTATCTCTTATGGGCGCGGGCCGATTAGCCGTATAAAAAATAGTCTTATTGCGCTTGCAACGACAAGCCTTGTGGCGGGCGGCGCAACAGGAGGCTTTGCGGCGATGCATTTTAATTATGTGACCCGTTTTGGCCTTGTTGGAAATTTACTGGCTATGCCGATCTTTTCCTTTTTGGTTATGCCGATGGGGATTGCGGCTATCATAGTCATGCCTTTGGGGTTAGAGCGCTGGCCATTACTGATTATGGGGCAGGGGCTGAGCTATATGTTAATTATCGCCAATTGGGTGGCGTCTTTTGATCAATCGCGCATTTATATCAAAGCGGCTCCAGTTTGGGCCATTGGTATATATGGGCTCGGATTTGTGATGCTGTGCCTTGGGCCGCTGCGTAAACGTATGACAGGACTGGCCATGATGGGGGCTGTGGGCCTGATTTGGATGATGACTCCGCAAGCTGATCTACGCATTTCCGAGGATGGCGATGTCGCTTTTTGGGATCGTAGCGAGGCAGGGCAGCGTCTTTATGTGCAGCGCAAGCGCGCGGATAGTTATGGCACAGCGCAATTTATAGAGCGCGCTGGGTTTGCGGATGCCGAACGCGTGGAATATAGCGAAGATTACGCCGCATGTGACGGCGCAGCTTGCCGTATGATTGTGCAAGAGCGTATTATCTCAGTCGTCAATAGTCCTGACGTGCTGGCGGAAGAATGCGCGAATGCAGATATCGTCATTTTCCCCGCGCGCTATGCGGGGCCTGTGCTGCGCCGAACCTGCGCAAATAAACTCATCGATCAGCGCCTTTTATCTGATCAAGGCGCGCAGGATATTTATTTATCAAAGACTGAAATTATACGCAAAATAGCAAACCCCATAGCCCGTAAAAACAGACCATGGGGCCAAGAAAACTAGAGATACGCGCTAAAACCACGCGTAATTATCAATGATATTTGCGCACTAACCCGACGAGAACGCCTTGAACATCGACGCGGTCAGGGCCGAATGTACGGGTTGGAAAATCACGATTTTCGGCAATAAGCTCTACACCATTAGACGTCTTATTTAGGCGTTTAAGTGTGGCTTCTTCGCGGTCAACAAGGGCGACGACAATCTGTCCATTGCGCGCTGTATTGGTTTTTCGAATGACAACCACATCTCCGTCTAAAATCCCAGCTTCGATCATGGACTCGCCTTCAACCTCAAGCGCAAAATGATCGCCGCGGCCAATCATATTGGCTGGAACTGCCATCATATTGCTATTATCTTCTATAGCGAGAATGGGGCTGCCTGCTGCAATCTTGCCAACAAATGGAACTTCGAACGCATCATTAGCAGGCTCTGCTGTGTTGGAACTAGATGCAGAGGCAGAGACGGCTGGCGCGGCGCGTTCATTCTGACCAGGGACTTTGAGAACTTCGAGTGCGCGGGCACGGTGGGGCAAACGCCGAATAAATCCGCGTTCTTCTAAGGCCGTGATCAGGCGGTGAATGCCCGATTTGCTGGCAAGGCCCAGCGCATCTTTCATTTCGTCATAAGAAGGGGACACGCCATCTTTTTTCAAACGGCCATCAATAAAGACCAAAAGGTCATGTTGTTTTTGGGTGAGCATAGAGCGCTCCATAGTGAAGGCCGCGGTCAAAGGGCCAAATTCGAATCAAAGCTGAACAAATCAGCAACTTGCAGCTTTGTTCTATTCATGTTCCTGTTTTGTGTCAAGTCCGTTGAGTAAACGAATGAGATGACTGCTCCAGAGACATATATGGTACATTTATGTCGTAAAAGAGCCTTGTTCTGACGAAGGCACACCTATATTGAAAGCATCAACAAATTGAATCTAGGATGGAGCAAGACATGACAAAGTTTTTAAAGATGGGCGCAGTTTCACTAATCGGGCTTGGCGCATTGTCATTTTCCAATGCGAGTAATGCGCATCACTCATTTGCTATTTATGATTTGGACAATCCAATCATAATTACGGGCGTGCTTGAATCTCTAGAATTTAGAAACCCGCATACAATTGTGGTTGTTAATGATGTCGCTATAGAAGGCTCTTGGACAATTGAGAGCATGGCTCCCACGCGTTGGGATAATGTCATTGGAAACCGCGATATTGCGGATGTCGGCGATACGGTGACTATACGTGGCTGGCCTGCGGTTAATGGCGGGCTGACGATGGCCTTAGGGACGATCACTAGCTCAAAGGGCGTGACGCTTGTTCGTGAAGAAATTACACAGAACAAACCTGTGGAAAGCGATGAAGAGAGAGCCAGATTAGAAGAAATTACTCGCACTGGCGAAGGCGGCGGCATGGGCGGCGGCGGCATGGGTGACGGCGGTGGCATGGGCGGCATGGGCGATGGCGGCGGTGGTATGGGCGGCGGCATGGGCGATGCTGCAGCAAGAGGCGATGGAAGCGGCGGCATGGGCGGCGGCATGGCTGATGGCGGTATGGGCGGTGAACCGCCACAACCACAGCCGGAACAGCAAGCCGCTATCCCAGCTCCTTCTGCACCTATCGCGGCAGCAATTCCGCAAGCGGCCCCACAAGCAGCTCCTGAGCCACAGGTGCAACAGCCAGAGGTGCAACAAGAAGCACGTTCAGACTCATCTGCCCCAGCACTTCCAAAAAGCGTTGATGACGTTACGTCGGGCTTGACTGAAAAGGCGGAGCAACTAGCCGAAAACTCTACAGAGAAATTATCTGAGATAGCCTCATCAGTACCAGTTCCAGCATCCGTCACTGACATTACAGATGGCGTCGCTGCGGCATCGTCAGGGTCAAAATCTATCTGGGGGATATTAGGCGCGTTACTTCTTTTAGCGTTGGGCGGCTTTGCCTTTGCTAAATCACGTAAAAGCTAGGCTTTACGCTTGATAAAGCGCAAGCTTTGAATAGCCAATAAGGCTGCCATAAAAATATAGGCGGGCCGCGATTCAAATGATGCTAATGCCCAATGGGCAATCGTCAGCGCGGTCGCTGCATAAACTAAGCGGTGCAATAATTGCCAGCGGCGCTTGAGCGCGGCAACACTGGGATTATTACTGGTCAGCGCCAGTGCAAGGAAAATGGCAAGGGCGATCCACCCTGTCATCAGGCTTGGTTTCATGGCTTCGTTCAAAATCAGATCATAGCCCCATTTACGCTCGACATAGACGGCTGTGTGCAGCGCGGCATAGCCAAAGCTGGCGACGCCAATTGCGCGGCGATGATAGACTAGCCAGCGCACCCATTTGGCATTTGAAAACACATTGCGCAAAGGCGTCACGGCGAGCGATACAAAAAGAAAATAAACGCTTAGCTCTCCTGTTTTATGGATAACCTCGCCATAGCTAATAATATCTGCTTTGAAGCGATATAGGATATAAAGGGCTGGAGCTGTGAACAGGGCCCATATTATATATTTGCGGATGGTCTTTTGTGTGAGGATCATAATGTTCTCTGATTGCCTGACTTTATTAGCCTTTGACTTTATTTGCGTTTTGTCTGTGTTTGATTTATAGCTCTTTGCCAATAGAGCAATTTATTTGCCATGTAACTATACATAACGACAAGGGGACTCACATGTCTGTTTTAAAATCTTTTATAGCCTTATCCAGCTTCGCACTTCTCGCAACCGCTTGTGGTCAAAGTGGTGATACAAATGTTGCAACTAATGCTCAGGGTGGTGACGCTATGGGCGCTGGAGGCATGGGTGACATGGGCGGCGGTGACATGGGCGGCGGCGACATGGGTGGTGGCATGGGCGAAGGCGGCGGCATGGGCGGCGGCGGCATGGGTGACATGGGTGCTGGCGGCATGGGAGACGGCGGCGGCGGCATGGGCGGCGGTGGTATGGGCGATGGCGCAGGCCCTCTCGATGGCCCCGTTGAAGTTTCGCTGACAGCTCCTTTGGTAGACCCGAATACGTCTGAGTTTTTGACCATAGCTCGCGTTCCTGGTGTTGGACGTGACGGCGCGCTAAAAATTATTGAGGGTCGTCCATATGAAAGCGCGACAGATTTACGTGCTGCCCTTAGCCCTGATTTGACTGAGGAAGAGCTGAAAACAATTTACGGCCTTCTATTTGTAAAGGTCGGGCTAAACTCTGGAACCGAAGAAGAATATAAACTTATTCCATCATCTTTGACGCCAAGTAAGCTGGCTCATGAGTTTGAAGAATATCGTCCTTATCAATCAATAGATGATTTCAAACGCGAAATGGCTAAATATGTCGACGATGAAGAAGTTGAATATCTAACGCGCTTTGTGACGCTTGATTAAGTGTTACGGCTAATACAGATCATCTAATAAAGCGCGGC
>JALZUP010000294.1 GCA_023301505.1 Robiginitomaculum sp.
GAATGATGGAATCGTTCAATGTAGAAAGAACCTCAGCGGTGGAACTATACAATCAGTACATGAATAGCGAATCTCTAAAGTCAGCAGAGGACTGACTAGCTAAAAAGGAACAGGAGATAAACGATCTAAGAACAGATATAGAATACACACAGCAAGAAGCAATCGAGGAACTGAAAGGTAAAGCACCCATGTCGAAGATACAAGCTATTGCGTCTGATAGAATCACAAGGCTTGCAAAGGAGGAAACGAGACTATTGAATGAGTACGGATATCTGAAATCATGATATGATAGCGAGCTACAGGAAGCACAGACGATCATGCAACTGACTCTCCAGGATCAAGAACAACAAGAAGCACAGCAACGAAAACAATTAGAGTTTACCTATGGAATGAGTCGTGACCAATACGACCAACAACGGCAGATGTTCCAGACACAGCTAGGGCAGATTGAAAAGGTATCAGATAGAGCATATCAAGAATGACTCATCATAGAAGATAGAGCATACGAACAACTACAGACAGAATCAAATAGAGCATACGAAAGAGAACTCACAGCAGATAATAGAGCATACGAGCAAGCAAACAAGCTAGACGACAGAGCATATAATGAATACCTAACGCAGGATGATAGAGCATATAATGAATTTTTGACACAAGATAGCAGAGCGTATAACGAAACATTGATAGATAGCGACAGAGAATACGCTAGAGAAGAAAAGATAGACGACAGAGAATATAGTGAAGACCGTTTGACTGACGATAGAGCATACCAAGAATGACTTGTGGCAGACGATAGGGCATATTCACAGGCACAACTAGAAGACAACAGGGCATACGCTAGAGAAACACTAGTAGACGAAAGACAGTATACACAGACTGTTGCCGAATACCGAGACACTAGAGATATAGATAGTAAAATTTCGTTGATGAAACTAGACGAAAATATGAGACGTGAAATGGTACAGCGAGACTTAGACTTTAGAAAAGCAAACCCAGAAACACAGCTCAGATACGAAACAACGGAAGATGGAACTATGTACGCACTAGACGAAAACTTGAACGTGGTGAATAAATTTGATTCTTCTTCTTTCGAGTCTGGAAATGAGACGGTTGATGCTATAAAACAGTTTGAATGATACAGATCTAACGCATATCTAGATTCAGCAGGAGTACGAACCATCTGATACGGTACTACAAGAATAAACGGCGTACCAGTGAAGAAATGAGATACGATATCTGAGTGACAGGCTGAAATATTATTCAACGAACAACTGAAAACCTACCAAACACGAAGAGGCAGAGTTGAAACAGACCTTTCACCAACACAAGAAGCGGCTCTTACAAGCTTCGAGTACAATCTAGGGCAATGAATACGAGCAAAAAACGCACAGCCTATATTGGATGCGGTAAACTCTAAAGACTTTGCGAAAGCTTGAAATCTAATGAAGCAGTACGTCAACGCAGGAGGTAAAAAGGTACAATGATTGGTGAATAGGAGAAATGTGGAAGCTGGCATGATCCAGAAAGTGCAGACCACACCGACAGCGAAAACTGGCGGAACGCTACCATCTATAGAATTTGACAACCTACAGCAAGCGAAGAGTTTTCAATTCGCAGATAGAATGATGAAATCGAATGATATATTGACTTCGATCGAGAGCGAAGAGCTAGAAGGTGGATTCTCTACAATGAGAAAGATAAAAGCCAACGAATGGAAACCAAAGGTTCTGGAGAGCGACCGATACCAACAGTACGACCAGTGAAAGAGGGATTTCATAAATTCGATCCTACGTCAAGAAAGTTGAGCGGTTATCTCAGATCAAGAGTTTGAAAACGCAGAAGAACAGTATTTTGTGCAGTCTGGTGACTCTGAGGCGGTTATTGCTCAGAAACAACAAAATAGACTAACGAGCCTACAGGGAATGCAAATAACAAGCGGACAGGTTGACTACTTTAGCAAAGCACAATCCACGTTCCAGACCCCAATGACTTCCCACTTTGGGATGGTTATATGAGAGAAGGAAGAACATGTATCTACTGAATTTGATTATATATTTGATTGAATGTAACAAAAAACACAGTCATTGCAGAGTGCCGAGCTCTAGACTGTGTCAAAAACTTTTTAACCAACTTGTAACTAACTTATACCCAATGAGAGAACTTTTACAAGCTTTTGTCGAACTCATGAAATATATGACGGACGAGGATGCAAGAATATCTGTTTATATCTGTGTAGCACTGCTCATTGTACGGTGAGTTTGAAGAGTATTAAACGAACGATGAATCATATAGTAAACAGTCTTTTTAAAACTTATTAAATCACCATGTATAAAACTAAAGATGAAGATTACGTCACTCTAGAGAAACAGAGAAAGTACGTCAACGAGCTTATTAAGCAAGGTAAAGACCCTAAGGCAGGACTACAACGCTTGCTAGACAGATGAATGACGCTCGAATGATACGACAAGTCAGCGAAAAAGAACGCAATACAGAAATACGA
>JALZUP010000295.1 GCA_023301505.1 Robiginitomaculum sp.
AGCTTGACTGCATGCAGGTTCCGTCGCCATTGGATACGGTGCCAGCTGGGCATGGCGCTGTTTCGCTGCCATAGCTTGTGGCTGGCGCTGAATATGTAGGGGCTGAATATGTTGGCGCGGCATATGTTGCTGCTGGAGCCGTGTAAACTTGTGTCGGCGCTGGCTGATAAGTTGGGCCGCAATTTAGTCCATTGATAACAGAACAATCTGCATAAATGACATTTTCAGTGCGCGGCGCGGCATAGACAGGTGCAGGCGCGGCATAAACAGGTGCGGCATTGCCATAACGGGCATTACCAGTTGGCGCGCATTGATTTTGAGGCGCACATGCCGATCCACCCGTTTCATAGCCATAGGCATTGCCGTAGCTATTGGCATAACGGTTGTCTGATTGTGAACCGTTACTGGCGCAAGCAGTAAGTGTTAGGCCAGCAATAGCCGCCGTTGCAATCGCGCTTGTGCGCAGAAAAGTTGATGTGTTGCTCATAGGAGTCTCCCATTTTGGTACAGTTAACCGCTTTCTTGCATTATTTAGGCCAAAAGAGATAAAGATTGTCTGAACGAAATGATTTTATTGCTCATATGTGAGTTGAGCGACAAAAAATCCGTCCATTCCCCCTTTTTCGCCTAGATAATGTGGTAGCGAGCGGACATATCCATTAGTTAAAATAGCCTCAGGCATATCCAAGAGTGAGTCCCTTAATATTGAATTAAGGCTAAAATCTGTCCGAGACTGCAAAAATGCCGCAATTTGGGCCTCTCCTTCGGCAGGTTCAAGGCTACATGTACAATATAATAGCGTGCCTCCAGGAGCAACATTACGCGCGGCGGCCTCTAAAAGACGTTTTTGCAGCTGCACAAGGCTAGAAACATCCACAGGGCTTTTATTCCACGCCACATCTGGGCGGCGGCGCAATGTACCTGTCGCAGAGCAAGGTGCATCGAGCAGCACCACGTCAAAGCTATGATCTTTAATGCCGCGCCATTTAACGGCGTCAACGGCAATGGTTTTTGCGCTGAGCCCCGTGCGCTGTAAATTTTGCGTCACGCGGCGCAGGCGATCCGCCGAACGGTCAAGCGCGGTCACTTTGGCGCCTGCGGCGGCGAGCTGGAGCGTTTTTCCGCCCGGCGCGGCGCACATATCGAGCGCCGTTTTGCCGCTCAGATCGCCCAAAATACGAACGGGCAGCGCGGCGGCGATATCTTGTATCCACCATGCTCCCTCTTCAAAACCTGCCATTTCTTTAATATTGCCCACTCCCTTTTTACGAAGCGTGCCTGTTGGTAGGATCTGCGCTTCTAACGGCCCTGCCCATTTTTCTGGATCAGCCTTGACTGTAATATCAAGGGGCGGCTGGGTCAGGCAGGCTTTGGCCATAGCGCGTAAATTGTCTTGGCCATATGTTTTGCGCCAGCTTTGTTGCAGCCAATCGGGCAGATTAGCTTCGGGGGCAATATCGGCAATAAGCTCTGGGCCTTGCTCTGATACTTTGCGCAAGACGGCATTGACCATGCCCGCTGCATTAGCGTCGCCGCGGTTTCGCGCCCGTTTAAGCACGGCCACAGATTCTCCTACGGCGGCATGGACGGGCGTGCCTAAAAATAAGAGCTGGGCCGTGCCTGCGCGCAATATAGCTGTGACATAGGGGGAGGGCGGACGGCTTAGAAAGGGTTTAAGCGCGGCGTCAATCTGGCCTAAATGGCGAATGGTGGTGGCAACAATATTGCGAGAAAAGGCGCGGTCCCGCGCGGATAAATCTTTATAGATGGGTATATTTGAGAGGGCGACTTCTAGAGCTGTCTTATTTTCGAAAATAGCGACCAGAGCTTGAGCGGCGCTGATACGCGCACCTTTTGTTGAACCGCCTTTTGCCCCGCCATGTGAAGAACCGCTTTGTGAAGAGCGCCTTGGCGAAGACTGGCGATTATTAGATTGGGGTTTGAACTCATCGGACATAATGTGCTTTCTTATCTCTTATCTAGTAAGGGCGCGCGTAGCTGCCTTATCTCTGGGGCAGCCTTTAACCGCGTCAGCCGTGAAAGCCAATAGAAAAGCCATATCCTTGAAAGCTAGTAAGAGCTGTCAAAATTGATAATTTATTTACCATAAGCCTTAATCGGCTCTTAGTGTCAATTGGCTATAAGCTGTGCCATATGACCGAGGTAAGCCGTAGAGCTTCACGAATTGATTTGGCAGAATTCACCAAATTTTTCGATGTTTCCCAGTCGTTAGGAGATGGTGAAGATATGACTGGGCCTAGCTAGCGCGTTATATTCTGTATCCTTGATCCGACTTGAGCTGGCTGTTAGGCTGGGGCTTAAGGAGAGTAATATGGCGGATAATATTGACGATATTCCGGAAGAAAAGCCGGTAGATCCAAATGTTATACAGCCCGGTGCACTGGCCCCAGGGGCAGCGCCCGGAAAGCTAATTAGTGAGGCGGCCAAGGGCGCCTTATTTGAAGCTGCCGAGCGCCGTAAGGCGCAAGAAAAAGCTCTTCGTGAACGTCCCGGTGAACATGCAGGCCCAAAGGGGGCTGAACCCACGCGCTTTGGCGATTGGGAACGCAGCGGGATTGCTTATGACTTTTAACGTCTAAGCGCATCTCAACGCACAGCGCCTATGATGTTTGCAAAATGATTTGCAAATGGATGGTTTAATATGTCTGAATCTTGCTGGTAGGCCAGCGGGTGTGGGGCAAGTTTTGGGAGCGCATTATGCGTATTACTCGTTCTATTTTGACCGTATCTGGCGGTCTTATTATGGCAGGCCTTGCCCCGGTATCTTTTGCTGGTGGTGGATGTTACGGCGCTGCTAATCTTTGCAATCCTGGCATCAATGTCACGGCATCGCCTTATGTAAATCAGCCAATGGGTATTAATTACGCTCAGCCTTATGATTATCTGACTTCAGCGACATATAACCAAGCGCCGCACATGAATGTGACTCGTATTGAAACGGGCGCGCCACGCACAACCCTTGATCAAGCTCCGGGAGCATATTGGGGTGGATGTGCTGCTGGAACATATTGTGGCGGCCCAGTTGCGGCTCCTATTGCAGCTCCAGCGCCTGCTGCCTATGCACCTGTTGCCTATGCGCCAACAGTCAGCGCGCCGCAAACATATGTGGCATCTGGGGATTATAACCCGTCTAATTTCGCCTCTCGCCAATATGGCGATGCCTCTTTCGTTCCGGGTATTGCTTATTTGCCAAGCTCATATGTTGAGCGCGGTACGGCTGAACGTGACGCGGCTGTTGCGTCAACCTCTTATAGAGCGTCTACAAGCCATAGCACATTGTCAGCCTCTAGCGGCACATCTGTTGGTGGTGGCTGGAACCGCGTCTCTGGCCCAACAATGATTGATGGTATGCTAGCAACTGAAATCCTATGTAAGGACGAGGCACCTGCGCCAGTTGCCGTTCCTCAATATCAGGTTCAAACGCAGGCTTACCGCGTTGTACGCCCTATTGTTGCCGTGCCTTATCCCGTTCCTGTTGAGTGCCGCGCGCCTCAGCAAAATGTGAATGTACGTAATGTACGTCAAGGCGGTTTCGCTGCACCTGTAGCGGCTGGCCGTTACACAAATGACTGGGCTTACTAGGCTCTATTGACATAAAATTTTTAAAGGCTGCCCTTTCTTAAGGGCGGCCTTTTTCAGTTAAGCGGCGTTTTTAGTGCCGATGAATTTCCCCTGACAGGAGTCTGGCCTTGTTATTGCAAGGGACTTTTCGAACAAGAAACATGTATCATTTTTGGAAGGACACCCTATGCGGTATTCAAGACTTATTGCGGGAGCAGCTCTTATAGGCGCTATGATTGGCGGCGTCGCTCAGGCTCATGATTATGGCCATGATTCAGCGACCACATATTCATCCAGCTCATCTTATTCGACATCAGGCCTATCGCTTGCGTCTACGGGTTATTCTGCAGGATCTGTAGATGCTATTCCTGCGGGCATGTGCCCAACATCATGCGGCGTTAGTGTTGACGCGCCAGCGGGCAGCCGCGTTCTAGCGTGTTACGCGCCCTGCGCTGCGCCAGAACCTGTTGTGACACAAGCGCCAACAATTAGCTATGTAGAGCGCCCTGTTACAACGGCTTACCGTGTTGTGCGCCCTGTTATTGCTGTGCCTTATGCTGTGCCAGTTCTTATACCAAATCAGTGCGGCCCGATTGCTGACCAATCAAGCCGCTATGGTAGCTCTTATGGCTATACGAGCTGTGGTGGCCGTTAGGCGGCGCGCTTTAAAAGCTATATTGCTTTATTGAATATGAAAGCCTCGCCGCTGGCGGGGCTTTTTTATTGGCCTTTATTTCTCAGACTTTATTTCTCGGCGTCTATTGCCCAGATTTTATTGCTCAGCTTCGCCGCGAATATTGCGCAAAATATTGAGCGCGGCTTCGCGGGGATTATGGACGGAATTGATGGGGCGACCAATGACAATATGGCTGGCGCCATTGGCGAGCGCGTCATGGGGGGTGGCGACGCGTTTTTGATCTCCCAGATCACCGCCCGCCATACGCACGCCCGGTGTGACGATTAAAAACTCATCAGGTACAATGCTGCGCACAGATTTAGCCTCAAGCGGGCTGGAGACAATTCCGTCAATATTGGCGGCTTTGGCTTGCTCCACGCGCCGCATAACGAGCTCGGAGGCGGGCAGGGCATAGCCAATATCGGCTAGTGCCTGATCATCGAGCGAGGTTAGCACAGTCACGCCCAATATTTTTAAAGGCCCAAACCCTTTGCCTTGGGCGGCGGCTTGCATGACATCGGGGCGGGCATGGACGGTTAAAAGGTCCGCGCCAATATTGGAAATAGAGCGCGTTGCTTTTTCAACAGTTGTGCCAATATCGTGAAGCTTAAAATCTAAAAAGACATTTTTGCCCGCCTCTTTAAGCTCGCGCGCTAGCTCCATTCCGCCAATAGGTAAGAGCTGCAAGCCGATTTTATAGCTTTTGACAATCCCGCCCAACATGCCAATGAGCGCGCGGGCTTCATAGATGCTTGGAACATCGAGGGCGACATACATGCGCTCATCTGCGACGTCATTTTCAATATGGACGGGAAGTTTTATGCTCACGGGCTAACCTCTTTTATATTTTTGTGAAAAACGCTTCATCAGCGAATGAACGGCGGCTTCTGGCAGCAATTTTCCAAGCGCGGCCAAAGCGCAATTAACTTTGCCGGGAATATAGACGGGTTTATTGCCCATCACGGCCAGATAGCCTTCTTCGGCGACGCGCTGCGCGCTTTCCCACATATAACGCGGCGTCTTATTCATGGCCTCGCGCGTCTCATTGACATCATGAAATTCACTATAGGTAAAGCCCGGACATAGCGCGCTGACATAAATATTATCATCGCTATATTCCATATTTAGCGCTTGAGAAAATTTAATCAGGTAAGACTTTGTCGCGGCATAATGTGTACGGCCCATACTTCCGGGTAAAAAGCCCGCCAATGAGGCGACATTGATGATGCGGCCAAAGCCTTGTTCAATCATGTCGGGCAAAACGAGATGGACGAGCTCGCTTGGCCCATTTAGCATTAGGTTCAGTGTGCCGTGATGCACGTCCCAGCTATTGGTATTATATTGGCCAGGTAGACCAAAGCCTGCATTATTGACCAGCCCGTCAACGGTGCGCCCTTTGCTTTGGAGCGAGGTGATAATTTGGCGGTTTTGCGCCATGTCGGATAAATCAACGGCGTAAACATAGCTCTGTGTGGCATAAGCCGCTTTTAACTTATCGGCGAGCTCTTGCATGGGAGCTTCGCGCCGCGCGGCTAAGGCAAGGTCCCAGCCATTGCGCGCAAATTCAGTTGCCAAAGCTGCGCCTATACCTGCTGAGGCTCCTGTAATAAGGCAAAGGGGTTTTCCGCTATCTCTCATAGAATATACTTAGCCTTTCTTTTGATATATAACGCGCTGGGGCAGGGGCATTTCAATTTTGTTGGCTTTTAGTGTGCGCCAAATGATAAAGCCGACATCTGAGGTGAATTTATTAGGCCCGTCATCAATGCCGTTACACCAAAACTCAATGGCCATTTTTATGCCACTATCTTCAAAACTACGAAATTCAAGATCGGGCATTTCAGGCTCTGTGAGAAGCTCAGAATAGTCCATTATGGCGGGCATAAGTATGCCTTCAAGGCTGTCTAAATCCGTATTGTAGTCCACTAAAAATTCAACTTCATAACGCTGGCTCGGGTCTTTATGAGTCCAGTTTTCATAGGCGTCTTCGGTAAATTGTGTGTTTGGAACCATAATGTCTTTGCCATCCGTTGTCTCAACGGTGGTGGAGCGCATATTGATAGCTTCAACAAAGCCTGACTGCCCATCAGGCAGGACAACAAAATCGCCGACTTGAACGGAACGGTCAAATAAGATGATCATGCCCGAGACGAAGTTGGCTGCGATGGGCTGCAAACCTAGCCCAAGACCTAAGGACAGGGCGGAGAACATCATAACAAGTCCAGAGAGAGGAACTTTCGCGGCGCTTAAAACCAATATGACTATGACCGTAAAGAGTAATATTTGGAAGATTTTGGCAACGACTTCACGCGTGCTAGAATCAAGGTTTTCTTGAGAGCGAATAGCACTTTGCCCTTTATTATTAGAGTAATTTCCGAGTTTGAAGAAAATTGCGCCAAATATAACCAGACGGATCATGGTCATTAATGTGATGGGCGTATCACCCATTTTCATGAGCACTGTATTATTGAGCAGGTCAATTAGATTGTCATAATATCCAAAGACGGCGAGCAGGGCGAGCGGGATAAGTATCCACATCGCCAGTTTTTTATAAAGCGCATTGCTGATAAAGGTTTCAATCGCGCTAAAGAGTAAGAAAACAACGGCAAAGCCTTGGGCCAATTTCACCAGCCACTCATCGCCAAATGCAGGAATGGCTTTTAAAGCCGCCGCGCCAAGCGCAAGCAATATAACCATAATTATAGCGCGTAAAAACTCACGCGAGCGGTAAATATAATCCCGAATAAGCTTAAATTTTGTCTGCGCATCTGGGACGTCGCGGAAAAGAAAAATGCGTTTTTTAATCTGCGCGGCGATAAGCGGGGAGAGGAAAAAGGCCAGAAATATGACGCCTAATTGCGCCAAAAAGGCGGGGCTTGTCGCCCAGCCTAAAATCTTATTGCCAATTTGCGCGCCAAGGGCGGCAAAGTCTTCGCCAGATTTTGGTAATCGGCTCATTAGGCCATTACTTTGCGGGGCAATGTCACTAAGCCCAGCTTGAGCGGCCTGAGTGGTCTGCGCGGTTTGTCCTGTTTGCTCGCGCAAGGCCTCGAGTAAATCGCGCTCTGCTTGTTCAATCGCGTCTAGTTTTTCGCGTAAGTCTTGGAGCTGGTTGGGCGCTAATTGGGAAAGCTCATCTGCAGGATTATTATTGGCAGGGTTATTATTAAAAGGGGTGTTGGCGGCAGGGGAGCTATCAGGGGCGCTATCAGGGGCGCTATCTTCTGTCACAGCATCAGCACTGGCATCAGCACCGGCCATAGCTTGCTGGCTATAGGCCGCGCTCGGCATAAACAGCGACATAATGATAGATGTTATCAATAAGATATAAAATGTTTTAAATTTACCAAACATAGTCCCGTCCCTAATCACACTGTGCTAATCATACTGTAGTGCCATATTGTGGTGCCACATTGTGTTGGTTTTGACATGACGGGGCGCTGTGACAAGCCCTATCGCCATATTTTGTTAGATTTTGCAGTCTCTGCTTAATCAAGGGTCTATCTTTTGTAAACGTTTTTGGGCTAAACGGGCATCGCTTTAACAAAGAGGTATCCCATGAGCGCGCCAAAAAAAGTCGTCCTTGCTTATTCCGGTGGTTTGGACACATCGATTATCCTAAAATGGCTTCAAGAAGAAAAAGGCTGTGAGGTTGTCACCTTTACAGCTGATCTTGGCCAAGGCGAAGAGCTAGAGCCTGCGCGCCGTAAGGCCGAAGCGGCGGGCGTGAAGGAAATTTTCATTGACGATTTACGCGAAGAATTTGTGTCTGATTTCGTCTTTCCTATGTTTCGCGCAAATGCGCTTTATGAAGGGCTTTACTTGCTGGGCACATCTATTGCTCGCCCGCTCATTTCGAAGCGCCAAATCGAAATCGCGCATCAAGTTGGCGCGGATGCTGTGTGCCACGGGGCAACAGGTAAGGGGAATGACCAAGTGCGCTTCGAGCTTGGCTATTATGCGCTTGATCCAGAGATTAAAGTTATCGCGCCATGGCGTGAATGGGATTTAAACTCTCGCACCAAATTGATTGAATATGCCGAAAAGCATAATATTGAGATTGCCACAGATAAGCGCGGCGAAGCGCCATTCTCTGTGGATGCGAATTTGCTGCACACCTCCTCTGAAGGCAAGGTGCTTGAAGACCCTTATGAAGAAGCCCCAGAATTTGTGTATCAGCGCACGGTCTCACCAGAAGCTGCGCCAGATAAGGCCACATATATCGAAGTCGGGTTTGAACGCGGCGATGCTGTCTCTATTAATGGCGTGGCGATGAGCCCTGCCAGCGTGCTAACGCGCTTAAATGAGCTGGGCGGTGAGAACGGCATTGGACGTCTAGATCTTTTGGAAAACCGGTATGTTGGTATGAAATCTCGCGGCGTATATGAAACGCCTGGCGGGACGATTTTGCTCAAAGCGCACCGCGGAATTGAACAGGTGACAATGGATAAGGGCGCGGCTCACCTTAAAGATGAGCTTATGCCAAGATATGCAGAACTGGTTTATAATGGCTATTGGTTCAGTCCAGAGCGCGAAATGCTTCAAGCCGCGATTGATAAATCGCAAGAGCTGGTCACAGGCACAGTGCGCTTGAAGCTTTATAAGGGCAATGTGGATATTGTCGGGCGTAAGTCGCAATATTCGCTCTATAGCCAAGAACATGTCACCTTTGAAGAAGATGATGTTTACGATCAGGCCGATGCGGGCGGATTTATCAAAATCAACGCCCTGCGTCTGCGCTTGCTAAGCGCGCGTGATCGCAAGGCTGGAAAGAACGGTTAAGGCAGGGCGCGCGGGCTTTTGCCGCGCGCAGATTTAGGCTTAATGCACATATTGAGTCTTAATGCACATATTGAGTCTTGCAATTGGACTTTAGCGCTTTATTAGGCGCGTAAGATTGACTTTGCTGCAAAGCAGAAAAAAGGAATAGCTCATGGACATGTCCAAAATCAAAGTGGGTAACAATCCACCATTTGATATTAACGTTATCATCGAAGTGCCTTTGGGCGGTGAGCCCATTAAATATGAGCTCGATAAAGATTCTGGCGCAATGTTTGTGGATCGGTTTCTTTATACGGCGATGCGCTATCCTTGTAATTACGGTTTTACGCCGCATACATTATCTGATGATGGCGACCCGATCGACGTGCTTGTCGTTGGCCAGCGGGCTTTGCTGCCAGGCTGTGTTGTCCGCGCGCGGCCTATAGGCGTCTTGATGATGGAAGATGAGGCTGGCTTTGATGAAAAAATCGTGGCTGTGCCGCATGATTCGTTGACGCATTATTACGACACCATCAAAACTTATGAAGATTTGCCGCAAATTTTGCAGGACAGAATTGCGCATTTCTTTGAGCATTACAAAGATTTAGAGCCTAATAAATGGGTGAAAATTCGCGGCTTTGAAAGCAAAGAAAAAGCGGGTGAATTGATCTTGAACGCGATTAAAGCTTATAAAGGCTAATTGCTTTAATTCGCCTTTATAGCTCTTCATTATAGCTCTTCATGACTTTGCGCTGAACTTTTAAGGCTTTGTGCTGGATTTTTGCGCGGGCGCGCGGCATGACAGGATCTATGAACGCGCTGACACGATTTTTTAAAATTTTAGGGCTGGCCTTGATTTTGGTCAGTCTGGCCTTTGCTTTATGGCAAAGCTTTCAGGCTGTTGAGAATCAAGATTTCACAGATATATTTTTGGCGTTTGGCCTTGCTCTATTTGGGGGCGTGCCGGGGGTCATATTATTTGTGACAGCGCGTCATATATATAAAAATGGGCCTAGCAAAGGCGGAGCCATAACGGTTTTTTTGTTTTCGGTGCCGCTTTTAATCTTAGGGATTTGGCTATTTTATATGCCTCATATTGCAATCTGGCCTGCTATTATTGTCTGCGCGAGCGCCGCCATAGCGGCGCTATGGGGCGGGCTAATTTGGCGCGCTCATAAGCTTTAAGTCCTTTTAAAGCTGTTTATTACAAGTTTACCTCACAATTTTGTGCAGCTACGTGTTTTGAAATTTTCTATTCTTAGTCTATATTAGAGAGTGTGAAGAGAGAATAATGAGCCTGAAAAGAGGAATAAAATGCATATTAAAAATATTCTAATTGCTGCCAGCGCCGCTATACTTGCCGCTTGCGCCACTGCTACGCCTTATCAGGCGGCCAGTGAGAAGAGCTATGATGGTTATAGTTCTCAACAAATTGAAAATAATCGGTTTAATGTCAGCTTTGCTGGCAATAGCCTCACCGATAAGGAAACGGTTGAGACTTATTTGCTGCACCGCGCTGCTGAGCTAGCCGTTGAAAATGGCTATGACTATTTTTCTGTGGCCAATGAAGATACGGAAAGAAATACCCGCATTGTCTCTACGCCATCTTATTATGGGTCTGGTTTTGGGTCTGGCTTTGGTGGTAGCTCGTTTCGCCGTGGGTTTTACACCTCATATGATTATTATCATCCAAGATATGGGTGGAGCTCTTCCTTCGGTTCGCGCGGATTTTCCAACGGCTTTTCCAGCGGCTTTGGTGGCCGTATAGGCTCTGGGATTGATATTCGCGAAATTACGCGATTTAAAGCCAATGCCCAAATCATCTTAGGGCGCGGTAATAAACCAGAGGCGGAGAATGCGTTTGACGCCCGTCAGGTTTTAGCCAATGTCGGTCCAGCTTTGGTCTATCCAGAAGTTAAGAGCTAAAAGGCTCGCCGCTTAAGCTGAAAACCGCGCCTTTCAGAGCGCGGTTTTTTTTGGCTAATTTTTTTTTAGCTATAATCTTGCGACACTATATTTAACGCGGCGGCATACGCGCGCCAGCATCTGCGCGTAAATATTCCCCATTAATATAGATGTTCTCGATCATGAATTGCGCGATTTGCGCATATTCTCGGGTCGTGCCAAAGCGCGCCGGAAATTGAAGATGGGCGCGTAAATTATCTTTCACCTCTGGTTTCATTTGCTCATAAATGGGCGTTTCAAAAAAACCGGGCAATATTGTGTTTACCCGAATGCCTTCGCGCGCCAGATCACGCGCCATAGGCAGGGCCATAGATAATATCCCGCCTTTGGACGCTGCATAGGCGACTTGCCCAATTTGCCCATCTTGGGCCGCAACAGAGGCTGTATTGATAATGATGCCTCGCTCTCCGTCAGGCTCTTGCGGGTCAAGGCTCATCATGCCAGCGGCCGATTGGGAGGCGCATATAAATGAGCCGAGCAAATTGACATTAATGACTCTGGCAAATGTGCTGGGGTCATGGGCGCGAATATCGCCTGTTTTGCGGTCACGCCCCGCTGTCTTCATGGGGGTGGCAATACCTGCGCAATTAATCAAAATGCGCTCTTGGCCAATTGCGGCGCGTATGGTGTCAAATCCCGCGTTCACGCTCTCAATATCAGAGACATTGACTTTGGCAAAGACGCCGCCAATTTCGCTGGCAACCTCTAGGCCGCGTGCCTCATTCATATCGAATATACCTACTTTTACGCCTTTGCCCGCGAGCAGACGCGCTGTGCCTTCGCCCAGACCTGACGCGCCGCCCGTGACAATTGCGCTAACATTATTTGACAGTTCCATGAGGGCCTCCAGCTAATTATTTGGGTTTATCTATAGCGGTTAAATGGCCTGCCGCGATAGAGGGGGTCAAGTGCTTTATCGCTGTTTCTGCCCGCGCAGTTTTGAATAGAGGCCAAAGCTTGACATTGGGCTGCCCCGCCTTGAAGTTGAGCTATGCAATCTGTACCGCCCAAATCCGCTTCTCCCGACTCTGTTTGTTCTGAGTCTGTTTCTTCTGGGCCTAGCTCTGCCAAGCCCGTGCCTTTGATGCAGCATATCAACTCTTATATTTTCCAAGCGGCTTTTTATATCGTCACATTTCTCTTTGCGTTGCCCTCTACCTTATTGGCTTTTTTACCCGGCCGCGCGCCTCTCATAAAGTGCTTAACGCTTTATACGAGAACCGTGCGCTGGCTATTGGACGTGATGTGCGATGTCGAGGTTGAGATGGTTGGCATGGAAAATCTGCCTAAAGATAGCGCCTATATTATTGCCTCCAAACATCAAAGCTATGGGGAGGGGATTATGATGCTAGCCCATATGGGGGATTTGTCTTTTGTAGCAGACCGTCATTTGGAGCGCATTATTATGCTGCGCCGCATCTTAGGTAAGGCGGGCGCGATCATGGTTGATAATTGCGGCGGTGCTGACGCGCAAGAAAAGCTAAACCGCGAAGCAGAGCGCGTGCGCGAAGAAAAGCGCAAATTATTGATCTATCCTGAGGGACACTTATCGCTCATCGGTAGCCAGCACCGCTATCGTAAGGGTGTTTATTTCATGCAAAAAGATTTTGATTGCCCCGTTGTTCCTGTGGCGACTAATTTAGGGCAGCGGTGGAATCAAAATGACATACTCAAATATCCCGGCAAGGCCGTGCTTGAATTTTTACCGCCGATTGAACCAGGGCTAGAAAAAGACGTCTTTATGGCCAGATTGGAAAAGGCCATCGAGACACGCTCTATTGCTTTGCTTGACTTGGATAATTTGGGCGCGCTTGACCCTGCCAATATTGGCAAGGTGCTGGAAAATGATAAAGCCGTAGAAAAGCGCTTGGCCAAGGAAGAAAAGACGCGCCAAGCTGCCATTGTT
>JALZUP010000296.1 GCA_023301505.1 Robiginitomaculum sp.
ACCGATCTTCAAAACTATTCGCACAAAAACTATTTTTATCTCGATGATGCGGGCCGCATGGTTTTTGCATCACCCAACAAGGCTCTAACGACGGCTAATTCGTCAAATACCCGTTCTGAGCTGCGCTATATGCACCGCGGTACGAACACACAAATCAAGACAGCTTCGGCGGCGAATAATATGGCGGTTGAAGCCCGCAAAGATAGTGACAAATTTGGATCTATCGGCGGCAAGATGGAAGCAACTTTGCGCGTTGATCATGTATCGACAAATGCAGGGCGTCCTGATGTGGCCCCCGCATATAGCGCCGTTATAGGTCAAATCCATGCCACGACATATGAAGATACCAGTTCAGGTTTTGGATATGGCAATGAGCCGATTAAAATCTATTATAAGAAATTGCCAAATCACGACACAGGCTCTGTGTTTTGGACATATGAGCGCAACCTGCCAAAAAATGATTCAAATCGCACAGATATTGCCTATCCCGTTTGGGGTAATAGCTGGGAAAACCTAGCCGACCCGGGGTCAAATGGCATTCGCTTGGGCGAAGATTTTTCTTATACGATCAATCTGCATAGAAACACGATGCATTTGACCTTTAGTAGTCCGCGCCTTGGCACCAAAACTTTCGCAAAGAGCCTTGTGAGCAATCGCGATGCCAACGGGAAGGTAGATGAACTGGATAATAAGCTAAGCTATGGTGGGGATATGCTATATTTCAAAGCGGGCATTTACAATCAATGCTCTACGAGTAGCGCAAAAGGCTTTTGGTACGCTGACTGCCCCGGCACAGGGGATTGGGAAACCGACAAGGCCGCAGGTAATTATGCACAAGCGAGCTTCTCGCGCTTAGTTGTCGGCCCGTCTACGCCCCAATAAAGTAAGAGAAACAGTTTAACTCATTGAACTTTATAGCCTCTAGGTCAAATTAATGCGCCATTAATGCAGCTTAATGCGCATTAATTCACCTAGAGGCTTTTTTATTCGCTACTTAGGCCGATATTATCGGCGAGTAGATTTTCTTAATTATTCCCTAATCAGCTCTAGCGCATTGCCACTTTAGCTGTTATCTCACACCCGCAAGAGACCATACTATTTTTCGGAGATTCCGATGGAAATTCGTGAAGGACTTACCTTCGACGATGTGCTTTTGCAGCCTTGCGCATCTAATATTATCCCGGCCGACGCCGATCTGAGCACGCGCTTAACGCGCGGTATCTCTCTGCGCGTTCCGCTCGTATCGGCCGCTATGGATACGGTGACCGAAGCCCCGCTGGCTATTGTTATGGCGCAGGCAGGCGGAATTGGCGTTATTCACCGTAATATGAGCGAAGAAGAGCAGGCCGAAGAAGTGCGCAAGGTTAAGCGCTATGAAAGCGGCATGGTTGTCAATCCCGTGACTATTCACCCCAGCGCTACTCTTGATGAGCTGCGCGCGCTGGCCGCCCATCACCAAATTTCTGGCATTCCAGTGACTGAAAAAGACGGCAAATTAGTCGGCATTGTGACTAATCGCGACGTGCGTTTTGCGCGTAACGGAGAAGAGTCCGTCTCTAGCTTGATGACGCGCCAGCTTGTCACTGTCAAAGAAGGCACATCCGATGAGCAAGCTAAAGCGCTTTTGCATGAACACCGCATAGAGCGCATACTCGTCGTTGACGATGCTTATCGCTGCGTTGGCTTAATCACCGTCAAGGATATGGAAAAAGCCAAAAGCTATCCTGAAGCCTGTAAAGATGACAAAGGGCGCTTGCGCGTTGCTGCGGCGTCCACCGTTGGAGATGCGGGCTATTCTCGCGGCGAGGCCTTGATTGATGCGGGTGTTGACGCGCTCGTAATTGATACCGCTCATGGGCATTCCTCGAAGGTGCTTGAGCAAGTTACGCGTATCAAAAAAGCCTATCCGAACACGCAAATCATTGCGGGCAATGTGGCGACATATGATGCGACGCGCGCGCTAATTGATGCGGGCGCAGATGCGGTGAAAGTCGGCATAGGGCCGGGCTCTATCTGCACAACACGCATTGTCGCGGGTGTGGGCGTTCCGCAGCTAACGGCGATTATGGACAGCGTGCGCGCGGCCAAAGAGTCAAATATTCCTATCATTGCGGATGGCGGCATTAAATTTTCTGGCGATATGGCCAAAGCTTTAGCTGCGGGCGCAGAAGCCTGTATGGTTGGGTCGCTCTTGGCGGGCGCAGAAGAAACGCCGGGCGAGACATTCTTATTCCAAGGCCGTACTTATAAATCCTATCGCGGCATGGGCAGCGTGGCGGCTATGGCGCGCGGCTCTGCGGATCGTTATTTCCAAAAGGAAGTGACCGACAGCATGAAGCTTGTCCCTGAAGGCATTGAAGGCCGTGTGGGATATAAAGGCCCAACCGCGCCTATCCTCCATCAGCTTTTGGGCGGCGTGCGCGCCTCTATGGGCTATACAGGCGCAAAGACAATTTCTGATTTCCATAAAAATGCGGTTTTCGTAAAGATTACAAATGCCGGTCTAAAAGAAAGCCATGTTCATGATGTTGCGATTGCCCGTGAAGCCCCTAATTATAGTCAACCAGGTTAGGACAGGCCTGTGAAATTAGGAGGCCGCATTGCCGCGGCGATAGAGGTTTTAACTGACATCACAAACCAGCATACGCCGGTCACGGATGCGCTGCGCGATTGGGGTAAATCGCACCGTTTTGCAGGGTCAAAAGACCGCTCCTTCATTGGCAATATTGTGCATGATGCTTTGCGCCAAAAAAGCTCTATAGCTTGGCGCATGGGATTTGCGGATTTATCAGAGGCGAGCCCGCGCGCAATTACATTAGGCACGATGGGCTTTGTCTGGGACTATAGCACAGACGAAATATCGGCCGCTTTTGCCGATGATGGGCATTCGCCAAGCGCGCTGACTGAGGCTGAGATAGAGGCCTTATCTGGCGCGCATGATTTATCCCTCGCGCCTGACTGGGTTCGGGCGGATGTGCCCGAATGGTTATGGCCAGCCTTTGATGGTAATTTTGGCGAAGACGCCATAGCGGAGGGGATAGCTCTAGCAACGCGTCCGCCGCTCGATTTGCGGGTCAACACGCTAAAATCAACGCGCGAGCAGGCTTTAGCCGCGCTCACAGAATTTGGCGCGCAGCCAGCAACCTTATCTCCTATTGGCATACGCATTCCCGCCAAGCCCAAAGAGGGACGCTTGCCTAATATTCAACCCGAAGCCATCTATCAAACAGGCGGCGTTGAAATCCAAGATGAAGGCAGTCAAATTGCAGCGATTTTAGTCAATGCACAGCCGGGCGAATCTGTTTTAGATTATTGCGCAGGCGGCGGCGGGAAAAGCCTCGCTATGGCTGGAGCTATGAATAATGAGGGCAAAATTTATGCCTTTGATATTGATAAGCGCCGTCTCGCACCGCTTTATCAACGCGCGCTAAGGGCGGGCGCGGATATGATTGAACTGCGTCCCCCCAGCCAGTCAGCAGGCAAGGGGCAGGGCGCGTCTGTGCTCTCTGATCTTAAGGGCAAGATGGACCGCGTATTGATTGACGCGCCTTGCACAGGCACAGGCACATGGCGGCGCAAGCCCGATGCCAAATGGCGTCTGTCTGAGGAAAGCTTAGAACGGCGCATGAATGAGCAAGCCAAAGTGCTAGATCAGGCCGCAGATTATGTACGTGATAGCGGTTATCTGATCTATGTGACCTGTTCAGTGCTGGCCGAAGAAAATGAAGCCCCTGTCTATGCCTTTCTGGAAGCAAATAAAGCTTTTCAGATTGTCTCGGCGGGCGAGGTTTGGGAAGATACATTCCTCAAGGAAGCTGGGCAGCCACTCTCCGTTGACGGAGCAAGCGTGACGCTTACGCCTGCCACAATGGGGACAGATGGATTTTTCTTTGCGGTGATGGAAAAGATTCCCGCTAATCAACGCTACACACCTGAAACTGACTAAATACGGATTATAACGGTAAGACTATGAGTGCAGATGCGACCCACGAACAAGCCCTGATTATCGACTTTGGCTCCCAAGTGACGCAGCTTATTGCGCGGCGTTTGCGCGAGAGCGGCGTTTATTGCGAAGTCCACCCTTTTAACAAAGTCACGCAAAACTCGCTAAAGGCCTATAACCCCAAAGCGATTATCTTATCGGGCGGGCCAAGCAGCGTCACCACTGAGGGCAGTCCGCGCGCGCCGCAATGCGTCTTTGAATATGGCGTGCCAGTTCTGGGCATTTGTTATGGTCAGCAAACCATGATGGAGCAATTGGGCGGCAAGGTTGAGAGCGGAACAAGCCGCGAATTTGGCCGCGCTTTTGTCGATCAGGTCGAAGATAGCCCGCTTTTTGAAGGCATGTTTGATAGCGCAGATAAAGGCGCTCAAGAAGAAGTCTGGATGAGCCATGGCGACCATGTCGCAAAAATGGCACCCGGCTTTAAGGTCATGGCTAAATCATCTGGCGCGCCTTATGCGGTGATTGGTGATGAGAGCCGTCATTTCTATGGCACGCAATTTCACCCCGAAGTCGTGCATACAGTCCATGGCCGCGAGATGCTGAAAAACTTTACGCATAAAATTGCGGGCATGAAGGGCGACTGGACGATGAGTGCCTTTCGCGCTGAAGCTATTGCCAAAGTGCGCGCCCAAGTCGGGGATGGCAAAGTCATTTGCGGTCTATCGGGCGGGGTGGATAGCTCTGTTGTTGCCGTCTTGCTTCATGAGGCTATTGGAGATCAACTGACTTGCGTTTATGTTGATACGGGCATGATGCGCAAAGGTGAGTCCGATCAAGTTATTGATTTGTTTTCAAAGCATTACAGCATGAACCTTGTGCATATTGATGCAGGGGATGAATTTATTGGTCTGCTTGAAGGTGTGGATGATCCAGAAAAGAAGCGTAAGATCATTGGCGGCACATTCATTGATATTTTTGAACGTGAAGCCAAGAAAGTCGGCGGCGCGAAATTCCTAGCGCAGGGCACGCTTTATCCCGATGTGATTGAAAGCGTCTCATTTGACGGCGGCCCATCCGTGACAATCAAGTCCCACCATAATGTGGGCGGATTGCCAGAGCGTATGGATATGGCCCTTGTTGAGCCCTTACGCGAATTATTCAAAGATGAAGTTCGCGCGCTTGGCCAAGAGCTTGGCCTGCATAAGGATTTTGTCGAACGCCATCCTTTTCCGGGGCCGGGGCTTGCTATACGCTGTCCGGGCGTGATTACGCGCGAAAAACTAGACGTTTTGCGTGATGCCGATGCAATTTACCTCGATGAGATAAAAAAAGCTAATCTTTACAATGTGATATGGCAGGCTTTTGCTGTAATCTTGCCCGTAAAAACAGATCGGAAGAGCGTC
>JALZUP010000297.1 GCA_023301505.1 Robiginitomaculum sp.
GCTTTCGCTTTCGCTGCCTTCTTCTTAGGGGCTGGCGTATCAACCAGTTTGCCCTCTAAATATTTGACACGTGCGGCCAAATAACGATTGCGCCACTCTAGAGCGTAAGATGCATCTTCAGCATCATCTGCGCTTGCAGTCGGAGCAGCGCTTACAGCTGGAGCTGCACTCGTCTTACTCGCAAGAGCCGCAGCCCCTGCAGCAGCTGCAGCGCCAGCCGCAAGCTTAGCTTTAAGACCAGAAATTTCGCCATCGCGAGACGTCACATTCCCTTCTAGATCACGCACACGTGCGCGAAGACTATCGGCTTCACTTCGCAGTGCGCCTTCACCTTCAATGGATAGGTCACCCTTGACCTTGCTTCTAAAGAGTAGCCAGCCGAGGAAAAGCCCCAGCAAACCAGCGAGTAGCAGTGGAATTATTCCAAAGCATGTAACATAGGCTAATATATTTTCCATAATGTGATGTCCCCTTATTCAGAACGTGTGACTTTAAATTCGATACGACGGTTTCGTGCCATACCCTCGCGTGTTTCATTTGTTGCAATCGGACGGCTCTCACCAAACCCTATTGCCCTCATACGGCTTATCTCTACGCCATTATCGGCCAAATAAGCTACGACTGCTTTTGCACGACCCTCACTGAGCCATTGATTGTAGTCGCTATCGCCTTCCCAGTCCGTATGTCCCTCGACACTAATCTGAAAACTGGCGCATTGTTGTGCCGCCTTAGACAATTTGTTGAGCAACCCAAGGCTTTCACCCGGACGGATTTCAGCTTTCCCTGAAGCGAAGTTAATGCGGTTGTCACCTTTTAAGTCATCAAACAACATCTGACAAACTTCGAGTGATGTGATCTCCTGAGCAGGAGCAGGCTGAATATTGGGAGCTTGAATATTTGGTTTCGCCTCATAAGGCCTCGGAATTGCACTCGCATATTCTGATGTAACCTGATCATAAATGGCTCTGCTCTGTGCTTCGCCCGTCAAGGTACTGACTACATCTGTCATAGTCGCCCGTCCAGAACTTAGCTTGGCAAGGTTTGTTAGATTAGCCCCCGCCACATCGCGCCATCTTGCATTAGGTTCGCCAGAGGCCGCTCTGAGTGTTCTATTTGTAACGCCGCCCGGAAATAGCTGCTGAGCTTGAGCAAGCACACTTTGAATTTCATCTTCATTGCGCAAAAAGCCATCTAAGACCACGCCGCCTGACGCCGCTTTTACCGCAGAGAATGTATAAGGTGATATGATTGCAGCCTTCTCAACTTCAATGCCGTCATCCTTAGCTTCATGCCAGATTTTCTCTTTGCCAGATGCGCAAGTTTTGCACGTTGTTGTTTTGGCAACATTAAGAGCGGAAGCTTTGGCGCTTTCGCTCTTTACCATGCCCGATAATTTAGCAACATTGCCTGACATTTTAACGGCAACATCATTATGGCCCGCACTATTCAAGGCTGACTTAATTGTTTGCCCCATTTCTTTAGAATTTTTATTCGCGCTATAAGGCCCGAAAAGGCTCATTAAAGTTGCGACAATAGCTAGAATAATAATTCCTAGCCACCACTTCTTTGCATGACTCATATGATGTCCCCTCAATAGACGTTTCAAACAATCGCGTCTTTATAGCACTAGCAATTTCGATTTGGCAATCGCGCTCCATTGGAATGGTGCTGATTAAGGTCGATATTGTAGCGCATTAAAGCAATAAATATGCTCACACCCTCTTGCGCACTTAAAATGAATAGAGCTTGAACAGAAAAGACGCACAAAACTCACATAGATATAGTTATCATTTAATCACAGATTCGCTGCTTCGCCGCGAGATATTCTTCTTTGAGCTGATCCACAATTTCCGCCACGCTTGGCGCGCTGTGAATGGAGCCAACTCCCTGCCCGCTTCCCCAAATATCTTTCCACGCCTTTGCGTCACTCGCGCTTCCAGACCCAAAATTCATTTTTGACTTATCCGCCTCAGGAAGATTATCTGGATCCATTCCAGCCTTAGCAATAGACGGCTTAAGATAGTTCCCGCTTACGCCCGTAAATAATGACGAATAGACAATGTCATTGGCCGAGCTCTCCACAATCATGTCTTTATAAGCCTGCTGCGCATTCGCCTCTTGGCTCGCAATGAAGCGAGTTCCAATATAGGCAAGATCAGCCCCAGCGGCCTGAGCGGCCAAAACCGCGCCGCCTGTCGCAATAGACCCAGAGCAGAGCAAAGGCCCGTCATGGAATGAGCGAATTTCAGGCACCAAAGCAAAAGGCGATAATGTTCCAGCGTGACCACCCGCGCCAGCGCAAACAGCAATGATACCGCTCGCCCCTTGCTTTAACGCTTTTTTCGTATGACGAATATTGACCACATCATGTAATATAGTTCCGCCATATGAGCGCACCGCGTCGAAGATTTCTTGCGGCGCTTGCAGGCTGGTAATTATAATTGGCACCTCATGTTTGACGCAGACCTTCATATCTTCCATCAGGCGATTATTTGAAGGATGGCAAATTTGATTGACCGCAAATGGAGCTACTTTTTTATCTGGATTAGCCGCCTGATATTCAGCGAGTTCCGTTTTTATCTGTATAATCCATTTTTCAAGCATCTCTGCTGGGCGTGCATTTAGCGCAGGAAAAGATCCGACAACCCCCGCCTTACATTGCGCAATCACTAATTCAGGCCCTGAGACAATAAACATCGGCGCGCAGATGATGGGGAGTTCAAGGTTTTGAAGGATCGGGGGTAAGGACATTTATGCTCTCTTATTTGGCTTTAACTCTCAAAAATTCTCATTCTCTTCATATGCAATTATACGCATATGAGAGATTGTCCAGATTTAATTATTATTGCCGCCACCCCAAAATGCCCAAACGCGGCGAACTATACTGCATCAAATCACCTGCTGCGCGTGCAAGATTTACAGCTAAGCCCGCAAGGGCCTAATCAGAGCTATAGTAAAGGAATAATCGTGCTGTCTCTATTACAAAGTTTAAAAATTGGACTTGTTTTATCATCACTGGCCCTAGGTCTTTTGATGATTGGCAGCGCATTCAATTAGTCACGACTCTTTTAGTCACAGCTCTTCGCAACACGCCCTTCGCTTACAGTTTCAATATAGTTTTGGGGACGCGTTAAATTCGCCAAGCTTTTGAGTTTGGAGCCATAGAATTTAAAACATCATGACTAGACATTGAGCTATTTTCCAGTTTAGCTGCAAATTCAACCGTAATAAAACCCTGCAAACATAAAACAGGAAGAGTTCTCATGGCGTCAAAATTAAAACTATATGATTACACTGACGCGCCAAGCCCACGCCGCACCAGAATATTTCTAGCTGAAAAAAATATCGATTATGACTGTGTGCAGATCGACATCCGTGAAAAAGAACAACTTAGCGACGCCTACAAAGCCATCAACCCGCGCTGCGCTGTCCCTGCTCTTGATTTAGGCGATGGTACGATTTTGACCGAGAATGTCGCCATAGCCACTTATATTGAGAGCCAATATCCAGAGCCTGCACTTATGGGCGCAACAGATATAGAGCGCGCCCGTGTTTTAGAATGGAACTGGCGCGTTGAATATGAGGGTTTAATGGCCGTTGCGGAAGTTTTGCGAAATAGCTCAGAGATGATGAAAGGCCGCGCTTTGACAGGCCCGCAAAATATAGAACAAATTCCAGAGCTTGCGAAACGCGGCGCATTTCGTCTAACCCATTTTTACGGCGTACTTAACACCCAACTCTCCAATAATGACTTTATTACAGGCTCTGATTTCACCTTGCCCGACATTACAGCCCTTGTTTTAATCGATTTCGCAAATTGGGTTAAAGTTCCACCCGATGAAAGCCATAGCGCGATTTGGGACTGGTACAAAAAAGTCAGCGCCCGCCCCTCAGCCAAAGCCTAGCGCGCCCTTAAAGCGGCTCTTATTCAGTGGGCGCAATGGGTGCAGTGGGCGCAACAGGCGCAATTTCGTGAAACTGGCCTTTATCGTCGGCAAACATAAGCACGCCGCGAATGATTGAAAAATAAGCGCCTACCAAAGCAATATCTCCATCTTTTACGCGCTCGCGCACATAAGGATAGCTTAGTAAATTGCCAAGCGATTCACGCACGCCTTCATATTCAAGCTCTCGGCTTTGATCTTCTTTTGCCGTGCGGGCAACCACACGGTCACGCGCACTATTAAGAATAGAAATCCAGCGGCCAATATAACTGTCAGGATTCTCGCCCACCCCTTCGAGGCTAGCATTGACCCCGCCGCAGCTCTCATGCCCCATCACAACAATGGCCTCGACCTTAAGCTCAAGAACGGCATATTCGAGCGCCGCGCTCAGCCCATCAAAGTCAGTCGCCATATTTTGCGGTGGTACAATATTGGCAACGTTACGCGCAACAAACATTTCACCCGGATGAGCATTGAAAATATCAGACGGTTCACACCGACTATCACAACAGGCAATCAGCATGACTTTGGGCGTTTGTCCCTCTTGTCCCAAACGCTCATAAAGGTCTTTACGCTCACGGTACTCACCCGCGCGAAAGGCTTGATAGCCAGATATAAGATGCGCTTTCCACATTGGAACCGTAGCTGATGGTGTGTCCATGAATCCTCTCCAAAGATTGGCGCCATTATTAAGCAAAACTGCTCTGCCGCGCAAGTTTATAGCTTAGGCAAGATAGCTCCTAGCTAGCGCGCTGCCCTTGATAGGGTTGCTCAACTTTGTTTAATAATGCGTGTTTGATAATGCCTGATTAATGTCCATTTCCAAATCGTCCAATACGGATAGCGTAATCGGCCGCAATGCCATAATCGGGATCATCTCCAGACTCTATAACAAGTTGCCCAGCTTTGGATAAAATCGCATGGCCATCACGCGTGAGATGACGCAAGCGAGCTTCCTTGCCTTTGGCGGAATATTTGCCAGCAACATCTTCAATCGCTTGCAGCGCAGATTGGTCTGCAACGCGGCTCTCGTAAAAATCAATTATGACCTGTTCGGGATCATTTTCGAAATCAAACAATTCTGTAAAGCCCCCCGCCGAACCGAAGAAAAGCGGGCCTTGGATTTTATAAACCTTGGTTCCATCTTTGGTGATTTCTGTATTAGCGCGAATGCGCTTGGCATTTTCCCACGCATAGGCCAGCGCCGAGACAATGACGCCCACCACCACAGCAATCGCCAAATCGTGCCAAACGGTCACAACAGTCACTAAAATAATAACAAAGGCATCAATGAGCGGGATTTTGCGCATAATGCGCAAAGATTGCCACGCAAATGTTCCAATCACGACCATGAACATAACGCCCACAAGCGCAGCAAGCGGGATGCGCTCAATAAGCGGACTTCCCACTAATATAAAAGCCAGCAAGAACAACGCCGCGCTAATCCCTGATAGGCGCGTTCGTCCGCCCGATTTCACATTAATCATGGACTGCCCGATCATAGCGCAGCCCCCCATGCCGCCAAAAAATCCTGTCACCAAATTCGCAGCCCCCTGCGCCATACATTCTTTGGACGCGCCGCCGCGTTTATTGGTAATCTCGCCGACAAGGTTGAGAGTCAGAAGACTCTCAATCAGGCCAATTGCGGCTAAGATAATAGAGTAAGGCAGAATAATGCTAATCATCTCCCAGCTTAGCGGGACGGTTGGAATATGAAATTTGGGAAGATCGCCCTCAACAGACGCTAAATCTCCAACACTCTGCACCCCTAAATCAATCCCTGCCGATTTTAAGCCAATAACCAAAGCCGCAACGATCCCAATTCCTGCGAGCGGAGCGGGTATAGCCTTGGTCACCTTTGGTGTTCCCCAAATAATGGCCATGGTCAGAGCCGTTAGCGCAATCATCATAAAGAGCGGCATGCCCGTCATATAATCAGCGGAAAATATACTTGCGAGCGCGCTTTCATGCCCGCCGCTTGCCGCGGCATGCCCTGCTCCATGCCCAACTCCATGAACGACTTCATTTGCCCCCTGCGCGCCACTCAAACCACCCTCAGGTAGTTTTTCAAACTGCTTAAGCTGAGCTAAAAAAATCACAATGGCGAGTCCGTTGACAAAGCCAAGCATGACAGGATGAGGCACAATACGGATAAATTTCCCAAGCCTAAAAATGCCTGCCAAAATTTGCAATATTCCCATCAGCACAACCGTCGCGAATAAATATTCAACGCCGTGCTGGGCCACTAAGGCCACCATGACCACAGCTAACGCCCCTGTCGCGCCAGAAATCATACCAGGACGTCCGCCAAAACAGGCCGTAATCAAGCCAACGATAAAGGCAGCATATAGGCCAACCAAAGGCTGAACACCCGCTACAAAGGCAAAGGCAACAGCCTCAGGCACAAGGGCCAGAGCAACCGTCAAACCTGCTAAAACTTCAGTTTTAATGCGGTGGGGCGTAAAGCTAATAGGTGTTCCAGCGCGTTTGCGCGCGGGAATCGTAATACGGTCCGCAAGCGCGGAAAGGGATGGCCTTTGCATATCATGTCCGATGAGCTGCGGCGCAAAATTTGCGCCTTATAGGTTCAACACCAAAAGAGTCGCCGCCTATCTAACCCATAGGAGCTATCTTGCAAGGTAAAAGGCCTCAAATAGCTGTAGCTTTTAGGGGGCTAAGCTTTCAAAGCGAGAGGGGGCGAGCTGAATGTGACTCCTTCCCATCCAAATTTCATGAAATTACGAATATTGCTATGATCAGTCCCATTTGGGTGCTCGGCGACATCTTTGCGGTAATAATCCCCAAATAGATGCAGCGTATGCTCGGCGCTAAGCTCATGGAGCTGCCCAAAGGCTAGGATTTTGCAAGACCCATTATTCTGCCCTGCCTCATTCACGCTATCCCCATTGGTGAAAGCCGCTGCGCTAAATTCGTAATGGCTATCTATCAGGTCTATGACATCTGTAAAATCGGTCTGGCTGGGATCAGATTTTAAAGCCGTCAAAAAATCATTTATCAGCATAATATATCCCGTTTAAAGCTTTCCCACAAAAAAAACCCGCAATTGCGGGAGCGATAAAGTTTGGTTGCGGGGGTAGGATTTGAACCTACGACCTTCAGGTTATGAGCCTGACGAGCTACCGGGCTGCTCCACCCCGCGTTATGTCTTTCGCCGCACTCTATAGCGCTTTGTAAGGAGCCGTGAGGTAACACCGCGAGCGTAGCAATTCAATAGCCAAGATTGAAAAATTACAGAAAACTTTATCAACCATAGGCCGAAAGAGCTGCAGCTCCGCCTGTGACTAAAACCAAGACGTTTTCAACTTGTCTACTATCTGCTGTCTTCACCCAAAGAAAAAGCGCAAGGGGCCCTAGCCCATTACGCTTTAGAAGAGATGCTCCATTTTGCGACGTGTCTAATTAACCGGCTGAAAATTCGCCGTTGCAATCATTTGATCTACCGCCGCCTCGTCCTTAGCAAAATAATGCGCTGCTGGGGCAATGTAAACAATAAGGTTAAGCCCTTCATCACTCTCGGCCAAAGCTGCTTTGCCCTTCATATTCAGCCCCGTACTATATTTACCATCAAACTCTAACTGAACCCCTGATAGTCCACTAAGTGTGACTGGCTGAACATTACGCGGCGTAATGTTTTTAAGGCCTGTTCGCGCTAGGGATGACGTCAAGAATTCAATCTGTTTAAGCTCCGAACTCCCCGCTTCAAAGAGAGGATATTCTATGCTTTCATCACCTGATTGGGAGACGATACTGCCTTCATCTTCAACGGTCAAAATATGGACACGATTCAGGCTCATACCATCTTTGGTTAAGACGGATCCCTCAGTGCTTTGCAAATTACTAGGTATATGAGTCCAGCTTTGACTAAGCTGAACAGTTGCGCCGGATTCGACGGCGTAATTTCCCACAGGCGCAGCTGTCATTGTCTGCACACACCCAGACATCATCACGGCAGTAGCCGCCAGTATTACTATCTTTTTCATTTATCCCTCCAAACTGGTAATCATAAACTCTATCAAAGAGCGGTCTTCAGCATTTGGCGCTTTGCTTAGGTAGCGCTGAAAGGCTTCCACAGCCTTTGCGCTATCGCCTTGCTCTTCATATATATCCCCAAGGTCGCGCCAAAGCTGGGCTGGGGCATCCGCATGACTGCTACCCTCTATATAAGCCTGTAACGCTTTTTGTTGATCCCCCTCATCATTGCGCACTGCATGGACACGGCCACGCATATAGCCCAGCACGCCTAAATCCGTATCTTGCCCCGATAGGCGATCAATTAGCGCCAAAGTGCTGCCATAATCACGTTGGCTTAGCTCCGCAGCCAGCCATGGCTGTAAAAACGGACGAATTTGAGCGCGATAGGTGAGATGACCCGTCTTGCCAGAGGCTGCACCACTCACGCGCTGTTCCATTATTTCCATACGATCAGCACTATTGGGATGGGTGCTAAAAATGGGAGAACGCGTCGTATTTTTACGCACTTTATCATTCGTGGATTTTCCACGTTCTTCCGCGAGATTCTTCCAAATCTGGATCGCATTATTTCCGTCATATCCAAGAGATTCGACTTTTTGTAGGCCAATAACATCAGACTCAATTTCTTGGTCACGTGAAAAGGCCATGAGTTGTGACAAAACCACTAAAGACCCCATCATGCCTACATAGCCGCCTGTCGCAAGACCAATAGCGAGGTTGCCAATTCTCGCATTACTGGTTGCTGCGTGACGCTCTATTGAATGGTTCTCTAAATAATGTCCAAATTCATGCCCTAAAACAAGCGCGAGCTGCGCCTCACTTTCCGCGCGCAACATGAGGCCTGAATAAATCACCATGGCGCCATTCGGCAAGATACCCGCATTAAAGACGGGAGCTTCAACAAGGTAAACCCGAAGCTGACCCTCATATTCGTCCACAATCTTGCTCGTTAGCCCCTTAACATAGCTGTTGAGTGAAGGATCATCAATTATAGCCCCGGATTTTGATAGCTCGTCTTCGATCCTATCGGATTGCATGGTCAGACCCGCCTCAACGGACCCCTTATCTGTCACTTTATAATCAGCACTGCGCTGCCCGCCATGAGAGAATTTGTTCATTTCCGGTAGAAATAGTGGCAAAATATCAAAAAAAAATGGCTCCCAGATGGGAGCCATTTTATTTAAAAAGGAGGGTTCTTAGTTATCTACAAATATTTCCTGTAAAAGCCGGGCAGCGACCTACTCTCCCGTGCCTTAAGACAAAGTACCATCGGCGCAGAGAGGCTTAACGACCGTGTTCGGGATGGGAACGGGTGGGGACCTCTCGCCAAAGCCACCCGGCTGTTGCAAGAAATATTCGTAAAGATATCGTCATTATTTAAAAGTTTAAGTTTTATGCAAATTGCTTGTTATGCGGACGAAGCGATCGCCACGCATGAACATTTGGGTGTTGATTACTTACGCAATCAACGGGGAGAAAAAATCAAGAGTATCAAGCCAATCGAGTTATTAGTACTGGTAAGCTTCACATGTCACCATGCTTCCACACCCAGCCTATCAACGTCCTGGTCTTGGACGACTCTCAAGGGAGCTCTAGTATTCAGGTTGGTTTCCCGCTTAGATGCTTTCAGCGGTTATCCATTCCATTCATAGCTACGCTGCAATGCCGCTGGCGCGACAACAGCTCCACCAGAGGAATGTCCACCCCGGTCCTCTCGTACTAAGGGCAGATCCTGTCAAAACTCCTACTCCCACGGTAGATAGGGACCGAACTGTCTCACGACGTTCTAAACCCAGCTCACGTACCGCTTTAATTGGCGAACAGCCAAACCCTTGGGACCGTCTACAGCCCCAGGATGCGATGAGCCGACATCGAGGTGCCAAACAACGCCGTCGATATGAGCTCTTGGGCGTCATCAGCCTGTTATCCCCGGCGTACCTTTTATCCGTTGAGCGATGGCCCTTCCATGCGGGACCACCGGATCACTATGACCGACTTTCGTCTCTGCTCGAATTGTCACTCTCGCAGTCAGGCAGGCTTATGCCATTGCACTCAACGTCCGATTTCCGACCGGACTGAGCCTACCTTCGCGCGCCTCCGTTACTCTTTGGGAGGCGACCGCCCCAGTCAAACTACCCACCACACAATGTCCCGGACCCTGATTCAAGGGTCGCGGTTAGACATCAATAAGGATAAGGGCGGTATTTCAAGGATGACTCCACACTATCTGGCGACAATGCTTCAAAGTCTCCCGCCTATCCTACACGTGTCATTACTAATGCCACTGTGAAGTTGTAGTAAAGGTGCACGGGGTCTTTCCGTCTAGCCGCGGGTACCTCGCATCTTCACGAGGAATTCAATTTCACTGAGTCTATGCTGGAGACAGCGGGGAAGTCGTTACGCCATTC
>JALZUP010000298.1 GCA_023301505.1 Robiginitomaculum sp.
GTATGGCTAGTCATTTTGCAAAGCGCTACATCATTGAGTTTATCGCTGATAAGCGCCTAGTCGAAAGATGGCATGACTGGCAAGGTGGATAAAGTATCCCATTGATGACTACCCAGAGACAGTTATCCCAGATAATTACCGGTGATGCCGATTCTCTCGTGGCCCATTTCACGAGAGATTTGAAGCCTGGCAGATTCATCAATATTTTTTTGTTCGGTAGTCATTTCTTTACGAGAAGGACCGGACTTAACCGGGCAGAGCCAACCGGTGATTTTCAAATAACGCTGTTGAGCGTATTCGTGTCGAGCGCCATGTGACTGACCCAACCCTACCCCACTCATTTGTCTTTCAAAAGTACGCATTTGATTAACGTACATGAGATGAGCTGGAATAAGAGAACCGTTGCCGGCGATCTGTTTTGCATGATCGAGAGCGGTGCGTTGTTCAGGCGTAGTGATCTCAACATAGCGAGGTCTGCCGCCTTTACACCATGAGCCCTTCAAGAAGATCTGATTGCCCAGGTCGGCGATGACGGGACAGATTTTCATCGCCTCTTCACGACGTAAGCCAAAGTTTTTTTGCAGTAAAGCAGAAGCCTGAACATAAGGATCAGAGATGGCATTAATGGCTTTATCGGTAAAATCCAGAGATTTATCTTTACCGACAAATTCGCGGTTTTCAATGCCGTAAAAAGCGTTTTCTTTAGCGATGAGAGCGGGTTGATTGGTTTTTTCAGCAACCCATCGAAGATGAGCCATGCGGTTTTTAATAGTGCCACTGGAGAGGTCGTTTTTTTTCCAATGAGAGACTAAATCATTGACGTGTTTAGGTTTCAAGCTATGAGCATTATCGATCTGGTTATAGCCGATTTCTTTGAGATCTTTGGTGATCAGTTTGAGAGATTTTAACCGATTAGCCTGGGTCGCCTGACTGCCTTCGCGATTGCGATTGCACATCAAATGAAAATTGTGACCCAACTTCATAAGCAACTCCAGAATCAAATAAAGGAATATGGGCCGCCTCTCGGCGACCCATATATCCGATCTGTTTCTTGCCCCGTTCAAATTAGAAATTTGACCCAGGTTTAAGAAACAGAGCTCAATATTTAACTCAACAAAGAACCAAAAAATGTATTCATACAAGAGAGGATCAAACGGTAAAAATTAGTCGGTTAGTGTTAGGTGCAGATAGACCCGAAAAGTCTAAATCCCTCAAAGAGAGTAAAGCACGGTGAAACACGTTTGATCAGAGACTATTAGTAGTCGCCTCGGGCAGTAAAACCTGTTGGAATTCATCCCGAAAACTTAGTTATCTCAAGCGTTATAGAATAAGTTTTCCCTTTGTTAAGCCAGAATATTGAGTTTGTTGTACACCACATGTCTAGCGACATGACCCTGAAGCAGCCGTGTACGAATTTCAGGTAATTGTTTAAGACTTAAATTTACCTGTCACGCGATGATAATGTCAAGAAAAGGCTGTGATTCAAGTGAATGCCGCCCATACGGCAGGCGTCACTACTGTGCAGTAGTGACGCCTGCAACAAAAACCCCCTATAAAATAGCGCTAAGATCAGTCAGCCTGATTCCCTAGCTGTCATTTTTATTTACGAGCCACGAAACATTTTAACGATTCATCGTTTAGGATAGTTAAGCGACGACATCATTAACAAACCAACGGAGTACCGCTGTGGCCCTAATCAAAAAACCCAAACCGAAACCCGTTATCGAAAAACATCCACTGACTGTCGATGTTGATCCCGAATTAATCACCGCCCTAAGCCAATACAAAGACACCACGCAAAGTTGGTTAGTAATCCAACCCGACGGCACTGAGATCGAATCAATCGATCTGGCCCTGGAAAAGAAAATAAAAGAAGTGCTGATGAAATTCGCCGGAGAGTTTCAGAAAGAAACCGGTGAGTTATATCCCGCCAGGTTACAACAGTTTCTGGAGTCAAACAAAAAGCCAAAGCGGTTAACGCCGACGGAGAAGAAGCTTTTGCAACTGCAGGAGAAAGAAAAAGAGATCGAGAAAATTATTGGAGAGTTAACGTTGGAGCCTCAAACCACCAACACTAATAAAAAGCTCGAATCCAAACGAAATGCATTAGGCCGAGTAAAACAGCAACTTCTCAAAATGGAACCCACTCCACCACCACTACCGACGCAAACGGTTGTAGAAACTACAACACCCGATTTTGAGACAACACAAAAACCAAACTATTTCAAGAATTCGTAGATATTTGGCGCAGTGTCCTGCTTTGTGATTAGCAGGGCCGTTACGCAATGAAACATACGCGGCTGCAAAACAACGATCTGAATTCGACTCGCCTGGTTTTTTATGGGGTATTTGATTTGATACGTAGGATTCCAGCGTTTCGACTTCTGCAGCTTGCAAGCCCTTTTCACTTTGGACTTGCAGATATCCTCACCGACTGGCCTTCAAAGAGGTTTTTAATCTGTTGATGAGAATCGCCAGGTGATTGAAAAATACGTCTTCACCTTCATGACTGTGAATGAAGCTGTAGCCTTTTTTGGGTGAAGAATTCCGACCGCTACTGCTGAGAACATTGTCACAGGTGATACGGTATCGATAGCGCCCTGCCCTGCTGGGCTGTCTTTATTTTTTTTCTGACTGGTTATTACAAAATATCGTCCGGTGAGCCCCCCTATCTGTTTGTTTTTTATTTTTATATAAACCTTGTTGCTGTTGCGCTGCAGGCCTTCGCTAAGGTTTTCCTACCTCTTCCGAGCGAGAAGGTGAAAAAGTGGGTTATCTAAAAATTCGCCGGGATTTGAGCTCCTGAGAAGCTCCGTAAGCCACGATATCTGCTTGACCCTTAGTGACGTACGCCTAAATACCTACTAATTGCCTGGGTGAGCCCTCTGCCCTACTGTGTTTAAAATATTTTATAAAAAACCCTGTTGTTGTTGCGCCGCAGGCAGCTGTCAGTTGGCAGGGTGGTTCTTGGTCGATTGTGGTCAGGCGGTGGGTTAGTGTGGGCAGGTGGGGTGCAATCGTTTCAGCGATTGTGCACGAGCTGTCCATGCGGTCTCGCGAAGCGAGAAATCCACGGGCTGTCCATCATGAGACCACGGATAGATCAATTGGTATCCTTAAATTTTAGGATTATCGATCTGAATTTAGTTGTGAAATTGATCAGTTCTGTGGATAAGTTGCTTAGTGTTTTATTATGTATGTGTTTATATATGTGTTTAGAGTTTCGCGCATATTTTTAACCTATTGAAAGTAAAGATAAATGCTGGCGAAAAAAAACACAAGTGTGTGTGAAATGACGTTCAAGTGTGTGTGAAATGACGTTCAAGTGTGTGTGAAATGACGTTCGCGCATTGAGTTATCCACAGGCAGTTATCCACAGGCAAGTGTGTGTGAAATGACGTTATTTTGCCCTGTGTGTGAAATGACGATAGAGTGTGTGTGAAATGACGTTGGCCTCTGTTGAAATGCTCAAGACAAAACGCGATATCTCCCGTCTACTGCCTGATCGACATCCACAGCCAGATTTTTTCGTCTGCGATATTGTTGATGCTGCCCCCAAATCAGATTCGGCCTCGATGGAGTATCCGCTGTTCAGTCTGTCGACTAAGCCAGATCATGGGATCCGTGAGTACCGCAACAAAGACACCTGGCTGAAGGTCTCGCCCTCCCCTTCCGGGCTGGCAACCGTTCATGACAGAGATATCCTGATTTACTGTATCTCGCAGTGTATGGCGGCGTTGAATCAAGGCCAGTCGATTGAAAAGACGATGCGCTTTAAAGCGGCTGATCTTTTGATCGTCACTAACCGAAAAACCAGTGGTGAGGGCTATAGGCTCCTCAGAGGTGCGTTAAAACGACTCCAGGGCACTCAGATCGAGACCAATATCACGACAGGGGGTAAGGAGCAGTGGGACGTTTTCAGCTTCATCGATAGCGCCAGGACGATCAAAGAGGGTCGAGACGGGCGTATGCAGGAAATTGAGATCACCCTGTCGGATTGGGTATTTGGGGCCATACAGGAGAAAGGGGGGGATATTCTGACCATCTCCCGGGATTACTTTCGTTTGCGAAAGCCGCTGGAGCGGCGTCTCTATGAGCTGGCTCGAAAATGCTGCGGTACCAAGAACAAACGATGGTTGATGAAACTGACCACCCTGCACGATCGCACCGGCTCCCAATCATCATTCAGAGAATTCAAACGGATGATGAAGGTGATCCTCGACGACCATGATCACATCCCCGATTACACCTTCGAGCTCATTGGCGAGACGGTGTATATCTGGCCTCGAAAGGATTTTAAAAAACGTTTTAACGGTAAGAAATCAAAGGATGCGAGCACCCTGCCCCACTACATAAAACCGGAAACTTACGAGAGTGCCCAGCGATTATCTCAAGGGTGGGATATCTATTTAATCGAAAACGAATGGAGGGCAATGTTGAAAAAAAGGGAGTTAGAACCCGACTCTCCCAACGGTTCCTTTATCGGTTACGTCAAGTGGTTCGTTGCTGACCGCGGCCCTGCACCGCGGGGTACTAACCCATAATACTGTTACCCACAAATGATGGTTTAAGGAAACCCTGTTACCCACATATTCACAATGGCTGGTAATAAGGTATGTGGTGATGGGTATAACCTGAAAAGTGTAATTCATGAAATGTGGGTAAGTAATAAACCACAAATGTGGGTTTGTTGATTTGAGTTAATGAACATTTCAACATAACCATATTTACGGGTTTGTATCTTTCAGGTATTGCACAAACCCACTTAACTTCATTAGTGTGGGCACATGATTATTTCATTCCTGAACCAGAAGGGTGGGGTGGGTAAAACCACCTTATCAATTAACGTTGCCGCCTATCTCGCAGGGCAGGGCCGTAAGGTATTGCTGATCGATGCTGATAAGCAGGGGTCTTCCAATACCTGGGCCAGCCTCCGGGAGGACAGTCCATTTCAGGTCATCAGTTTAGCCCGGGAGAATATGGCCAAGGATGCGCTGAAATTAGCGACCGAGTTTGAATACACCATTATCGACGGACCCCCTCATGCGGAGACTATCGCGCGTTCCTGTATTGTTGCGTCAGATTTTGTGGTGCTGCCTATCGAGCCTTCAGGGCTTTCTACCTGGGCATCTGATCTGACGGTCAGACAAGTTCGTGATGCGCAGATAATCAAAGAAAACCTCAAATGTGGGTTTGTGGTTTCCCGCAAAATAGGGAAAACTGTGATTGGCCGTGAAATCCGGACCATGGCGGGGGAGGCTGGTATTCCGGTGTTGAAAACCGACATCGAACAACGGGTGTCCTACGCAGAGAGTATGACGATGGGGAAGACTATTTTTGAATGGGCTCCAACCAGTCCCGCCAGCAATGACATCAAACAACTAACCAAAGAAATTATCAGCTATGTCGAAGAAGACGTTCAGCTCGGCACCGAAGCCGAACCAGCCATCGCCTGAAGCCATCACAGCATTTGAGCAGGGTGGGGCAGGGCATGATGTGAAATCAGATCCGGTGAATCCAAGTCCGGTGAGAACGGCACGGCCGCGCGTTCAAAAAACCAAAGTGGAGAACGAAGTGCCAGAACCTTCACGAAGGCTTAGCCTGGATTTGCCGGCGAGTGTTCATAAGCGTTTTAAAACAGCATGCAGTGCCACTGAGCGCAAGATGACTGATGAGGTGGTGAAATTTATTGAGCGCCGGACTGCAGAGCTTGAAAAGAGCGCTGGGGTTTTCCACAAATAGGGGTACCCACATTTGTGGGTAATTGAAGTGGTCTGTGGGTTGTGTAGTAGGGCTGTGAGTTATTAAAGACGGTTTGTTGGGTCACACCCAGAACTTCGGCAATCGCTTTCTGGTGAGGGCGCAGGCGGTTGAACAGAGATAAAATTATAGACATGGTGGGTAGATTTCGGATCGGCGTGACCTTGCGAGTTGTTGTGCATGCTCCAACTCCGACAACACCACCCAACACACCCTACGCTGTGGGTAATTGGCTTTTAATTGAGAATGATTCTCAAAATACAAAAAGCCATATCAGATAGTAGTCCGTTAGGAAATATCCCAGCATGATTTTGGGCGGGCAAGGCAATATGGTCAATTAAAATACGTATCATTGGATAGTATGATATCCGAGCAATGTGATAGACGGTCAGATAAGCGACAGTATTCCCAGTTTTTTATGGTTGATTTTCCCTCCAATGTATTGCGGAATACTTTGAAACGACGGACTTGCATTCATGATAAAATGTACCAAAATAGGTACTGAGTCATAGTTATAGACAAACAATTACAGGTACGATTCTATGCGAACGCTAACGGCAGAGAGCCTGTGCGGGAATGGTTGAAAGATCTCCCTGAGCCATATCGCCGTGCAATTGGTCGTGACCTGAAAACAGTCGAATACGGCTGGCCGATTGGAATGCCAACATGCCGTAATATTCGGGATGGGCTTTGGGAAGTCCGAACTTCACTGCCAGGCAAAAATATTGCCCGTGTGCTGTTCTACACCCATGAGGAATTTTTGATTCTCCTACATGGTTTTATTAAGAAGACACAAACAACACCTAAGAGTGATATCGATTTAGCATTTGAGCGAATGCGATCTTAGGAACGCTTCCGACGCAGCGGAACTGCGAAAGGTACCTAATGGACCGAAAATACAATGGCTAATAGCATGGCTAAAACAGAAAATATTGGCAGCTCTTTGGATGACTTCTTACAAGAAGAGGGGATCTATGAGGATTGCCACAATACCGCAATTAAACGAGTGTTGGTTTATCAGATCAAGCTGCTGATGGAAGAACAGGGCCTGTCAAAGGTCGAGTTCGCCAAGCGTATGAATACCAGCCGATCATCACTTGATCGACTCTTAGATCC
>JALZUP010000299.1 GCA_023301505.1 Robiginitomaculum sp.
CGAAATCCGGTTTTTGTTTGCCGTTATGCTGTTTATTATAATGTTGGGACAACATCAGCGTTAGTAAGATGCAGGGCAATCTTGATTGATGTAGCGCAGCAGAATTGAGCGTCTAGCGAACCCGAAGGCGACCGGCCAACGCCATCACGTATTATCGCTATCACTAAAAATATCGCTATCATTGTCCTTCTTTATCGTCTCGTCATTATTAAGATAACAATACACCCGCCACAACAGCCCCAGACAGACTATTCCTCCAAGCAGTAAAAATAAGTAAGTACCAACATCAACATTCATAAATACATCCTCTAAGAAAATTAGTAAATAAGACGTTATAGAGCTCAAAGACCAGTGTATTTTCTATGCTTTTCGTCCACCAGAACAGCCCCACTGATTCTCGCAATCTTAGCATTTAACATATCAACAAATTCCGGTCGTTTAAAAAATATGTGCATAGTTCCAACCATAAAGCCTTGAATACGATAATTATTATCTTCGTAAGCCTCATTAGTAGCCATAAAATGCTGATAAACCGTATTTCCTAGCGTCAAACCCGCCGCTCGAACTGATGTATCTAACAATCGTAAAACGACACGCTCTAAATCATTCAGTAAATCAACCGTATCCCTTTCCATCGAAAGAGCATTCGTACCACACAATTTGTGAAAACAGCCACGCACAATAACCTTTCTACTAATTTTCACAGGAGAATTTGTCGAATGACACCACGACATACTTTGAAAGAAATCCAACAACCCTTGATTCTCAATTGAATCAATACGCGCACCAAAGTCGCGATACGACGCAACGATATTATCGGCAGTAAACTCCGGGACATCTTTAAACAATAACTTCCGCACGTTCTTTTTAATGGCTGAACTCATTAAATTCGATAGACCAGTATCATCTAAACTCTGTAACCACATATCTCTATCAACCTGACGAACCATCCTCTCCAACCTAAGCGTTCCATACCCCACATCCTTAGTAGCCAATGTGTATCCAAGCTGGTGAGCCTCCTCAATAGCGATTGTGGCCGCTGTAAGCAGCTCCACGAGCCGATCACGCTCCCTGATACGTTGCTCTAAATCAACGCCCACTACAATGTCATTCATAAAAATCTGTGTTGTCCCTATTATTGCTTCAAAACCTGGCTGGTGCTCACGCGCCAGCCAGATTAGCGGATACTTTAGTTTAACCTAAGATAATCCATAGAATTGATTTGTAAGGTGCTGCCAAACGCCTTTTCTATGACTCCCACATCGACAGAGACACCTGTATTAGATAGCTCGTCTACGGCCTCCTTCTTCGACCTCAGCCAACCCGATAGACGACCATGCTCCGTGTTGAACTTTAGAATAAAATGAGGACTAAAACGAACATGGATGTTGCCATTAAAATACGCCTTCACATCAAACAACGTTTTGTCAGTCCCATCAGATTCACGATAATAATAGACGTGCTTATTGCTGGCATTCCAATCAAGTCTTGCAGAGGGGATCGTCTCATCTATGTTGTATCCCAACGTACCAGCAACAGACACTAGATCATCAAGGAAATCAGCCCCGTATCTTTCTAACGATACCACGCCCTTCCAATCTCTCGAAATCCCACCCATTTCAACTATGCATCGTAGCTCTAATGAGTATCTTTCTAAATCAGCTGGCTTTCGACTGTAGCGCCATTCATTTTTCTCCCACGTACGTTGATTAGAGACGTAGTTTATAATATTGACGTTCGATATCATACGCTCGTAGGTCGTGGTTAACTGAGACTCGTAATAGGAACTGGCATTTTTTATCACCCACCCGATGACGGCAGAACAATTTTCAACCGTAAAATCAACGTGAGTATTATCAGTTAAAGTCTTCAATAGACGATCACGACTTGCACAAGTAAGCAGAGCAGTAATTTTAGTAAAATTATTGAATAGCTCCCGCCAGTATCGATCCTTTAGACTATTTATTTTGAGCATTAACGCCTCTTTAAGCCCTTCTATATTTACCTCCAACTCGTTTAGTAACTCCGCTGGTATATCCGCTACTTTCAGATAAGTGCTCATCAAATTATTCATTTCATTCTGATAAAGTCGCTCCAGCGTTTCAACCAGATTACCCCCCTCCACCATTTCAGCCTCTACGCGATCATTCAGGCCATTTGCCTTGGACAATTCAGAGGCATAATGTGATGGCGATGTGTTAGAAATCTGGAGTTTAAAGTGCTCATTAAACCAAATAGAAAAAGCATCGCTATCTCTCGAATAACCATAAGTTACTTTAACGACCTGTACATTTACCCGCGCCTTGCGTTCCGCATCAGAAAAATCGAAATCCCCTAACACCTCAACGTCAGCATTTCTTGATTCGATGGCTTCAGATATCATCCGGCTTTTGCTCCAGCGTTTCGGGATAACAAGGTATACATACCTGGCGTTAGCCTCAGTGATGATCTTGGTACTCCAACGTTCGTAAACTAAGTACGGTGGGTTCGATACGATTATCGAAACATTTTTATCGATCAATGTTTGAGAATCAAAATCAGTGCCCACAACAAAGATAGAATTATCTAACATAGCAAGCAATGGTTTAGCCTTTTCGATGCAATATCGCTTACCCTTAGTCAACGCTTTTAGAACTCGGCCATCTCCCCCACCACAGTCTAAAATAGACGGTGATTGATGACTGAACGACTCACAGTTATCTATATCATTTTTGATAACAGATATAATTTCATCGGTCGTCGGGTAAAATTCAAAATCGCAATTATCGGCCTTTAGTATCGCAACAGTAGCCATCGTGCTACGCGCCTTAACTCTCTCACATGGTGCGGTATTAGTATTCATATTGAGTAATTAAACCCCTACTGACTATCGAAATTGTCGCGGATTCGATAACGCCGCTTCGGGCTAACGCCCTAAATACAAACCTTAGTATATCATCAATACCCCATACAAATCATGGGGCTTAGGTTGGTTGATCTTCCTGAAACCTATTAACATCAGACACATTATTTCCAGCCTTATAGGTTCTGCTAGATCCAGTGCCATACCTGCGTTTGTAGTTCTTCATATCAATGCTTGAATTATAACTGCCAATTGTCCTATTGATGGATTTGCAACGATAGTCACCTCCACGTCCTCGATATCGGGCTCATGAACTATGTAGTCGCTCAGGGCCTGCAGCGCTGTATACAATGTATCGAACGGATGAGCGTCTTCACCGATCATGTGTGAGATCCAACGGTCATTGGCATGATCCTGAACTATTGTTATGGATGAATCCATTTGCTTTTTCCGTATGTGTTGTTATCACAGCCCTACGGGCGTTGATTGATTGGATGCCGATCTTGTCGCGGGACCGGCTACACCGCTAATACCCCACTCGCCGAAATGGAAAGTGGGGAATGAAACAGCTAACGGACTAAGAGCGATTGGCAAGCGGGGGCCTGCATGGTAATCGAAATACATTCTCCATCTCTAATATCGGTCTTATACCCGCTCTCGTATAAATAGATGGCATCTGCCGCCGACAACGATATTTCTGTGGTTCTCTCCATGCCGTTGAACACCATGATAATGTTCAACATAACACCATCAAAACTAGTCGCCTCGATAATCCGCTTCTTTTCAGCTTTTTCAGCCTTTAGTCCTGCCATTGCAAGCCTTGCCAGGTGTGCAAAATTCATAGTCTCAGTAGTCAACTGATCGTCTGCGAACGCGCACATGTATTTAATGTCACTTTCGGTTTCTGCCACCGGATTAATGGCGGTTTGATAATCACTGTCTGCAAGGTCAGCATATTTGCAAACAGTGGTTTTAGGTAACTGGTCAACGTTAGAATTGGTCATAAAATTGTGC
>JALZUP010000300.1 GCA_023301505.1 Robiginitomaculum sp.
TTAGGCAATTTATAGATAAAGTGCGAACACCTCCAGAGGGATAGTGTGACTCAAGCGATACAGCGATGTCAGTTGCACCGGTAACTACGGACACGGCTGATATTTCAGATCAAGCTGATTTGCTCGAATATCTTGACGGGTCAGAATATTTATCTGAGAGCGAAGGTGATGCGGGCATGGGTGAAAATGGTCTAGTGATAGCGCGATTCACTATAGATGTCGACAGCGGAACATTGAACTGGTCTTATTCAGGCTTAGTTGAAAATGGTAACGATGAGTTCTTAGATACAAGCTCAATGATGGTTACACTGGGCAATACGAGCTTTGAAGTGCCAATAGACACAACGAATAATACAATTGTATGGATGGGGGAAATTTACATACGAACACAGTAATACTTAGAAAGCGGTAATTTTTAGAATGATCGGCCGGATTCTACCGCGTTCCAGCGGCCTTATATCAGTCTACCTAAATTACTCTGATTCGACTGGAGCGAATTCAATCTCTTTCCCAGTGATGGCGTCCTCAATCATGCCCTAAATGTATGCAGTTGGGCTGCGCCAACCTGGGTAAATCCGGGTTCTGCCCGGTAGCTATTACCTACACGTACAGATTAACTGCGACAGCAGGTTACTGAATCAATGGGCAACATATGTTGTCCATTGTTTTTTTGGTTGGAAAAGTAGATTCGGCTACACTGAATCAGGGGCAGCCTACTAGAATCTTTTAACACAACAGTTGTTACCGGTAGTCGACGCTCCCCGCTACTACAGTTGTTATTCGTCAGTGTGAATGTCCGCTATAGAATAGATCTAGCAACAACAGCCTGATCGATACAAAGGCAGCGAAAGACCGCAAAGGGCACTTTCCTGTCCTTAGTCCGTGTTGTAAGATATATCTACATGAGTAAAAGCATCGGCTCCTCGTTATAGTCGACCGACACGGAAAAAATCGTCCATAGGCAGTCGACGTTAGCTGTATCAGATAGGTTAATAATGATTGTAATTCGAGACTACACCGAATCAGACGCTGACGTATTGTGGGTTTTATTTTTCAATACAATTCGTAAAATCAACCGTCGTGACTATTCTCAGTCTGAAGTCGAAGCATGGGCGTGCGATTCAATGGATTCGGAAACCTGGATAAAGCGTATGAACGGGTTGTCTCCGTTCGTCGCAGAAATTGATGGGGTAGTCGTTGGCTACACAGACTTGCAAAGCGATGGGCTAATAGATCACTTCTTCTGCCATCATGAGTTTCAGGGGAAAGGAGTTGGAAGGGTACTGATGAATCATGTGTTTGAAGTGGGAGAATCTCGCGGAATACATCGATACTATTCAGAAGTAAGTATCACTGCACGTCCTTTCTATGAACATCTAGGTTTTCGTTTCGTTAAAGAAAAGGTTGCAGAAGTACGCGGCCAAACCCTCAAATACAATCTCATGGAGAAGATTATATAGCGGAGATTTTTAAACAAAGCCTTGAGTCGAACACTCCTCTGTCGGATGCGATGGAAAATTCGGTTCCGATTTACCTGATATCGATTCCCTGCAGCATGCATCGCTCTCTAATGACCAACTCCAATCTATAGTTTCATTCAACATGAAGTGTGTATGGCAGAATTCCCCGCAAGGGACTGCCTCTCTCCGTCCTTTGCATGACGCCTACCTGGTCCGCGCCTTTGAAATCTTTTATTGGTGTGTAAACCACTTCAAAAGTGCAGAGGTCTGAGTTAAGTAGGTTGATTGCGACTGTACCGTGTTTCGGTTTTGGCCCTATGGCGTATGCTCCTATTTTATTTTCACAAATACCCGGTTGCAAATCTAGAGTGACAACACGGCTTGACTGGTTCTTCTTAATGATTACCACGTTATGTTTAGAACGACTCTTTTCATGTATCATTTCAACAGCGTCAGCAACGCTAGTTATTTTCCTTTCTGGAAAAGGGTTTGTTTTCGGCTCTTGCTGCACGGGGCGTTTCAATTCGAACGATAGACGGCAGCCAGGACCGGTACTGCGAAAGATCGTATAGCTAAACATCATGTCAACCTTGCCCGATTTGACTGACGTAAACTCTCCCATTACACGCGCTATTCTTGATGGCGTGCTGAACTGAAACTTGCCATCGGTATTAATTTGTACAGGTACTTCAGAAAACGCGTTTCGAATTACAGATTCCTCTACAACCATGGGCTGAGCTCGCATCCCTTTGGCAGGAGGGCATGAAATCGCTCCGTCATTGAGCGCATACGCCTCTGAATTGCCGACAAGTTCCCAAAGACCGTCGTAGCGGTCAGTGGGAGTTTGTCCGGTTGCCGCGGCGATGGGGCCAAACGCGCCTAAAATAGTAACGACCTTAAAAATGCTGTTCATCTGATAATGCTTATTCGTAAATCGGTCCGATTGTATCAAGACTGACCCGTACAAGGCCGACTATTGACGAAGCGCGGTCGATGATTGGCAGAACGATGAGTTCTGAAAATACCAATTAGGAGGGCAAGAAGGAACTATCCGCAGTAAGTTCG
>JALZUP010000301.1 GCA_023301505.1 Robiginitomaculum sp.
GAACTAAAGTCAAAAATCACCATTTTCAACAAAAAACATGAGTTTGAATTTGAAATTTTAGGGATTGTGGTATTCTCTATATTGATTTCATTAATTTTGGCTATCGTCTTATATAAAGCAGATAAATGGATTGAAAATAAAGCAGAAGATTCTCGCAATAATAGATTATATAGTATAGCTATGAACATGGAACCCGATTATGTTAAATTCGAGGGAAGAATCAATTTTTATGAATTGGTGGATAAGTTTGAAGATGCGGAATTATGTCTAATGAGCAGTTATGAAATCGAAAATAAGAAACCGACCTCTATATGGAGGTGGTATACCATGGATTTATGGGTCAAAACAATAGACACAAACAAAGAATTCTATGTTTTCACCAGACCGATAAGCAAATAATATGACAATTAAACCACCAACACCTATTTTTGGAACTGACCTCAGCCAATCAGTTTTTCTCGCAGGAAGTATCGATCAAGGTAAAACCGAAGACTGGCAACAACAACTATCACTGGCTCTTGATGGTTATACCGTTCTAAATCCCAGAAGGGATGAATGGGATACCTCATGGGAACAAAATATAGATAATCTTCAATTCCGAGAACAAGTGGAGTGGGAATTGGAAGCATTGGAAAGATCCAAAGTCATTGTATTCTATTTTAGTCCAGAAAGTAAAGCCCCTATATCCTTATTAGAATTAGGACTACACGCTAAATCAGACAAGTTAATAGTGTGTTGTCCAGAAGGATATTGGAGGAAGGGAAATGTTGATATTGTTTGTGACCGATATAATATCGAAACAGCCGAAACAATTGACGACCTTATTCAGAAATGCAAACAACAACTAGACTCATGAAGAAAACAATCTACATAGATATGGATGATGTGCTCTGTGATTTCACAAAGCGGAGGGGGGAGATGTTATACAAAAATCCTGTCATGTCTTATCCACAATCACAGTATGGATTTTACGAGAATTTGGAGCCGATCCTAGGTGGGATTAACGCCATGGTATATTTCCTCACCGACTCATCATACGACCCATATATTTTAACAGCCCCCTCAGTTTTAAATCCACTATGTTATACTGAAAAACGTGTATGGGTTGAAAAATATTTGGGAATGGAATACGTCAATCGGTTGATCATTTCTCCTAATAAGTCTCTACTAAAAGGAGATTACCTAATTGATGATTGCCGTGAGGGGCGTGGTCAAGAACATTTCGAAGGCAAACTCATTCATTTTGGAAGTGATGTGTTCCCAGATTGGCAAACCACAATCAAATATTTCGAAAGCAAACACACTTAATCACCCTAAGTAACATTTACCGCACAATACTACCACCATATACACCTAGTTTCTATTCTTTGGGGTGTATATGGTGGTTTCTCATTAAAAATGCACACTCATACCACTTTTGGTATAAACCTCATATATACCTAAAATACCAGCATGTCTCTGGTGTGCATGAATCTATTTATTTTACTTGCTTTTAATTTTATATGGAGGTAATAACGGGTATGACAAACATTAAAAACGAAATAACCGAGAGCGAAAGATGGTGGCTTAATGAGTTGATATACAATCGTGAGATCATCCGTGATGTTGATGGGTTCTTCTATTATTCTCAATTAAGAACGGACTTTTTTCTGACATCTCATAGTCTAAGACTTATTGCTGATGAGTTGGATAGATTGAATGAACCAACTGAGAAGATGTTGGGGGAATTGAATTTACCAGAATTACCCTTGACAATAAATGAGTTCTGTGTAGAGTAAAATTATGAAGAACAGAAAATTACCAACCACACCTAGCTCACTTCTAAAATTACCCCTCATATTTATCAGATTTAATGAAAATGAGTTTATTGATTATACATTCGAAAGTTTGGGTGATGTGGTTATGCCTGTGTATGGAATTCCAGATAGAGGTGGGTTGACTCAAATTCATGTAGATGATGCGGTGGGCATCCTTGCACTGGATGCCATAGCTGGTGGTGATGTTAGAAAATACCTCAACATATTATGGGGTGTCAGAAAGACTGACCACATTTTAAACAAATACCGTGCAATTCCAACTCAAGTGGATATTCCAAAATACACTGATGATAGAGTTGGGTTCGTTGAAAAGTTGGATGAGATTGCGAAATCATTGCAATCATATGACCTATGAGCTACACTTGGTACAAGGATAATAGAGAGATCGTCAAATCTCATGACATGAATAGAGCTGAACTTTGGTCAATCTCGAAAGAATACTTCGATGGGTACATTTCCCCACACAAACATTATGACGGTTCATTGTTTCTCAATGGTTCTAAAGTGAATAATTTAGGTTCTTTGGAAACTGTTGGTGGATATTTGGATTTAAGGCGAACCAATGTATCATCACTAGGCAATCTTAGGAGAGTTGGTTGTGATTTATATCTACATAGATCCAATGTCACCCAATTGGACAATTTGGTTGAAGTGGGTGGAACACTCGACATCTACAATTCTAATGTAGTGTCTTTAGATTCCTTGTGTCATGTTAAAGCGGGGTTATATATGGGTTCAACCCAAATCAAATCACTAGGTAGTTTGAAAACAGTGGGTGGAACCCTTGACTTAATTGACACAAATCTCACTTCACTGGGTAAATTGGAATATGTGGGTGAGTTAATTCATTGCACCGAAGGGAGTTCAACACACGAACTACTGATGGATAGTAAGTTTAAAGGTAAGATTAACACAACACTCTTATACATAAGCCCTTAAACAATATGACATATATTTGGTATTACCTTGACAAATTAAATAATTGGAACTAAATTAAGTATTATGAGCGATAAATCAGGAAACCATAGAACATATGTGTGGTTTGAAAATAACGATGTGGTGGCTGGGACATGGGAAAGTGGGGATAAGACATTCCAAGATAAGACATTTTATTCTGACTTAACACAGCAATATTTTGATGATTATATTGCCATACATGAGCACTATGAAGGAAATTTGTTCATCCATTCCCCTAATATCACATCTCTGGGGAATTTAAAGTCCGTGAGTGGTTGGTTGCAATTCGGGAACAACACTATGGTTGTATCTCTAGGTAAGTTAGAAAGTGTGGGCGGTAAAGTATACTGTGTTATGGGAGGATATACACATAAATTACTCATGGACAGTGAGTTTAAAAACAAAATACATACCACTCCATACATACCACATCAATACCTTCTCAGAAGTCCAGTTTCAATTTCAAATTTAAGTTGGAGTGTTCACCGATCTCTTAGAAATTTGGAACACTTGGGTAAACTAGATGAACAATATGGCATTGAAATGTAGATGATTTCGGTATAGGGTTATATAAGCTTGACAAACAACAAATCAACCATAATATTAATAATATGATATATAAATGTGCGGAATATACATGGTATAAGAACGGACGTGTTATTGTTAAGTCAAGGGATGATGGAAGAAAAAATCACATCAGTAGAAGTATATCACAAGAATACTATGATGATTACATTGGCGGTCGGACTCATTATGAAGATAGGTTGGATTTATATAAATCCAGTATTACCACACTGAGTAACATTAAGACTAGTGATTATAGTATTTGTTTAAATGAGTCAATGGCGACATCACTAGGGGATTTAGAAAATGTGGGTGGTAGCTTAGACTTGAGTAGATCGAAAATCACCTCACTAGACAAACTTAAGACTGTTGGTAGTAATTTGATTTTACGTTTCACCAGCTTCACATCATTGGGTGCGCTGGAACATGTTGGAGGTAAGATATTTTGCAACGAGGGTGGTGTTACACATGATCTGTTAATGAATAGTAAATTTAAGGATCAGGTTGCAATAGAATGGTGAACACCGTATGATTACAACTGGTTGTTATAATAGAAAATTAAGCTGGACAACCGCATATTAGTATTCTATGTTGATCGCATGAAATATAAATGGTATGGGAAAGGGAAGATTTATGCTGAAACATATGACATGGAGAGAACCAAAGTCTTTAATATGATACCAGAATACTT
>JALZUP010000302.1 GCA_023301505.1 Robiginitomaculum sp.
ATTAGCCGTCGTTAGAGCCTTGTTGGGTGATGCAAAAACCATGCGGCCCGCATCATCGAGATAAAAATAGTTTTTGTGCGAATAGTTTTGAAGATCGGTAACTGAGATATTGTCGACTTTTCCGTCACGATTTGTGTCCGTCGGTGCTGTAATATACCAATTGGACATATCGAACTTACTGGCGGGAACTGGCCCAGCAGCGGCTATATTTGTGTCAAATGCGCTGCCGCCTGTTGTCGTGGCACATGCTGATAATATCAAGGCAGACGCCGTCAAAGTGAGCGCCGTTGAAAGTGAAGTTTTTGAAAACATCATAATGTTATTCCGTCTTGTTCGTCTATTTTAATTTAATCATAGACAGTCAGTTTAAAAAGGCAATGTAACTTGAAAAAGCATTAGCATTAGCCCTTAAAGCCCAGAGCCACCAAATACATTTCTGGGCTGCCCGCGCGCGAGCTTTGCGGCTTGGCATGCTTGACTGTCTTAAAGCGTTTTTTCAGCACGGCGAGCAATTCGCCCTCCGCTCCACCTTGAAAAACTTTGGTGACGAAATGTCCTCCAGGGCGCAAGCTATTCATCGCGAAATCAGCCGCGGCTTCGACCAAGGCAACAGTGCGCATATGATCGGTTTTACGGTGACCCGTCGTGTTGGCCGCCAGATCAGACATGACTAAATCTGGCGCGCCGCCAAGCATGCCTGTAATGACGTCAGGGGCATCTTCATCCATGAAGTCTTTTTGCACAAAATCTAGCCCGCCAATGGGCTCAACGAAAATTAGGTCAATTCCGACAACGCGCGCAGCGCCTCTATGGATTGCAATTTGTGTCCAGCCACCCGGCGCAGCGCCAAGGTCGCAGATTAAAGCGTCAGGCTTAATGAGTTTAAATTTATCGTCCAGCTCAATCAATTTGAAGGCTGCGCGCGAGCGGTAACCTTGCGCCTTGGCTTTCGCCACATAAGGATCATTGAGTTGACGGCGCAGCCAAAGAGTGGAGCTTAACTTGCGCCCACGGGCAGATTTAACGCGCTGATCCATCATGCGCACCTCATTACCCTTGGTGCTTTTCTCGCTTACACGGCCCCGACGGCTCTCATTTGGCGCATGTTTATCATCTTGGCTCTTAGTGCGGCGCTTATCTGATTTCCGGCCATCTTTCTTACTTTGCCCAGATTTGTTTTGAGTAGATTTATTTTGCCTCGTTTTATCTTGCCTCGTTTTATTTTGCCCCGTTTTATTTTGCTGTGTCATGGCTAAGCCCTGCCCCGCTATCCGTTTCGCCAGCTGTTTGGTTAGCTGTTTCGCTATTGGCAGGTCTTGTTGTTTGGGCCGTGCGTGTTGACGCTGAATTTTTCGGCCTGTGACCCGGCTTTGGGCCTCGGCGCGATTGATCCATTAGGCCAATTAACATGCCCTCACGCAGACCGCGATCTGCAACACGAATGCGCTGAGACGGCCACATAGTACATAGCACATCCATGATCGCGCAGCCCGCCACCAAAAGCCCCGCCCGATCCGTGCCAATACACGGCTCTGCAGCGCGCTCCTCCAATGTAGACAGGGCCATACGCCGTGACATGGCCACAATATCTGCTGTGTCCACCCAAATACCATCGACCTTGTCACGCTGATAATAAGGGAGCTTCAAATGAACACTCGTCAAACTCGTAATCGTTCCAGACGTGCCAATAATATGACCCCGCCCTTCCTTAAAGGCATTTGTAAAGCGCGTCTGGCACCCAGCTTTGTCAATGAGGCGGCGCACATTGTCTTTCATCTCCTCAAACCGCTCTAGCAAAGCTGCGGGACTATTGCCCTTATCAGGCACAAGCTCGCTTAAGGTCACAACGCCCACAGGCAGCGATGCCCATGCGCTAATTGGCGGGCGATGAATGCGGCCAGCATCTTGAGAATCGCGTAATTTACGTGCATCAACCCATGATAATTCAGATGAGCCGCCGCCAATATCAACGACGAGAACAACATCTTTTTCCAGATCGGCCAGCCCTATACAGCCCATGACAGCAAGGCGGCTCTCTACGCGCGGAGAAATAATCTCAAAGGACAAACCCGTCTCTTGCTTGACGCGGCGCATAAATTCTTCGCCATTTCCCGCTTGGCGGCAGGCTTGCGTCGCAATACAGCGCCAACGGCGCACGCCTTTATTTTTCATTTTTGACGCGCAAACACCAATAGCTGCGACGGCAGCATCCATAGATTTTTGTGACAACATGCCTGTTGAGGACAGGCCAGCGCCTAGGCGCACAACACGGCTATAACTATCTATAACCTGAAAGCCATTTGCATGTGCTTTGGCCACCAAAAGGCGGCAATTATTTGTGCCAAGATCCACGGCGCCAAAAATATTGGGACGCCCCGTTTTTGATCGGTTACGCGATCTGCGGTGAGGCTTAGCCACTGGGCTACCCTCCCCATTATGGGATGGCTTGGCGGACGGTGTATCGTCCGGCATATGCGCTCTACTTTCTGGCCGGTCGCCTTAATTAGCGCCTCAAGGCCTATTCTCAGTCAGGATACGCAATTTAGGAGAAAAAACAAAGTCTTATTTTAAGCCCTATTTTATGGGAGGCAGGATCAAATCCAAATGTGACGTCAAATATTGATTAATGAATATCAATATGATCATCATAAAGCCCCCAATCAGGCTCAGGAGCCAAAGCCTGTATGGCGTCATGCTGGGTAAAATAAACATCACCTGTCAGCTTTTCAAAAAATGTTGAGCGGCCTAGGCGGTCTGCTACCACGCTATGCAGTTCTGACAGGTGGAGCTGCACACCTGCCATGTCGAGATTTTTATTAATCGACAATAGGCTGTTAAGAGCGCTGGCATCAATACGATTCACCGCAGGACACATGAGAATCAAATGTTTCATTTGCGGGCTATCGGCGAGTATTTGCGCGACTTTATCCTCTAAAAACCTAGCATTGGCATAATATAAGCTCTCATCAATTCGCAAAGTTTTGACAACATCGCTTGTTTCAACGTCAAAACGCTCGGCATCTCGGTAATGCTCTGTGCCAGGGAACCGGCCCACAAGAGCTGTGTGAGGCGTGAGGCTTTCGCGAATATGCAAGGCCATAGACAGGCACACCCCGACAAGCACGCCAATCTCCACTCCAAAAACCAACACGCATAAAAAAGTCGCAAAGGCGGTCAAGCCATCTGCCGCGCTATAGGTATAGGTGCGCCATAAATGACGAAAATCGAACAGGCTGAAACAGGCTACAATAATCAAGGCCGCCAATGTCACGAGCGGTAAATGGTATAAAAGCGGAGTGAGAAAAAGCGCTGTGATCGTCATCAATATCGCCGCGAGTAAGCTCGCAAGTGGCGTTTTTGCGCCTGCACTGAAATTAACCGCAGAGCGCGACATGCTGCCATTAATGGGATATCCGCCGCAAAAACCCGATACGATATTTGACGCGCCGAGCGCCCTCATTTCCCGATTTGCATCAATATGTGTTCGCGAACGCGCGGCCAATGTTTGCGCCGTCGACATGCTGTCGATAAAACCAACCAAGGAAATTGTCACAGACGCTAAAAATAATTGCTCATAGGCAGACCATGGCGCGATCATGGGGGTGAATTTAGCAAGGCCCATTGGAATGTCGCCGACCACCTGTACGCCGTAATTTTCAAAGAGCGATAATTTTGCCGCTAAAACCGTCGTTACAATAACAGCCAGCAAAGAGCCAAAACGCGATAACAGACGGGCGGGCTTAGGCTTGAGGCCTAATTTGTATAACCCAAAGGCCAAATATTTACGCATAAGCCAAAGCAAGAATATTGTAGCCCCGCCCATAAGAAGCGTGGCCTTATTGATTGGATCTGTGGAGCTGAGAAGGCCGCTGGCCAGCTCAAGCACTGTGGTTCCGCCGCCATTTACACCAAGAACATGGCGTAACTGACTGAAAATAATCAATATTGCCGCGCCTGTAACATAGGCATTAACGACGGGGCGTGGCACAAAGCTCATAATGAACCCTGCCCGTAAAAAGCCAAGTAATAGAAGAAGGCCGCCTGACATAAAGGCGAGCAAGGCCGCCATAAATAGGCGCTCGCCTTCTGGAAAAGCGCTGATTGTCACGGCTGTCATAAGTGAGATGACTGCCGTAGGGCCAACCGATAAATGCCGCGATGAGCCAACAACAGCATATATGGCTAAAGGCACAATAGAGGCATAAATGCCCACTTGCGCGGGCAGCCCCGCGAGCAAGGCATAGGCTAAGGCTTGGGGCACAAGTAAAACGGTGACAATTAAGGCCGCCAAAGCATCTTGGGTCAATAGGCTGTGATTATAGCCAGAGAGCCAGTTCCATTCATGCTCTAATCCAGCACGCGCCAATCCAGCACGATCCAACCCAGATTGCTCAGTAGCATCATCAGAGTCATCTAAGGACTTATCTTTACTGGCTTGAGAGCTCATTAGGGCTACAATATTTAATGTTTTGAGGCCCTGCTTCCTAGCTTAAGATCAACAATATTGATCCTTATAGCTTTGTAAAGCTGGACGCATGTGATGCAGGTCATACCCTGCTTTAAGAGAGATATCCAAAACCGATTCTATCCCTAATTCGTTAATATGGGCAAAACACCACAGCATGGCACTGCGCGTTCCGCTGGCGCAAAAGGCGACGAGTGGTTTGGGCAGCTCCTCATAAGCCTCAACACTGGCCAGAATGGAGTCCATATCAAGGCCGTGCATTGGGATATAAGCATAGGATAGCCCTGCCTGTTTTGCAGCTTCACCTAGCGCCGCGCCGCTGGGTTGCCCTGGGGCCTCACCATCAGGGCGGTTATTGATAATAGACTTAACACCGCGCGCCTTTAAATCCTCAAGATCAGCAGAGCTAATTTGTCCGCCCATCAAAATCTCATCTGTGAAAGGACGGATCATATCACTTAAGCCAGTTGCGCTTTGGCCGCGTCAATCACAGCTTGGGTAGTTATGCCAAAATGCTTAAACAAATCACCGCCCGGCGCAGAAGCTCCGAAGCTATTCATGCCTACAAAGCCGCCTGTGCGCCCAATCAAGGCGTCCCATCCTTGGCGAATGCCAGCTTCAACGGCCACTTTTGGTAAATCTTTACCAAGAACAGAGCGAATATAGGCCTCATCTTGCTCAAGGAACAGGTCAAGGCATGGCATAGATACGACGCGCGCCGAAATCCCCTCAGCTTCAAGGCTGTCTGCCGCTTCAACTGCTAAATGAACCTCAGACCCTGATGCAATAAGAACGACTTGATCAGCGCCCTTCCCAGCTCGCAGCACATAACCGCCGCGCGCACACATATTCTTACGGGCGTCATCGCGCAGCGCGGGAAGGCCCTGCCGCGTGAGCGCTAATATGGATGGCCCTGATGTGCGTTGCACCGCAAGCTCCCAGACCTCTGCTGTTTCCATCGCGTCAGCAGGGCGGTAAATATGAGCATTAGGAATAGCGCGCAAACTCGCCACATGTTCAACAGGTTGATGGGTCGGCCCGTCCTCACCCACGCCAATGGAATCATGAGTCATAACGTGAATGACCTGTGTGTTCATCAGCGCAGCCAAGCGAATAGACGGACGGCAATAATCTGCAAAGACAAGGAATGTGCCTGAATATGGCAAGACACCCCCATGCAGCGCCATGCCATTCATTGCTGCGGCCATGCCATGCTCACGAATACCGTAATTAATGTAACGGCCCGCATAATTTCCAGCCGTAATGTCTGGCACAGTTGAGGCCGTTTTAGTCTTATTAGACCCTTCCAGATCAGCAGAGCCTGCAATCATTGTATCTATATTGGCGGTCAGAACGGTCAGCGCATTTTTAGAGCTAACCCGTGTGGCCAGTGAGGGTTGGTCAGCGGCAAGTTTATCCTTATAATCTTGCATGGCTTGTTTCCAGCCTTTGCCCAGCTCTCCTGACAAGACGCGGTTAAACTCGCCCTCAGTTTGGCTGTCGCTTAATCGCGTTTTCCATTCGCGGTGCTGCTTACGGCCTCGGCGGCCAGAGCGTTTCCAAGCCTTGTAGATGTCCTCTGGAATTTCAAAATCGATTGTGCTTGGCCAGTTCATCGCCGTGCGCGCGGCGGCGATTTCCTCATCTCCGAGGGCCGCGCCATGAACTTTGGACGTTCCTGCCTTATTAGGCGCGCCCTTCCCGATGACTGTTTTACAAGCAATCATGACAGGCTTATCAGATTTTTGCGCTGTGCGAATAGCATTCGCGATTTTGCGCGTATCGTGACCATCAACCTTGATCACCTTCCAGCCAGAGGCCTCAAAGCGCTTCTTCTGGTCTGTGCTGTCAGAAATATCGACAGTGCCATCAATCGTGATATTATTATCATCCCAAAAAACAATGAGCTTGTTTAAAGCTAGATGTCCAGCCAGCGCGATAGCTTCTTGGCTAAGGCCTTCCATTAAACAGCCATCACCCGCCATCACATAAGTATAATGATCCATCAGATCATCGCCAAAGCGCGCATTTAGATGACGCTCCGCCAGTGCAAAGCCGACAGCATTGGCAATGCCTTGGCCTAGCGGGCCTGTTGTTGTCTCAACACCCGGCGTGTGGCCATATTCAGGATGACCTGCCGTGTTAGAGCCAAGTTGACGAAAGTTTTTGATTTGCTCTAACGTCATGTCCTTATAACCCGTTAGATGTAACAGACTATAAATCAGCATAGAGCCATGACCTGCTGACAGAATAAAGCGATCACGATCCGCCCAATTTGGTGCAGACGGGTCAAATTTCAAAAATTTATCAAACAAGACAGTCGCAACATCGGCCATACCCATTGGCATACCGGGATGGCCACTATTGGCGGCCTGAATAGCGTCCATTGACAAAATGCGTATAGCATTTGCCATCTCTGTGTGGGTAATCTTGCTCATGAAATCGTCCTAAGGGTAAGAGCTCTGATATGACTCAGAAAAGCATTGCTAGCGCTGCTAATTAACCCTTTCTTAAGGCCTGTCAATTGCGCCAAAAGAGACATCCACAATTATTGCTTGTTTTGCCCCCAGAAATTAGAAAATCAGCCAGAAAACAAACAAAGCTTACCTTTATGTTTCTGCAAGTCTGCTAAAGCGCTCCTACAGTCCTGCAGCTACAATCCTGCAGCTGTTGCCAGATGAAAGGTTACCCCAGCCGCAATATAGGCCAAAGCAAATAGATAGGCGAAAGCAAAGAGCGGCCAGCGCCAACTATTGGTCTCGCGCTTCATGACCGCCAAAGTAGACAAGCATTGCGGGGCAAAAATAAACCAAGCCAAAAAGGCCAAAGCCATAGCCGTCGACCATTGCCCTGCCAAGGTTGCTTCTAAAAGACCCGAATTTTCATCTGGGTTTTGTACGGCATAGACCGTCCCAAGTGTTGCCACAGCAATTTCGCGCGCCGCCATAGCAGGTACAAGTGAGATAGACATTTCCAAATTAAAGCCAATGGGAGCCAGCAATGGCTGAATGATTCCGCCAAGCGTGCCCGCAAATGTTCCCTCGATACCGTTATCTTGGTTCGGATAAGTCGATAGAAACCACATAATGACAGAGGCTGGAAAGATGATGACACCTGCGCGGCGAATGAAAATCCAAGCGCGTGTCCACAGCCCTTGTAGATAATCGGCCAATGACGGCAATTTATAGCTTGGCATTTCCATAATTAGCGGCGGCTTAGGCCCTTTGGTCAGCGTCATTTTAAGAACAAGTGCCGCGATGAGCGCAAAGACAATACCCGCCATATAGAGCGCAAACATAATCATGCCCTGAAGATTAAATGGCCCAACCCTAGCATCTGATGAGAAAAAGGCGCTAATCAACAGCACATAAACAGGAAGGCGCGCAGAGCATGTCATAAGCGGTGCGATTAAAATCGTTGTTAGGCGGTCGCGTTCATTCTCAATTGTGCGCGCGGACATAATCCCCGGAATAGCGCAAGCAAAACTTGACAAAAGCGGAATAAAGGCGCGCCCATTTAAGCCCACCTTCGACATGATCGTATCCATCAAAAAGGCCGCGCGCGTCATATATCCTGATGCCTCAAGGGCCAAAATAAATGCGAAAAGTATCAAGATTTGCGGCAGGAAGATAATCACAGAGCCCACACCCGCAATGACGCCGTCAACAATAAGCGACTGAAACGCGCCGTCAGGAATAAAGCGGGCTACAAGGCCCCCGAGCGCGCCAAAACTAACATCAACAATATCCATAAGCGGGCCAGCCCAAGAAAAGACCGCCTGGAACATCACAAATAAAAGCGCGAATAAAATGATCGGGCCCATAATTGGGTGCAGCACGATATTGTCTATTCGGTTTGTCACATTAGGAACGCGCGTTGTCTGGCTGGCGGCCTCGGTAATACGGCGTGCGCGCGCTTGTAGCTCTTTAAGCTCTAACGTCTCAGGCTCAGGCGCGCTCGCCCTGCTCGTCTCAATCTCTTTAAGCCATTTATCAAGAAAATCTTCTACGCCAGCTCGCCCCGCTGCACGTACAGCCACGCTAGAGATAACGGGCACGCCGATTTTTTCGGCAAGAACAGATGTATCAATGTCAACACCGTCGCGCGCCGCCATATCCATCATATTGAGGACAATGACCATAGGTATGCCATAATTTTTGGCTTGCAGCGCATTATGTAAATGGGTGCGTATGGTCGAGGCGTCCAGCATCACGATCAAGGCATCGGGGGCGCGCTCGCCGTCAAGTTTACCGCGCAGTGCATCAATCGTAACCCGCTCATCTGCGCTATGACCACAATCGCCATAAACGCCCGGCAAATCCAGAAGCTCTACTTGTTGCCCTGAATGGGTTTTATAAAGCCCCTTACTATACTCCACGGTCACACCAGGATAGTTGGCAACTTTGGCGCGGCGACCTGTCAGCGCGTTAAATAAGGATGACTTGCCGCAATTAGGCGCGCCCAGTAAAGCCACACGTATACCGCCCTTTAACTGGCCTTCAGTGAGGGTCGATATTGTGAGTTGATCTGTGCTCATTTGTCAGCTTTCTGAACGCAAATAGCGCGCGCTTCAACACGGCGCAGCGCAATTAAAGCGCCATTTAAGCGCACATTTATCGGCGTTTTGCCAAATAATCCGTAATGTAAGGGCTGCACTTCATCGCCTTCCGCAAAGCCTATCTCACGTAGCCGTGTCTCTAGGGCTACATCTTCTGTGTCAAAGCGCACAAGCGTCCCAATAGAGCGCGCGGGCAATTGATCCAAATTACACAGGTTTTTAGAGGCAGCACTGTCTGAAAGGTTATGATCATTTTCATTTGAGGGTAATGATGAGTTAGGCATAATATTTGTGCTCAATAATTTCTTTTCCATCTATTAGTGCGAACCATTCGCATTAGCAAGCAGGCACGCCTTAAAAAAGAAAACAGCCCTGTAAGTACTCTGGAAATATGTAAGTACTCTGGAAATATTTCTGTTGCAGCCTTCCTATGGAAGGCCCTCCCAAACATCCCAGAAAACTTACTGGAAAAGCTACCAGAAAAGCGCCTGTAAAAGACCTTGTAAAAATTAGCTAAAATTTACATATTTTCGCATAGACAGAGAATAAGCCCTCGCCTATAAGGCGGCTCTTAATCGCTGACGGTGACTCGCGTCACCCACGCCTTAATGCCCGAATAGCTCAGTTGGTAGAGCAACGGATTGAAAATCCGTGTGTCCCTGGTTCAAATCCAGGTTCGGGCACCATTTCTCATTCTTCGCCGCTTGGCCCCTCCCTTTACTCTCGGCTTAAAGATGTCTGTCAGAAAGTCGCAACCGCGTAAAATGGGCAGGGTGTTAAGCTTGCTTCCATTCTCACTTATTGCCTCACTTATTGCCTCACTCATTTCATTTGAAAAAGGTGAAACGCATGTGATATGCACGCATTACCAAGCGACTAACTCACACCAAGCGATCTGCCAATGACTGCACTTAACAAGCCGAGCCAGACGAAAAGCGTTTCATCAAAGGGGGCTCCATCAAAAGGGGCGCCATCAAAGGGTGCGCCATCAAAGGGTGCGAAGGATGAGAATTTTCCTGTTGGCTCTATACTAATAGCCAAATCTTTGCGGCCTCATGTCATGTCCTATTATAATTTTGCTCGCAAGATTGATGATGTCGCGGATAATCCATCGGCGCGGGCGCAAGATAAAATTGACGAGCTAGACGCTTTTGCTCATGCCTTATCACATGGCAGTCAAGACCCCGCTTTCGAAACGGCGCAAAAGCTACATATATCCATGAGCGAAACAAACATCCCCTTCACCCATGGTCTGGATTTGATTTCTGCCTTTAAACAAGACGCGGTTCAATCACGCTACGCGACATGGGACTCCCTGATTGATTATTGCCAGCGCTCCGCCGCGCCTGTTGGACGTTATTTGATAGATTTGCACGGCGAGCCAGCTGAGCTTTACCCCGCATCCGATGCGCTATGTCATGCCCTGCAAGTCATCAACCATTTGCAAGATGTTGCCGATGATCGCCGCGAAATGGACAGAGTTTATGTCCCGACAGATTGGCTCGCCGAGCTAAGCATAGATGTTTCAGCGCTAGACGAGGCGCAGACAGTGCCAGAGTTAAGGCAAGTCTTTGATAAAATGCTCAGCGGCACAACAGAGCTATTAGCGCAGTCGCGCGCGCTTGCAGGCAATATGAGCAATCGGCACCTAGCCGCCGAAACGCGTATTATCCAAGCTCTGGCCGAAACACTTACCAAGCGTTTATATCGCCAAGACCCTATTGCCACCCGCGTTGAATTATCCAAGCCTGCGATGCTCATGGTCGCGCTCAAAGCCTTGATGCGCTTGTAATGGCGGCGAACCTCATCCTGACAGCTTTGGCCAGTATATGTCTGATAATTTGGCTTTATTTGACATTTGCGCATTGCGGTTTTTGGAAAAGGCGAGAATTTCTTGCGCCTAGCCGCGCAAATCATGACAAACCCCAACATGACCCCTCTAAAGATAATCATGGGCAAGCGGCAATTATCTCTCTAAGCCCTGCCCGTAATGAAGCCGAGCTTATCGCCCAAAGCTTTGGCTCTGTGATTGGGCAGGCTTATACAGGTACGTTTCAAAGCCTTTTAATTGACGATTCAAGCACGGATGATACGGCCAAATATGCGCATGAAACAATCCTCGCCCATCAGCGCCGCGATGAGGTTCAAATCCATGCTGAGATTATTCAAGCGCCTGAGCTAGCTTCAGGCTGGAGCGGAAAATTATGGGCTCTACAAACAGGGCTTGATCATGTGACATTGAAAAAAGCTTCAGCTGATTATTACTGGCTATCTGATGCAGATATTCACCATGAGCCCGATGTTTTACAGCGCCTTGTGAACCACGCCCAAACAAATGACCTTGCGCTTGTCTCTCTTATGGTGGTGCTAAATTGCAACAGTTGGTGGGAAAAGCGTATCATCCCCGCCTTCATATATTTCTTCCAACTGCTCTACCCCTTTGCCGCCATTAATAACCCGCGCAATAAAATAGGCGGAGCGGCGGGAGGCTGCATTTTAATCCGCCGAGATGCCTTAGAGGCCATTGGCGGCTTTCATGCAATTAAAGACAAATTGATAGATGATTGCGAGCTTGGCAAAGCGGTTAAATCCAAGGGCTATAATATTTGGCTTGGCCATGGAATGGAAAGCACATCCTTGCGTGAATCCTCAGGCTTAAGCCCGCTTTGGAATATGGTAACGCGCACAGCTTTTGTGCAGCTAAACCACTCATATATATACCTTTTCTTCTCTATATTTGGCATGGCACTGCTATATATATGCCCTGTTTTTGCATTTATATTTGGTAGCTTTTATGGCGAGCTTTTACTCATGGCTTTGGGGGGCGCAAGTTGGGCGCTCATGGCTATAACGTTTTGGCCGACATTGAAGGCTTATAAGCGGCGCTGGCCTGAGTCTTTTCTGCTCCCTCTTACAGCGATTGGCTTTATGGCTATGACATTACATGCCGCTTGGTTACATTTTAAGGGATCACATTCGGGGTGGCATGACCGTATTTATGTTAAATAACCAATCATTACAGTCCCCAAATCGCCCCAAAACTAATGTGCGAAAAGGATTTGATGAGAGATTTAATAAATTCAGACTAGTAATCCAGTTCTATTAATTTTATCATATATTTAGCGTAAATAAAAAAGTACGAATACGGGTATAAACATGTTAAAAACACCTATCTTAGACAAGATTTCTACACCAGATGATCTAAGAAAACTCGACTCCGACAGCCTTATCCCCCTAGCTGACGAACTTCGAAATGAAATGATCGATGCCGTTTCGGGCGTTGGAGGGCATTTTGGAGCTGGGCTTGGCGTTATAGAGCTAACCGTTGCGCTTCATTATATTTTTAATACACCCGCAGACAAAATCATTTGGGATGTAAGTCACCAGACCTATCCCCACAAAATTTTAACTGGCCGTCGCGAATCTATTCGCACGATACGCCAGAAAAATGGCCTTTACGGATTCACGAAACGCAGTGAGTCTGAATATGATCCCTTTGGCGCAGCCCATAGCTCTACATCCGTTTCAGCAGGCTATGGCATGGCGGTAGCGCGTGATCAGCTTGGTGAAGACTTCAACGTCATAAGTGTTGTTGGCGACGGCGCCGCGACGGGCGGCATGATCTATGAGGCCTTGCTCAATGTTGGCGCATCAGAACGCCAAATGCTGACGATCCTAAATGATAATGGCATGTCCATTTCGCCTAGCGAAGGGTCTTTGACCAATTACCTAAATTCGATCACCGCTAAAAATGGCCTTATGGATGATCAGCAAATTCAACAGGCGATAGATGGCTTGCCGCAAAATCAGCTAACGTCCAAACACACTATTGACGCGCGGCTTGCCAGCGAAGACACAATGTTCGGACAAATGGGGCATCACTATATTGGCCCTGTTGATGGCCATAATCTTGACCATCTTGTTCCTTTGCTCACCGCTATACGCGATAAATCCGCTGGGCCTGTTTTCTTACATATCATCACGGAAAAAGGCAAAGGCCATCCCTTTAAAGTTCCGCATAAAGAAAACTATCACGCTGTTGGAAAGTTCTCCCCCCAGAGCGGTGAAATGGCGCCTAAAATATCTGGCGCGGTTCCAACCTTTACCCAAGTTTACGCCGATAGCTTGATAAATGAGGCCAAGCAGGACCCCGCAATTGTCGCGGTTACGGCTGCGATGAAATCAGGTACAGGCCTTGATATTTTCAGCAAAGAATTTCCTGAGCGTACATTTGACGTCGGCATTGCTGAGCAACATGCCGTTACATTTGCGGCGGGACTGGCCTGCGAAGGGTTAAAGCCTTTTGCCACGATCTATTCGACATTTATGCAGCGCGCTTATGATCAAATCATTCATGATGTGGCTTTGCAAAATCTCCCCGTTCGCTTTGCAATGGACCGGGCAGGACTTGTTGGCAATGACGGCGCGACTCATGCGGGAAGCTTTGACATCGCCTATCTCTCCTGCATTCCGAATATGGTTGTTATGGCGGCCGCCAATGAGGCTGAACTGACACATATGGTGACAACAGCGGCGACCTATGATGATGGCCCCTGTGCCTTTCGCTATCCACGCGGAGCTGGCTTTGGCGCAGAGCGCCCTGAGACTGGCAGTATCTTAGAAATTGGAAAAGGATATATCGTCTCGGAAGGGACAGATGTGGCCATCTTATCTTTGGGCGGACGACTTAACGAAGCGATAGGCGCGGCTAAAATATTAAAAGAAAATGGCATAAGCGCGAGCGTTGCAGATGCCCGTTTTGCCAAGCCACTAGATACGGAATTAATCGAACGCCTTGCGAGTGAACATGCCGCGCTTATAACAATTGAAGAAGGCAGCTCTGGCGGATTTGGATCTTCTGTTATTACCCATCTGGCTAAAGCTGGGAAACTTGATGGTAAAACAAAAGTTTTCCCAATGACTCTCCCCGATAGATTCATTGCTCACGGCTCACCCGTGCAGCAATATATTGACGCTGAACTTATGGCCAAAAATATTGCAGACAGAGCAATGAGCCTTGTCTCTACAGGCAAGAAAGAATTTAAGAGTGTCACGCCTATGCCGGGGCAGAAAATATACGCTGCCCAATAACGCGTATACTTAACTATAGATATGCTCTCTCCAATCCTCATAACCAGAGTGTGAATCAGGATATGAAACAGGATATACAGCAAGCACATATGCGCGTGGGCGATATTGTTGGCGCGTCAGGCAGCTCTTTTTACTGGGCCATGCGCTTATTACCAGAGCAGCGCCGGCAAGCTATTTTTGCCGTTTACGGATTTTGCCGTGAAGTCGATAATATTGCGGATGAAGAAGGTCTGGATGCAGATAAGCGCGCCGCCCTCGCCCATTGGCGCCGTGCCATTGGTGAGCTTTATAACCCCTCTTCTACGTTCAAACCCCTTGATGATAATATGGCCGCTATTTTGCTCATTCTATCCCAAGCGATCAAAGATTATGGCTTAAGCGAGGCCGATTTTCAGGCCGTTATTGACGGCATGGAAACAGATGCCCACGGCCCTATTTCATTAAAGGACATGGCGGCTCTTGACCTTTATTGCGACCGTGTGGCTTCCGCTGTAGGGCGGCTTTGTGTGCCTATTTTTGGCCAAGCCGACGCAAAGGGGCGCGACGTCGCCGATCATTTAGGCCGCGCATTACAATTAACAAATATCATCAGAGACGTTGCTGAAGACGCGCAAATAGACAGGCTTTACCTCCCGCAAGATTTGCTCGCTAAATATGAGATGGAAAAGCTCTCGCCCCATGACGTGGTCGCGCATGAGAACTTACCCAAAGTGTGTGCCGCGCTCGGAGAGTTAGCAGAAGAGCGTTACAGTAAAGCGGCGCAGGCAATGGATGTTTGCGCGCCAAAGGCGATGCGCGCGCCTATGGTTATGATGAAGGTTTATTATCAAAACCTCAAACGGCTGCGCGCGGTCAATTGGCAACCACAAGCCTTACTCGCTCAAGGCAAGGCTGTTAAAGTCTATCGCAAGATTGAAAAAATGCTTATCGGCTTACGCTACGGGTTTTTCTAATGAGCCAATATCATATTATCGGCGCAGGCATGGCTGGACTGGCCGCCGCCGTTAAGCTCGCCTCAATACCTAAGCTAAATGGCAAGGACATAAATTTATATGAAACCGCGCCGCAAGCAGGCGGACGCTGCCGCTCTTTTGTTGATGCGACACTAGGCTGTGAAATTGATAATGGAAATCATCTACTTTTATCGGGCAATTATTGCGCGATGGAATATTTGGATATTACCAATGCCGCTGATCAATTAATCGGCCCTGATAGAGCCGCTTTTCCCTTTACCGATATAAGAAATGCGCAGCGCTGGGATGTTGAATTTAACCGCTCTAAATTCCCATTTTGGATATTTGATAAAAACAAGCGCGTGCCACAAGCGGGCGTTTTGGACCATTTAAAACTTATCTCGCTCATGCGCGCGAAAGACACGCAGACGATCGAGGATATAATTGCGCCAGATCATCCACTCTATGAGCGCCTGATTGATCCGCTAAGCGTTGCCGTCATCAATATGACCCCCGACACGGCGAGCGCTAAGCTCATGCGTAATGTCCTTGCAGAGACGGCTCTAAAGGGCGGGAGAGCCTGTCAGCCCCGCATTGCCCGTCATAGTCTGGCGCAGACTTTCGTGGATCCGGCTATAAAGTTTTTGAAAGATAAAGGCGTGAACATCCATATGGGAGCGCGGCTAAAGGCCATCACCTATAACGCCCACAATAATAAAAACGATAAGGCGCAATGGGCCAGCGAGCTTGAATTTACCGATATGAAAATCCAAACAAGCCGCGATGACACAATCATTCTGGCTCTACCCCCTGCTCCTGCAAGCCAGATTCTGGATGGCATAGATATAGCCCTTGATTATTCGGCAATCGCAAATCTTCATTTTAAATTAGATGCTCCAATTGATGTGGACTGGCCCGCCCCGATTATGGGAATTATTGGCGGGGTGTCTCAATGGGTCTTCATTCGCGGCTCTATCGCATCTGTCACCATATCCGCCGCTAATGAGCTACTCACGCAAAGCGCCGATGAGCTTACCCAAACCGTTTGGAACGAAATTGCGGATATTTTGGGCCAAGATAAACACACCCTGCCGCCTGTTCGCGTCATTAAAGAAAAACGCGCAAGCCTACAACAAGGCCCCGCATTAGAGACGCAGCGCCCTGCTTGTGAAACAGGCTATGACAATTTGTTTCTTGCAGGTGACTGGACAGATACAGGCCTTCCTGCAACTATTGAAGGCGCTATTCGGTCTGGTTATAAAGCGGCCCAAACTGCCCAAAAAAGCACGGCCCAAAAAAGCATGACCAAAGAAGCAAAGACACACGCATGACAAAGACACACTCATGACTATGACAGCTCAAAACACAGCGCCAGCTAATATAAATAAGGCCCTAGATGCCTTGATTAAATCTTCGGCAGATGGACTGAATGCACGCCAAAAAGAAGATGGTCACTGGCTGTTTGAGCTAGAAGCTGATGCTACAATTCCAGCCGAATATATCATGTTCATGCATTATATGAATGAAATTGATGAGGAGTTGCAGGCAAAAATCTGTGTCTATCTTCGCCGCATCCAAAACCCCGATGGAGGCTGGCCGCTTTTTTATAAGGGCGATATGGATATTTCCGCGACCATAAAAGGCTATTACGCCTTAAAATTGGCGGGCGAAGATATACAGGCTCCTCACATGAAAAAGGCGCGCGATCTGGTCTTGGCCGCAGGCGGAGCCGAACGCGCCAATGTCTTTACCCGTTATGCTCTATGCTTATTCGGGCAAGCGCCGTGGAAATCGGTTCCCGTCATGCCGACCGAGCTTATGCTTATGCCGGACTGGTTTCCTGTCACAATTTACAAAATGTCCTATTGGTCGCGCACAGTGGTGACGCCGCTTTTAGTGCTTGCGGCTAAAAAGCCAGTTGCAAGAAATCCAAATAATGTGTCTGTGCGCGAACTATTCAAACAAGACCCCGACACAGTTACAGATTATCATCAAAATATATCGGGTAAATGGCTGGGTAGTTTTTTCATTGGACTTGATAAAGTCTTGCGCAAAACAGAGCGGTTTTTCCCAAAAAGAACGCGCGAAAAATCCATCCAATCTGCGGTAGATTTTTTCACCGCTCGCATGAATGGAGAAGATGGCCTAGGCGCTATTTTTCCAGCTATGGCCAATGCGGTCATGGCGCTGGACTGCTTGGGCTATGATAAAGATCACCCCTTAATGATCGAAGGCAAAGCGGCCCTTAAAAAACTTCTGACTGATGATAATGGAGAAATCTATTGCCAGCCTTGCCTGTCACCCGTTTGGGACACATCCCTAGCGGCCCATGCTATGCTTGAGGCGGGCGATGAGACCAGTGTCAAAGCTGCGCAAGAGGGCTGTGACTGGTTGATTGATCGGCAAATTTTAGAGGTTAAAGGCGACTGGATAAAAAAAGCGCCGAACCTGCGCCCTGGCGGCTGGGCATTCCAATATTGGAATGATTATTACCCTGATGTTGATGACACCGCCGTCGTGGGCATGGCCATGCACCGAACTGGAGATCCAAAATATAAAGAGTCGATTGACCGAGCCGAAGAATGGGTGCTGGGCATGCAATCCTCCAATGGAGGTTGGGGCGCTTTCGATATAGATAATAATAAGGATTATCTAAATTATGTCCCCTTCGCCGATCACGGAGCTTTGCTCGACCCGCCAACCGAAGATGTAACTGCGCGCTGCCTTAGCTTTCTCGCCCAACTTGGACATGACACACAACATCCTGTCGTCGCCAAAGGCTTGAAATATCTCAAAGACACACAGCAAGAAGATGGTAGCTGGTTTGGCCGCTGGGGAACAAATTATATTTACGGAACATGGTCGGTGCTTTGCGCGCTCAACATGCTCGAAGAGCCACATGACGCGCCATATATTCGCAAGGCCGTCGACTGGATGCTCTCTCGGCAAAACTCTGATGGCGGCTGGGGAGAAGATGGCGCGACCTATTTCGAAGGCCGCGAAAAAGAATGTAAAGAGAGCACACCTTCACAAACAGCCTGGGCCGTGCTGGGATTAATGGCGGTTGGAGAAATTGATAATCCTGCCGTGCAGCGGGGGATAGAATTTATTATGTCCGCCAAAAATGAAGCAGGAAAATGGGAAGAACCTTGGTTCACTGCTGTTGGCTTCCCGCGCATCTTCTATCTACGTTACCACGGCTATAGCTCCTTTTTCCCGCTCTGGGCTTTGGCGCGCTTTAAAAATTTAAAAGCGAGCAATAGTCAAGCTCCAGCATTTGGCATGTAATGCGTATCGGATTTATCACAGGCATAGATCTTGAAACAAAACTATGCCGTAAAGTTTTCCGAAAACAGTCCGCCAATCCTGCGCTTATTGCCTGCGCGGCTGGAACAGTTCTCGGGGCGCAGCGCGCAGCGTCATCGCTCATAGAGCAAGGCGCTGACCACCTTATCAGCTTTGGCGTTTGCGGCGGCTTATCAACTGACGTTAAAAGCGGTGATCTCATCTTGCCGCAAAGCGTGATGATGGACGGCGAAATATTGACGCTTGAAAGTAGCTGGCACGATAGGCTTACCCATCAAATTCCTGAGGCGAGAACAGAGCCGCTTATATCGGTCAGCACGGCTATCACCACCCCCGAAGACAAGCAGGCGCTTTATGAAACGAGCCGCGCTATTGCTGTCGATGTGGAAAGCTTTGCTGTTATGAAGATCGCAAAGGCTCATAATGTTAAAGGCGCGATTATACGGGCTGTGCTTGACCCAGCCAGCCAATCTCTGCCCGCTACGGCGCTTAAAGGAGTGGATTCAGAGGGTAAAACCCGTATCATCCCTATTATAACGGGGCTATTATCCCGCCCTCAAGATTTGCCAGAGCTCATCCGTCTTGGCGGGCAAAACAAGCTCGCCTGCGCCGCGCTTGAAAACGCCTTAAAATCGCTAATTAAGGCCACTGAAAATAGCAGCCTTAAAGCTAATTCCGCTTAAGTTAAGAGCGCCGCTCTACTCTGCTGCTTCTTTTGCCATCATCTCATCCACATGTTCTTTATGGATATTATAATCGGCCTGACGTTGCTTGGATAAATCAATTTCAGGGGCCATAGCGCCCTCTGTTTTAATGCCGCTAAATGCAAGCTTTAGCGCCTTGAGCGGGTGATAAACCATATCGACAACAGTGGTCGGTTCATAACCGCAATGAGCCATGCAATCCCCGCATTTTTCATAATTACCTGTGCCGTAATCATCCCAATCTGTCGTTTCCATAAGCTCATCAAAACTATCAACATAGCCTTCGCCAATCAGATAGCAGGGCTTTTGCCAGCCAAAGATATTGCGTGTCGGCATACCCCAAGGCGAACATTGATAGCTCTGATTTCCTGCCAAAAAGTCCAAATAGAGACTAGAATGATTGAAAGACCATTTTTTGTCTTTTCCTTTACGGAAAATATCGCGAAACAGGTTCTTAGTTTTTTCTCGGTTCAGGAAGTGCTGCTGATCTGGTGCGCGCTCATAGGAAAATCCTGGAGAGATCGTTACGCCAACACCAAGCTCCTTGGTAAAGTCTAGATAATCGGCAACTTGGTCTGCTGTTGTTCCGTCAAAAATTGTCGCATTAACATTGACGTTAAACCCGGCCTCTTGAGCCGCTTTAATTGCTTTAACCGCGCGCTCAAACACACCTGTCTGGCAAACTGCTTTATCATGCTCTTCTTTTAGTCCATCCAAATGGATTGAGAAGAAAAGATAATCAGACGGCTCAAATAAATGAAGCTTCTTTTCAAGCAAAAGTGCATTCGTACACAAAGAGACAAATTTCTTACGGCCCGTAATGCCTTTAACAATTTCGCCAATTTCTTTGTGAAGCAAAGGCTCCCCGCCTGGAATGGCCACCATAGGCGCGCCGCATTCATCTACAGCTTTGAGGCAATCCTCAACACTTAAGCGTTTTTGCAAAATAGGTTTCGGAAAATCAATTTTACCACATCCTGCACAGGCAAGGTTACACTGGAATAAAGGCTCAAGCATAAGGACAAGCGGATAGCGCTTATTACCTTTCAATCTTTGCTTAAGAATATAACGCCCAACAGCGATTTGTTGAATTAAGGGAACGCCCATAATCTATCTTTCAATTCGTTTTCTGGCTTTGATTAGCCGATATGTTTCTGATTCTCACCCATTTGGCGTAATTCGAGAGGTATGTTGAAGTTAACATTCTCCTCAATGCCGTCTAGTAGTTTTATATTATTAAATCCATATTGCCCAAGCCGCGAAATCAACTGATCTGTTAGGATTTCAGGCGCTGAGGCCCCAGCCGTCACGCCAATGCGATCAACATTCTCAAGCCATGCAGGGTCAAGACCACTCGCATCATCAATCAAATAGCTATTAATGCCTATTTCAGTCCCAATTTCGCGCAACCGATTGGAGTTTGAAGAGTTTTTCGCACCTACGACCAAAATAAGCTCCACTTGGCTTGCCATATCTCTTACCGCTTTTTGACGGTTTTGGGTCGCATAACAAATATCTTTAACATTTGGCCCCTCTATTGACGGGAATTTCTCTGTTAAAGCCACAATAACGTCACGCGTATCATCTACCGATAATGTTGTCTGCGTAACATAGGCTAATTTATCAGGATTAGAAACCTTTAGGCTTGCGACATCTTCTACCGTTTCGATAAGGTGAACACGGCCATCAATTTGGCCTAATGTGCCCTCAACTTCGGCATGGCCTTCATGACCAATCATAATAATTTCAAAGTCTTTATCCGCATAACGCTGCCCTTGCTTGTGAACCTTGGAGACAAGGGGGCATGTCGCATCAAATGTATGCAGCTTACGCTCATCAGAATCTGAAATGACTTTTTTCGATACGCCATGAGCTGAAAATACGGTTATGGCCCCTTCAGGGATTTCATCAACTTCTTCAACGAAAATGGCGCCCTTACGGCGTAGATCTTCTACGACATATTTATTATGGACAATTTCATGTCTGACATAAACAGGGCGCTCATATTTTTCTAGAGCGCGCTCAACAATTTCAATGGCGCGAACAACGCCAGCACAAAACCCGCGAGGCTGAGCTAAAAATATAGTTTTCTTCGACGTCACTCCACAATCCCTTCACAAAACAATCCCTTCACAAAACCATATTCGTACTGATTGTTTTATTACCGATACCTTATTAAAGGGTCTGCACAACAAAAACAATAGGGCTATCTATCAATAGATATGCTAAAAAAGCTAAATAACATTTGATTTCACCATAAGTTTATAGTCAAGTTTTGGTTTGATTTCCCCTCTGCCGATATACTGAATTAGGGCACAATTTTATTCGAGGCATATGTGTCAACATCTAAATATTCACACCCCCTTTTCGGTGCTAATCTAGGCACATTAATAAAGCTGTATAAACGCTCTGGCGGGATTGGGCGTGGCCATAAATTGCTTTTCACATTGCTCATTCTATCGGCTATTGGACGCCTTCCCTTTAGTCTGGCTGAGCGCTTAGTTGTGCAAATTAAACGCAGCAAGGTAGAGCCTCTCAAAGACCCAATATTTATTTTAGGCCATTGGCGCAGCGGCACGACTCATCTTTACAATGTTATGAGCAAGGCTGACCGCTTTGGCTTTGTCTCTCCATTTTCAACGGCGCTGCCTTGGGATATTTTAGTGATTGGCCGCTTATTTGGCCCGCTTTTACGCAAAAGCCTGCCAAGTAGCCGCTATATCGATAATGTCAAAATAGATGCCATCAGTCCCCAAGAGGATGAATTTGCTCTCGCAAATATGACGACCATTTCCTATTATCATGCAATCTATTTCCCGCAAAAATTTGATGAGTATTTTGAGGAAGGCAGCTTTTTTGACGATCTTTCCCCTGCGCAGATTAAGGGCTGGGAGAAAACTTTTTTCTATCTTTATTTAAAGCTTACGCTGGACCAAGGCGGGCGGCAATTATTGATCAAAAACCCTGTTTACACAGCCCGCCCCGCTCATTTGCATGAGCTATATCCGAACGCGAAATTCATTCACATCCACAGGCATCCTTATAAAGTTTTTGTTTCAATGCGTAATTTCTACCAAAAGCTTTTCCCCCAATTGGCTCTGCAAGATTATGATCACATTGATATTGATGCGCTTGTCTTCAAAACCTATCGCCGAATGATGACCAATTTAAAGCAGCAAGCCCAAGCGCTCCCGCCTCATCAATATGGTGAAATTGGGTTTGATCAATTCCAAGCTGACCCTCTTGGTGAATTATCTCGGATTTATAAAGAGCTGGATTTGGGCGATTTTGAAGCTGATAAGCCTAGCTTCACCGCCTATTTGGACAGCATAAAAGACTATAAGAAAAATAGCTTTGAAATTTCTGCCGAGCTTAAAAGGCGTATTGATGAAAACTGGTCAGACCTTTATGACGATTGGGGTTATGCGCCAAAAGTTTAAACATGTGTCACTTCTGCTCTTGCTCAGCCTTGGCGCGCTGGTTGGCGGCATAAAGACTTATCAAAATGGGGCGCCCTCATACCCTCAATTAAGCTGTGAGCGCCTAGAGCTAAAGCATGATAATCAGCCTATTATAGGCGCGGAAGATATGGCCTATGATCCGCAATCTGGCTTCATTTATATCTCGGCTTATGAACGCCGTGAAAAAAGAGCTGGCGGAATATACCGCTTCCATAATGAGACGCCGCAGAACATTGAAAAGGTCACATCCATAGTTGTAGACTATCCGCATGGGTTAACATTACAGCGCTCTGGCAGCGATCTAACCTTATCCCTGATTGCTCGCGACCTCTCTAATCCGAAAATTATGGCCGCTTCTCTTCGCCGCTTTACTTCAAAAGAAGAGGGTGAGTTTTCCGAAATTATGCCCGCTATTACTGATAGCTCACTTTGCGCGGCCAATAATCTTATCACGCTTCACAACACAGAATTTGGCAAAACAGAGTTTGACGAAACAGGACTTCACCAGACAAATTTGGGTTATCTCGTTACGCAAGACCACCAATCTTGTAGCCTAGCGCAACAAGGCCGAGAAAATATTTTTAACCCCAAAAGCGGCAGTTTGACTTATTTCGGCCCTAAAAAGGAGAGCCCTGCCCTTAAAGATTTATATTTTGCAAATGGGATTACAGCAAATAATCGTAATATTTTTGTCGCCGAAACACGCGCAAAGCAAATATCTATATATCAAAATGACGGCGCGCTTTCGCCAAGCCATACGGTTAAACTTCCGGGCGGGCCCGACAATCTAACCCTGAATGAAGCAGGCGAAATCATTGCCGCCCTTCACCCCAATCTTATCGGCTTTGCCGCATACCGCGCAGGCTGGGGGCCGCGAGTTAAAAGCCGTTTTGCGATTATGTCTGCACAGCAATCGCTTACAACATATGATGTGGGAGCAGATATTTTGTCAGGCGCAACCGTTGCCCTTCAAGTCAAAGACGACATCTATCTCGGCGCAGCCTATGATGCGGGCATTGCTCGCTGCTATCTTTCGGCTAATCCGACAAAGATTCAGGCATCAAGCCAAGTAAACACACAGATCAAACAAGCACGCAGATAATGGAGCGCCAGCTATGACGTCTAAAATATTAGTGACGGGCGGAGCTGGGTTTATTGGCGCTCATCTTGTCTCGCAATTAACCGCGCAAGGCGAGCAGGTTCGTGTGCTCGACATTGCCCCAAGGCCGGCTGACTTGCCGGCGGCTATTGATTGGCAGCAAGGCTCCATTCTCGATGCGGCGGCGCTAGAGCGCGCAGTGACAGATGCGCCGATCATCTTTCACCTCGCCGCGCTAGCTCATCTAGGAGTGCCTGACACAAAGCGCTATGAGCAGATTAACCTGCGCGGCACACAAAACATCATCGCAGCTGCCAAGCGCCATCAGGCAAAACATTTACTTATAACCTCCACAGAAGTTATTTTACGCGGCTGGCGTGACCCGCACCCCGACCCTCTAACCGTCACAGCCAATTTGCCAAATATGCAAGATATGGCAGGCCCTTATTGCCGCTCAAAACTCGCTGCCGAAATTGCAACAAGACAGGCTATCGCCGACGGTCAGCCCATAAGCATATTATATCCAACGGTTCCTATCGGGCCAGGTGATCATAATTTAACGGCTCCGACAGCGATGCTAAGACAGTTTTTAAAAAGCCCGCCCCCCGCCTTTTTGGATTGCCGATTAAACCTTGTTGCGGCCGAAGATGTCGCGCGCGCGCATATATTAGCGGCCAAAAAACCAGCGGGACAGACATATATGATCGGCGGAGAGGATGTTGATATGGCGCAGATTTTAAGCTGGCTCGCGCCCTTAACAGACAAGAAAATGCCGCGCAAAGCTATCCCCTATCAAGTCGCGGCTTTAACCGCGCAGATCGCCGCCCTTACCGCGAAGCTAACGGGCAAAGTACCGCTCGCCAGTATTGAAGGCGTCAGGCTTGCCCGCCATAAAGTTGATATTGATAGCCGCGCAACGGTTAAGGCGCTGGGCTGGGAGCGTGAGCCTGTAAAACAGGCTGTTATACGCGCGGCAAATTGGCTTGATGAAAACGCATTGCTATAAATATTGCCTATAGCTGCAAGATTTCTGCAAAACCATTCAAGCTATTGAGCGATGAGTCTCATATGCTCCAGCAAAGCCTCAACACCTTCGCGCTCGGCCAAAGATGAGAATTCCTGCCGCTTCGTCACGAGGGGTGAGCTGCGCTCGACGAGAACATCTAGCAAACGAGGCTGTCCATTAATATCGCGAATGCGCCAATCAATAGAGGCCTTTTTTACGCCAGCATCATTGACAAGTTCACTGCGCACAATCACTTCATCATCCCCGCGCGCACGGCTTTCAACAATGTTGATTTGGCGATCTGCTAGCTCGCCAATTTGGGCGGCAAAGGCAGCAGCAATATAATTTGGGAAAAGTTGATTATAAGTCTCTTTTTGAGCGCTTGTCGGAAGCTCCTCTGGAACGCCTTTAAATAAGAAGCTGCCGATTGACTCACTTGCCAGACGGCTTTGTAAGGCTTGGCGATAAGCCCGATCTTGCGCCTGATCACCTAGCCCATCATTTTGGGCGATTTGGCGCAGTTGCGTCACAAGCGTTTGCGTGAAGCCCTCGGCTTCGGCTTGGGAAATCTGGGCTGAAACTGGAGCCGCAAAGACTAGCCCCGCAAAGGTCAAGGCGGAAAATAAGGCTGTAAATTTAGTCTTTATCATATTTGCCCTTAAAGGGTGTGATAGCCGTGTCATATGACGCTCCAAAATCTAGTTATAAGCAATAATTACAACATATTGGCTGTATAAAAGCTGAATAAAGGCCGTGTTTCAATTACAATTCATTCACGACTTATCACGCTTTCGGGACGTCCAGTCTAGCAATGCTGGCGTGACGAGTAGAGTGCAAATCAACACCCAGACAATGGCAATCATCAATAATAGCCCCATACTGGCTGTGCCCCGATGAGCTGAAAAAGACAGGCTGCCAAAGGACGCAATCGTAGTAACGGCGCTAAATATAACCGCGCGCGGCGTAATATTATCAAAAGCGGAAACGGTTTTTAGCGCCGTCTTGTGACCTTTTCGGTTTTGCAAAGCCAAATGAAGGCTACTATCCACGCCAATCCCAATAAGAAGCGGCAAGACAATTACATTGGCAAAGTTATAAGGCAAAGACAGCAATATTCCCGTCGCCGTTGTTAAGACAGCCGCGAGCATGAGCGGGGCAAGCATAATCAAAACCAGTTTTATATTGCGCACCACATAATATAGCAAAATAGCGACAGCCAACAGGGCGACAATAATTGCGCGCACCATAGAGGCCTGAACAATATCGCCTGCATCTTGAACGCTGCGCGCAGAGCCTGTCGCTTTGGGCGCGGCGCGCGTGACTTGCGTCACAAAATCTCTACGCAAATCAGCATCTCGAACATCGTTGGCGGGAAGAATTTCAAGCCGCTCCAAATTATTGGCGGATCTATAACGGCGCGTAATTCCCTCTGGCAAATCATCAATCCCGACAACATCTGCGCTTATTTGCGCGCGCAGGCGGGCTTGCTGATATGGCCAATATAAAAACAAATCCTGCTCGCTCATATTCCAAAGCGCTGGCCGCGTTTTAACAGCCTCTATCCAAGGCGTCAGAGCCGCATTTAATCTGCGCGCGACCCGGTCATCTCGCCCCATCAATGCATTTTGCAAATGTTGGGCACTTTGCAAATGAGCGGCGGGGTCTTCAATGGGAGAGGATGGAATGACATTTTCTGATAAAGCAAACTCCAGCCCAATGGCCGCATAGCTAATCAAATCCAGCTTGTCATATTGATCTTCTGGAATGAAATCCTGCAAGCCTCTTACGCTATCGACACTGTCTAATGCATTTAGCTGCGCCGCTAGAGATTGAATCTCATCATTATTTTCAGCATTGCTTTCAGTCAAAACACTCAAGCGATACGGGACCGTCTCAGGGCTATCAAATAGTAGGTCAAAAGCTTTGACTGAGGCAGCGTTTTGATCACGCAAGGCCATAGGGTCAGCATCAAATTGAGCGCGAGGCATAAGGCTAAGCGCTCCAAGCCCTAAAACAATAACCGCAATTGCAAGATAGTTTCTATGCGCGGGTTGAAGGCTGATTTGGTTTGTGGCCCTTATATTTTGACCCGTTTTTTCATCGCCCTCAGGCTTTTTCGCTTTTAAAGGCAAATATGAAAAAATAGCCGTTAACAGGCTTGTTGCGACCAAAAAAGCAATGATGACGCCTATGGCGGCGACCACGCCTAATTGAGAAATGCCAACAAATTGAGTCGGGACAAAGGCCAAGAAAGCCAAAGCCGTTGACGGCGCGGTTAAAACCAGAGCCGTGCCAACACCGCGCGAGGTTCGGTAAAGCGCCGCCGGCACGGATAAGCCTGCATCACGTTTGCTTTGCAAATGCATCAATAAATGAATGGCAAAATCAACGCCTAGCCCGACCATTAAAACCGTAAATGCCACCGAGACAAGATTAAGCTCTCCATAAATCAATGCCGCTAATCCTGACGTTATCAGAATGGATATGATCAATGAGAGTAAGACAAAAAACACAAGCAAGGGCGAGCGCAATGCAAAGAGCAGCACCACGCCAACAATAATAAAAGAGATCAGAAATGCCAGCCCAATGCCCTCACTAACGCTATTAAGTTCATCGGCGCGTAAAACAGGATTGCCCGTGACAAAGACCTCTGCTTTGACCTGTGTGCGCTCAGAAACTTGCCCAGAATCTTGTCCAGTGAGTTGCTCAATAAGCTCTTGAATAGGCGCCGCCGCACGCACACGCGTGTGATCCAATATGGGGTCAAGCGTAATAACTGTTTGATAAAGCTCTGCTTGCCCATCTTGTTCTGTTTGCTCGCCTTGTTCGCCCTCTTGTTGCTCAAAGGCCCTCTGCCAAGACAGGGCTTGGCGGCGTCCATCTATATTGGCCGCTAAAGTGTCGGCTACGCCCAAAAGCAACCCATTGGCCGTTTCATTACCCTCACCGCGCTCTACCAACTGAATGAGGGTTTCAAATAAAGTTTGATTTGTGGGGCTTTGAGAGAGGCGCTCTATAAGCGGGGCCGCCTCGCTAAGCTGCGCAAGCTGGTCTTCAAGCGCGTCTGTTTCCAGATATAAAAGCCCGTTTTTTTGAAAAAAAGGATCAGATGGCGGGTGACTGACCTCACGCACCTGATCAGATTGGCTCAAAGCCTGCGTAAGCTCTTGGCTATAAATGGATAAGCCGTCAGGGCTATCCGATTGAATAATAAGCAATATTTGATCATTTAGCCCTGGAAAAGCTGCTTCAAATTCCGCCTGAGCGAGCCTGTAAGGCGCACGCTCATCAATCATATCGCTTGTATCCGTATTCACCCCTAATAAGCTTAGGCTCAGCCATAGGCCCAATGCGGCCATGACGCACCAAAAAGCAATGACGCCGACACGAAACCGCCGAGCCATGCGCAGCCATAGGCCAAAGCCGAACTCAATATGGGGATTATGACCTTTAGCCATTACCGATAATTACACTAAAGGTGAGACGCATCATTCAAAATCAGCAAAACCATCATCTCGCACAACATCACTATTGGCGGGATTATCAAAAGGATCAGAATCTTCATGAATATTAGAGAGCTGATTTTGTGTATAAAGGCCGCGTAGATTAATATAAGGATCTGCCGATTGATTGACATTATCAAGGAAAGGCTGCGCCTTTATCCGCGTGTCTAGTCCTTTAACAACAGCCTGCCCAGCAAGCACCGCCCCGTCTCCGTCAAAGTTAGAGAGCTGAACTGGATGGGCAACCCTCTCGCCTACACGGCCGACTATACCGCGTGCATTAGTAGGGCCCAAAAGAGGCAAGACGATGTAAGGCCCCGCAGGAACGCCATAGGTCGCCAAGGTTTGGTCAAAAGTTTCTCTTTGGTATGGCAGGCCTTCTTTTTCCGCAAGATCAAAAAAACCGCCCAGCCCAAATGTAGAATTGAGCATAAACCGCCCCAAACTATTAGAGGCATCCTCTGGGTCTAATTGCAGAACTTCATTTGCAAATATGAGAGGTTCAGAAAGGTTTTTGGAGATATTATTTAAGCCTGTCCTTAAAAATTTAGGCAATATGAACTCATATGCACTTGCCACTGGCTTAATGAGATAGCGGTCCGCCTTATCATTAATCTTGGTCATGCCGCGATTAAAGCCTTGAAGGGGATCATAAATTTCAGCTGTAGAATTCGGAGCCGTTGTTCTCACCTTCTGAGGGGAGGTCACGCAAGCTGCAAGGCTGACACAAAGTGAAAAAACCGTCAGTCTAAATATCGTCAGTCTAAATATTGCTTTTGATCTAACCTGCATAAATCCCCCTATGGCCACATAGATAGT
>JALZUP010000303.1 GCA_023301505.1 Robiginitomaculum sp.
AGAAAACTTGTCGAGAACCGTGTCTTCATCTGGAGTGAACGTAAAGAGCGCCGAACCTGTTCCGTCTGGAATTACAGCCGCTATAAACTCTTCGCTTGCGTCCACGCCCACGAAAGGAACGGGAGGTGTAGCGCCCGGCGGGGCATCAACAGCGCCCCCGCTTCCTGATATTGTAAACGGCACCCTAGTTAGCCCCGCCTGAAATAGTGATAGTTGCATCACCGCCGACTGCTTTGACCTTAAGCGCGCCCGTGAGCCATTCTGGAACTAGCCAGCCCCTTACGCCGTCAGCCTCTAGCAAGTGAGCGTCAGCTTCAACAGGCGTTTCGCCCGTGGGACACACTTGCGCGCGCACCGCACCCGCCTCAATTAGAATTTCGCCCTCGTCTTTAGAGCAATACATAGGCACGACTTCATGCCACTGTCCATCATCTGGTATAATCATTCTTCTTCCCCGCTATTAGTTTGAGGTCTTGCTGTTGGTGTGCTGTTTTCAGATTGAGAAGCCCCCACAAAACTACGAAGGGGGTTTAGTATAGCTAACGCCGCCTCGCGCGATACGCCCGGGAAGGCTGTTGCGATAAGCGCTAGAGCACTTTCCTCTGGTAATTCATTTGCTGCCGCCTCTTGCACGATTGACAAAAACGATGAAATCTGCGCGCCGTTTAACCCAGTCGCGGCCTCAATATTTTCGACTTCGCCGCCACCCAAGTCAAAATCTGCTTCTGCTTCTTGCTCGCGCCGCTCAACAATTCCCGATAGATTAGGAAAGACGCCGACCTCTGTTAATGACGGCGTTACAACCTCGCGCATTTCGTCCGCGCTGTGAGTGCCTGCAAAAATCAAAGCGCTCGCTGTGTCGGCATGTAGCTTGCCAATCTCAGCCTGCTCTTTTTCGCTCATCTGCTCTAATGGTCGCCAGATGTAAGAAACATCATCAGGGCGAGAGCCAAGCGCTGACCGAATTAAGCACTCATCAAGCAAATACATCGCAGGGCCTATTTCAAGCTCTTGGATGGACTGAATTGAATCGTGATAGTTTTTCATGTCACTATCGCCTGTCGCTGATAATCCTGCGGGCGACTGCGCCATGAAGCGCGTAAATGGTATGTCGGCAGACCCCGCGCAAACGCGCAAGAACTGGTCTATAATCTTGTCGAGGTTGCCAAAGTTCGCAGGCTTTCGCTCATACTCTTCCTCGGCGTCCATAATCAGCGTTTTGTTTATCGCTTTACCCGTGGCCGCTAACTGCGTCCGCTTAAGCCAAGACGCCTCATAATTCTTATCGGACGCCATTTGCATCAGATTAGGGAACTTCATAACATCAATATTAGCCTCAAAAACAAGGCTTGCTACATTAGCTAGAACACTGTCCCCACCCCGCATGGCTTCCCATATTGGCGTAACAACCGACTCGCCCCATCCGTAATTGGCTCCCCATGCTATCCAAGGGTCTGATTGCTCCGCGCCGTATTGAATGACCAAGCGAGACGGGTGAAAATCAATGAAATCACGCTCATTCGCGCCAACAAACTGATAGGCTTTCGGCGTTCCGTACCCATCACTTGAAGGGTCGCGGTCTAATTCTGTAGCCGATAACTCACGGCGAGGTAGTACGGTTAAATACTTAAGCCCGTCCTTGCCCATACGTTCAACGTCAAGAGGCTCTGACACATCTTCTGCACCGTCACCTATGACAATCGCAGAGCCGCCCCACAGACGCGCTAAAATCTTTGCCTGCCTAACCTTGGCCTGAACGCTTAAACGCTTCTCAAGGGCCACTATAGCCTCTACCTGCTCATCTGTGCCCTGCCATACGCGCCATTTTCTCGTAGCGTCATCAGCAGGGATTTTAACAGCCTTGCGAACCATCCAAGACGATGTGAAAGCGTTATTAAGCTGCGTATCAGTCAATGCACACCCGCTATATGTAGCAGCGGCAAACTTATCACGTGTAGGGTCGCCAAGCCCCCCGATTATAGAGGTCAGGCTGTCATTTATTTGCATAAGCAGCCCTCTTAAAGGTTGTTTAGATTATATCTGGAGCCTGTAATCAGCCCATTAAACGCCTCTGACGTGCTATCCACATCATCGTCATGCGAAGCCTCTGGAAAGCCCTCTAAGGCGCTAAACCAACTCTCATTCCATCCGCCGCGAACAACGGAAACATTGCCCGCCTCCGCTTGAGCAGAGAACGGCGTAAACCGTGTTATTTTGTCGCCAGATGCGCGGTTAGCTCTTACGGTAAACCCTACAAGCCATTTGATTTGCTCTTGAGCGACAACCTTGCCCGCTGCCCCAGGGTCTTCAGGTATGTAAACATTAACGGATTTGCCGTCCTCAGCCGCCGTGTTGAGATACATCGTCTTGACTTTGCTAGGGCTTAACCGCCCCTTGCGGTTATCGAGAATGTAATAGTGGCCGTCTAGCTCGCCTATTTTAGTCCCGCTCGTCCAGTCAGGGTCATTTGTTTCGTTCTTTTCAGTTGCCGCGAAGTCCCAACCCCGCGCGATACGCATACCCGCAGGCGCAGCGTCCACAACAGGGCACCACGAGCGCTGAAAATATAGCCCAGCAGCAGGCCGTATTTTCCAGTTGCCGCCCAAAAGCCTCTCACGCTCAACAGTAGGGAGCGACATGAGATTAGCCATATAAGCAGGGTCAGCCTCAAGTAGCTTTTTGTTATCCGTAAGCTTAGCTGCAATGAATGTCGCAGACTTAGGCGGGATTGAAACCCCGTTAGCGTCCTTGTGCTCTGAAAGCTCATCAGAGCTATCAGCCCAGACAATCCTATCGCCCACCCGTATGAACCACCGAACAACGCCTGAGCGCTCTGGTATCGGAAACCCTTTGTCGTCAATCCACCAGTCAATGAACTCGCAAACCCAACTGTCGGCGTCAGGGTTAGTCGTGGCCCGTATATAAGGCTTCACGCCGCACATAGAGCGGTTACGCGATACCATATACCAAAACTGCTTCTTGCTAAAATGCGTCAGCTCATCAAATACGATTAGCGGTATCTGTGAGCCTTGGTAATTGAAAACGGTCTTATCGTACTGAAGATGCCCGAAAGTAATCTTTGCCCCAGATGGGAAAGTCCAAGTTCCCCGCCCTATATCCTTGCGCGGCTTGCCCCCCAAAGGGCGGTAAATATCCCCGCTTTCGTCCCAAAGCGCGCCCTCGTTAAATATCTGCCCCGTTGTCCGCCTAAATACTTGAGCGCCGAAGCTGCCGTTCTGTATATGCCGAGTGCATTCGGCTAGGATAGCCCATGATTTTCCCCCGCCAGCCGCTCCGCCATAAATAGCAATATCGGCAGACGTGGCTAAGAATTGCTCTTGAGGCCCTTCTTGCGGCCTAATTACGTTAGGCTTTTGTTCGTCCATTATCGGGCAATTGGTAAACGGTTTGTTGCGGCGTCATAGAGCCGTCAGATGAAGTGTGGTCTACCTCTTTAGGAACTAGCTTGCTGATAGCGGCAACGTAAGCCTCAGGCTTGTCTGTGCGCAGCGCCTCAAGCGTACTTACGCCATTCTTCTCAAAATCATCAGCAAGGGCCTGAATAAAGCTTTCAGATAGCTTTGACCTAGCACTTTTAGGCCTACCCTTAGGATTGCCAGACTGGCCCTTTTTGAATTTATACGCCTCTAGACGCTCCGCTCCATGCTTAGGCTGTTCCTCGGCTGTATTATCAGGCATGGTGACCTCCTGTATACTACAGCCCCTAGCCCTGTGTGCAGGCATACAGCCATAGCAAAACAAGTATAGCGACTAACCCGCCTAATGTTATGAAAGACCTGTGACCACAGTGAGGACAGACCTTAACGTTGCGGGCGACTGTGCCTTGGCATTTGCGGCATGACTTCATTTGGGCCTTCTTGTGGGCGCTAATACAATAAAAGCGCCTTAGCAAATCACTAGGCGCACATATCCGAGTTGACCGTTATCAAATTTGCGAAAAATAATCAAGAGAATAATGTAATTAGTTTTCCGTTCTATTCTCGGACGTCACCACAAGTCACTGATTGTGGACAGATAGAGCAGGGTTAAATTCTTGGCAGAACCCCCACACCCTCGCTTTCATCAACTGTCAGCCTAATCTTAATACAAAAAACCCTCGCAAACGTCAAGCGATTACGGATTGCAGCTTTTAGATTTATGCCTATATAAATCATCTTCTACTTTAGCCATTTCCTCAAACCCCTCCAGCAAATCCAATATCACAAAGAACGGCTTGGGTATCTTATCAAGCTCGCCACCCTGTTCCATTTGATTATGACGTATGATGGTTTGACGCGCTACGCCGCAATACCTTGCCCATGAGCTTACGTTGTAGCCTAGGGCTTCGTATCGTTTGCGGTAGGTCATGCTGGTCTTTCTGGGTTTCTCGGCTTTGCGCTATCAAGGGCTACCCACGGCGTGTGATGAAATTCGTCCCAATCGGAATAAGTTATTTCACCATGAGTTTTTTTACAGCATGTGCAATACTTAGGGAAATTAGCGACTTTCGCATTTACGCTTGGTTTCATAAGGGGCATTATTTCATTGCGAAGATATATTGTAGAATGTCCTGAACTAGGCGAACTATAGAACCAATTGTAAAGCATCTGAGCAAAGGTGTCGTCATTTTCAGCTTTAACGCACATACCGTAAAAGAAAGACCTATCGTGACCGCCGCCTAAATTAAGCTCTATTTGCTTAATAACCTCTTTATTGTGAACAGTGAAGGGCAGCACCTTAAACCGCCTTTCTTACTGTTATGCCTTCAAAACTTTTTGTTGCATGTGCAATGTTCTCGCCTGCTGCATTTTTAATATAAAGAACATAACCAAGTCCCGCTACGTGCTGGCGCTTAATTTTTTTTGTTTCTGGGAAAAGAGCAATAATTTCTTTGATTGCTTTTTTGCTTGTAAGCGAGCGGGCTTTTAAGTTCGTCATATCAGTCTCCATTTAGGTTCGCTTTATTGCGTGTCTGATTTAACATCTTATTGCATAGACTGACACGTAACGCAACACCTAAATGCGCTTTATTTCAAATAAAATCACCCAAACCCGTTATCAAAATACTCTGCAAGCTTTGCCGCGCCGCTGCGTATGATAGTCGCCCTGTCTATGTTGATTAGTGCGTGGTCTTCGAGGCCTAGCGCCCATTTGATGAATTTACGCTCTGACTTGTGTAGCTGCATAGTCGCGTCATACCACTTTGCCCGCGCATCGTCTTGGTGGTCACTTGGATTGGGTGACTTATCGCCCCCCCCGGTCATTGGCTCAAAGCTTCCCGTTATTGAGCTTTCCCCCTCTGACATAAGCGCCTTATATTGGCTTAGCGCGTGTTGTGAGGCCTCAGGAAGCATATCCGCAACGCAATCGGGTAAGTCAGTCGTGTTTATGCTGTTGCCGCTTAGGAGGTATTTACGCTTTCCCCTTTGGTGGAGCGGGATTTGCTCTATAGCGTCTATGAGCCATTGAGGCTGACGCTTGTTAGTGGGCAAGTTCATTTCCTTCAAACGCTCGAACTCGTACTTGTCACGCGGGTTACGCATATCATAGATAGGTTTTTTCTTTGATTTAGCCATTAATGGGTTCCTGTTGTTGGTGGGCGCTAAGAGCGGCTATGCAGATTGCTATAGGTAAGCTGTTGTGAGTTGTGTTGATAACGGCGTCTTTCATGTTGTGCCAAAACTCCTTTATACCCCCGTCAACCTCGACCTCGTGCGTCTCGTAAAGTTTCGCTCTGGACAATCCACTCGGCCAAGTTCCTGTTTCGACGCCGTATAGTTTCGGAACAAGCGTAAGGGCTGCGTCTATTGAGGCGGTAAAGCGAGGTAAAAATCTTGGATTATGGCTAACTGCGGCAGCAATTTGCAAATCCAACTCACGACTAGGCCCCTCTGCCGCCTCTAGGGCTTTTATTAGGTCGGTCATTGGGTGGCCTTTTTTCTTGCTTGGTCAAAACGTCTTAATTGGCGGCTTTGCTCTGCTAGGCATAGATTAATGATTTTACGGGCCGTTTCTTGCGCATCAGGGTCATAAATTACGCCGCCCTCAAGAAGGTTAACTACGCTTGCAAACGCGTTAAGTGTCGAATGATGTTTGTAAGGCTCTTTAATCGCAGCCATAACCTATCCTCCCTCTGGCGGTTGGGGTGGGAGCATGGCGTGGGTGCAAGGCCAACTATCGTTGAACTTATATTGCCAGCCATATCGCTCATTTTTCTTGCTGTACGCTAAATGACCATATTTGGAGCAATCAGCAAAACACCCAAGCAATAACTTCTTGTCATTCCACTCTTCGGGAATATCCTCAATCTTAACCCATCCGCTTTGGGACTTACCGCCCTTGCTATCCCTACCCGCCTGAAATGCTATTTGCATTTTCGCATGGTCATCTAAGCTCATAGAATAATCTGTAGCTTTATTCATAAGGCCATTCGCTAACGCGGTTTGAAAAGCTAGTTTGTCATCGCCGGTTATGCTTTGGGATTGGGCGGCGGTGTCAAGCTCACGATAAACGGACAACACGTGCTCCAGCGTTTTTGTTTGGCCTAACCTATCATTAACAAAGCCCATGAGCCGCCATATTTTAGACGCCCGCTCTTTAACTGTATCTGTTGCGTATGCAATATCAGTATCTGCCATCACTTCTCTCCATTGGGGTTTAGGGCTTTGC
>JALZUP010000304.1 GCA_023301505.1 Robiginitomaculum sp.
AAATGATCATAAATGAACAAGCCAAGCCGCAGCCACCAAGCTGGACGCAGCTCTTTATGATGAGGCAAAATAATGCGCACAGGCCACACAATATGCGGCGCTTTTTTCAGCAACACTTCACGTTCTTTAAGCGCCTCACGCACAAGCCGAAATTCATAATGTTCGAGATAGCGCAAGCCGCCATGAATAAGTTTAGAGCTATTTGAGCTTGTCCCGCTCGCCAGATCGCCCTTCTCGCATAATGTCACCGACAAGCCACGGCCCGCCGCGTCACAGGCAATGCCTGCTCCATTAATGCCCCCGCCAATTACGAGTATATCTTGTATATTTTTGTCGCCGCTTTGAGTATCTTTAAATTGAGCCATATCTATGTTTAAACTAAAACTGCGCTGGCGCGCAAAGGATAATTGAGGATAAGTCATGCAGACTGCTATTTTAGCCATAGACCAAGGCACAACCTCCAGCCGCGCTATAATCTTTGGCGAAAGCGGAGATATTCTCTTCACCGCGCAGGAAGAATTTGCACAAATCTATCCCCACGATGGCTGGGTCGAGCATGATCCCGAAGCCATATGGGACACTGTGCTTAACACCACTAAATCCGCCTTGCTTCACGCTCAAAAAAACAAGCTAGATATTAGAGCAATCGGCATTACTAATCAGCGCGAAACAACGATTATTTGGGACCGCATAAGCGGAAAGCCGATTTATAATGCCATTGTCTGGCAAGATCGGCGCACGGCAGATATATGCAACGCCCTTAAAGATCGCCATAGCGAAGAGGCGATAGAAGAGACGATAAATGCCAAGACGGGATTACTGCTTGACCCTTATTTTAGCGCAACAAAAATTAGCTGGATTTTGGACAATGTGGACGAGGCGCGCAGGCGGGCGGATGCGGGAGAGCTCGCCTTTGGCACAGTCGATAGCTTTCTGATTTGGCGGCTCACTGGCGGGGCGAAAAATCCAGATGCTGTCCATGCCACAGATGCCACAAATGCGAGCCGCACCAATCTTTTCAACATTATGGATAATGAGTGGGACGCTTCATTATGCGAGATTTTCAATGTGCCGCAAAATCTATTGCCCGAGGTCAAAGATTGCGCCGATGATTACGGCGTCATTGATGAGAGCATTTTTGGCCCAGAAGACGCGGAAGGCCTTAACAAAAACAATCTGGGCAAACCCATCCCTATTTGCGGCGTGGCGGGGGATCAACAAGCCGCCCTTATCGGGCAGAGCTGCTTTGAACCGGGTGATATGAAAAGCACATATGGTACGGGCTGTTTCATTGTGCTCAATACTGGCAAGACGCGGCTCACCTCCAAAAACCGTCTGCTCTCTACCATTGGCTATCGTCTTGATGGACAAATTAGCTATGCCATTGAAGGCTCAATTTTTATGGCGGGAGCGAGCGTGCAATGGCTACGCGACGGCCTTGGCATTATTGAAGACGCCAAAGACACGGAGGCCATGATTAAAGAGATGGAGGGCAATAAGGGCGTTTATCTTGTCCCCGCCTTTACAGGTCTGGGCGCGCCGCATTGGCGTCCTGATGCGCGCGCGGCACTCTTTGGAATGACGCGAGATACCGGGCGCACGGAAATTGTCCGCGCAACGCTTGAATCTGTCGCTTACCAAACGCAAGATTTGCTCACCGCTATGGCCGCGGATGGCGCGGCGCTCTCTGTGCTAAAAGTCGATGGCGGCATGATTAAAAATGACTGGCTGTGCTCCTTTTTAGCGGGCATCACAAATCTGCCCGTCCAGCGGCCAAAGATCATGGAAACCACAGCTTTAGGGGCAGCTTATCTGGCGGGCTTGCAAGCAGGGATTTATGACAGCTTAGAGGATCTTCGCGCGCGCTGGATTATGAGCGCGCAATTCTCGCCCGATATGGATGAGGGTCAGCGCGAGGATTTACTGGCGGGATGGCACGATGCTGTGCAGCGGATTTTAAGCTAAGCTAAACCGCCCTCTAATCTTGCCCGCAATCATAGCTGCCACGAGAGCCTCTATAAATCTTTAACTGTGCGAAACCCAATATGATTGGTCCCAAGGCCATATTCTTGGGGCTGGCGGGCACTGGCGCGGTAGCGGCGACAAAAATTTTCCGCGCAAAGAAATGAGCCGCCCTTAACCGTATAATTAGGCGCGGCAGGGTTTTCTTGGTTTGTATAAGGCGTGGAGGTCAGCTCCCACACATTGCCAATCATATCATACAGCCCGAATTCATTAGCTCCAAAACAGCCCGGCGGAGAGAGAAACGCAAACCCATCATCGGCGCGGTTTTGAATAGGAAAGGCGCCCTGCCATGTATTGGCCTTATGGCCCTGCTCTGGAACAAGCGCCTCGCCCCAAGGGTAAAGCGTACCAACTCCGCCTTGAGCCGCATATTCCCATTCCGCTTCAGTGGGCAGGCGGCGGCCTTTCCATTTTGCGTAAGCGGCGGCGTCTTCCACGGCAACTTGCACCACAGGATAATTATCCATGCCCTCAATAGAGCTATCAGGGCCAGATGGGTGACGCCAATTTGCGCCCACCTTATAAGACCACCAATTAGGCGCGTTCGCCGTTGGCATTAAAAATACAGCCGAGCCGGGCTGAAAAAACTCATCTGGCGAGCCTGCTGGAATAAGGTTTGTATCTGGCGCGCGTTCGGCAACAGTGACATAGTTGGTCGCGGCGATAAATTCAGCAAATTGAGCATTGGTCACTTCATGGGCATCAATCTCAAATCCGCCCACAGTCACAGAGCGGCGCGGGGCCTCTTCTCTATAAGCTGCATCTGAGCCGATCAGCGCATCTCCGCCCGGCAGAGCTTTTGGCACGGGCAACACAGCAAGACATGCCGCGCTTTGTTCAATGTTCTCTGCATTCCCTGCTGTCTCGACCTGACCAGCCTGCTGCTTTGTGCAAGCGCTCATAAGACTAGCCGTGATGAGGGAGGCGATTAAAAATTTGGGCATATTATTCATTCGCTCCATCAATCATGCATAGCCCAAAATGTCTAGTCTGGCGAGCATCACAATTTAGCTATTATCTTCAGCGCGCCATCTTTTTATCTGCGCAAAGCTCCCCATCTATGGATTATGCCTATTAAATTCATCTGCACAAAAATATTGGCCTTAATATTGGCTGTGGGCCTTGGCCTTAGCGCCTGCGGTAATGGCAGCCAAGAGGTCGCCGAGATCAATAATGACTGGACAGGAAATGAAGTGAAGGTCGAAGCCTTAGCCGATCCTAAAATAGACGGCGTGGTCTGCCATATGGCGCATTTTGACCGCAGCCTTTTTGACCGCCTCACCAAAGGGAGCTGGTTTGAAAACCCCTCAAATGGGTCAATCTCTTGCGGAATTACTGGCCCCGTCATCATTGGAGATATAGATCGCGGCAAAGGCGGCGAAGAAATTTTCTCCCAGCGCCAAAGCCTCGTGCTCAAAGACCTCGCCGTGCGCCGCGTCTATGATAGCGGCAATAATACGCTGATCTATTTAGTCTATTCGCGTAAAATTATCGATGGCAGCGCCAAGATGAGCATTGCCACCGTCCCGCTGGCGGGCGCAAATGTTAGCTGGCAGCAAGACGATAAAGACATCGGCTCAAATGATGTGGCAAATGAGCAATAATGCGCAATAGAGCCAGCGAGAGTTGGCCTTAGCCTATAAATGGCTCGCCGCCTTTATTATCTCATTTATTTTGCCCCATTTATCGCAGCCCATTATCGCAGCCATTGACTTATGGGGTGCGTCGCCTATTTTGCCGCAAATTTTTTAATTCCCAAATTTACGAGATATTTATGAGCACTGCCTCCCTAGAAGCCCTAATTACCGAAGCGTGGGATAATCGCGCTGATCTTAGCCCTCAAAGCACAGGCGCGCATCGCGACGCCATTGAAGAGGCCATTTTGGCCCTTGATAGCGGCACGCTGCGTGTGGCCTCTAAAAGCGGGAATGGCGATTGGGTTGTCCATCAATGGCTAAAAAAAGCCGTCCTATTGGGCTTTCGTATTCACGCCAACGGACTAATGAGCGGCTCATCTAATGGCGGCAATTGGTGGGATAAAGTGCCAAGTAAATTTGAAGGCTGGGGCGAGGCTGAATTTAGCGCGGCAGGATTTCGCGCTGTTCCAAATTGCGCCGTGCGCCGCGGCTCTTATGTCGCTAAAAATGTCGTCTTAATGCCAAGCTATGTTAATATTGGCGCCTATGTAGATGAAGGCTCTATGGTGGATAGCTGGGCCACGGTTGGCTCTTGCGCGCAAATCGGCAAAGATGTTCACCTGTCTGGCGGCGTTGGCATTGGCGGCGTGTTAGAGCCGCTACAGGCCAACCCGACCATCATTGAAGATAATTGCTTTATCGGCGCGCGCAGTGAAGTCGTTGAAGGCGTGATCGTGCGCGAAGGCTCTGTTCTGTCTATGGGCGTGTTCATCAGCCAGTCGACCAAGATTTTCAACCGCGCCACAGGCGAAATTACTTATGGCGAAGTGCCGCCCTATTCTGTCGTCGTGCCGGGGACATTGCCGTCCAAAGATGGCAGCCACAGCCTATCTTGCGCTGTGATCGTCAAAACTGTTGACGCCCAAACACGTAGCAAAACAGGCGTGAATGAAATTTTACGCGACTAAATACACATCATTGGTCTAATGCGCCCGCCACATTATTTAACGTTGGCGGGCGATATTTTTTACCTTCGGGTAAATTCTGCGCTGGTTCAAGCCAGCGCATCTGCGCAGACGGACTCACACTAAAATGATCTTGAGGGCCTGGCGCACGGTCACGCTTGGGCAAGACGCCCATCATTATTTTACTCACATTAAAACCTTTAGTCTCAATCACATTGGACAAAGGGTCCTTATAATTGGCAGCAAGCCCGTCTGGCCCTGAAACACGCCTTGTATCAAATTGCAATCCAAGGCGCAGAGCGCCAAACATAATCCAGAGCAAAGCCCCATCCGAGAGGCCCCGAATATCACCACCGCCTCCCACACCTCCATGCGTGCCAGGAAACCAAACCTGCTGATAAGGCGCATTAAGGTCACTACGTTCAAAACCTTTTTCTGAATTTAGCTGATCCAAATTTGTCCATAATGTCGGTTCAAATGAACGCCTGCGCTCATCAATAGAGACGGCATGCCGCGCGCTTTGAACCATATCAGACAGGTCCGTATCGTGAAAACTGTGCTTGCGATTAATAAGCGATGAGACAGAGAGCTGTTTGGGTATCCCCATCGCGCCAACTGTATCCCAAACTCCAATGAACTTTACCTTCAGAAGCGGGCTTTTTTGCGGTGTGTACCCAGCTATGTTTTTGCATCGCCAGTCATCCTCTGCAGCATCAACACAAACATGAGGGCTGTGCACGGCCCGTAAATCAAGCAGTTTAAGCTCTCGCTCCAATGGACTAAGGCTATGGTCGCGATAAGCCTTAACCGCAACATTGATCTTGCGTACATATTTACGTTCAAAAACACCGCAACTTTTAATCAATCCAGCAAAGGAGCGGGCCGTATACGCTCCGCGAGAGAACCCAAAAATGTAAATCTCGTCGCCAGGCGCATAATTAAAAACAAGAAACATATAAGCATCGGAGATATTACGTATCAAACCATGACCAAATAACCCACCGCGTACTTTTTCGCCGTCGCGCGTGCCAACACCTTCATCGTAATAAGTGATCTGCGCCGTATCACCATCAAATGGCATCACCATTTCTGAAAGGGCGACAACATTAGTGGGGTTTTTGGCATCTAATTCATTCCATGTGCCATCAAAGCAAAAAACAAGTCTCTTCATAATATTGCGCCCTCTATTTTTCTTTTAATCTATCATACATGCTTTAGTTTGCAAATTTCCTGTTTTGGCCCATTAAGCAGGCCGCCATAATAAACAGACCCGCCGCATCCTATGCTGGCGGGTTTTTTATCGCTGTTTTTATTGCTTAAACGGCCCGCTTAGGCTTTAACCCTAGCATGACTAATAATATAATCGACTCCGTCGCCTTTGCGGGTGAGCTTATCCGTTGCCCCTCTATCACTCCGCTTGATAAGGGCGCGTTGGATGTGCTGCAAACCGCGCTAGAAGGCATGGGCTTTAGCTGTAAACGTTACGGTTTTGGTGATGCCAGCTTGCCAGAAACAGATGAACATGCGCGCGTGGATAATCTATATGCGCGTCTGGGCACGGCCGCGCCTAATTTTTGTTTTGCAGGCCATACGGATGTCGTCCCTGTTGGCGATGATGCGGGCTGGGACGAGCCGCCTTTTTCGGGCAACGTTGTGAACGGGGAGCTGCGCGGGCGCGGCGCGGCGGATATGAAGGGCGGCATTGCTGCCTTTGTCGGCGCGGTATCTGCTCTTTTATCATCTGGCTGGAGCCCGGCAGGCTCAATCTCTTTTCTGATCACAGGTGATGAAGAAGGGCCGGCCATTAACGGCACAGAAAAACTGCTCCAAGCCATTACAGATGAGGGCCAAGTGATTGATCACTGTCTTGTTGGCGAGCCGACCAACCCTACAGCGCTGGGCCAGCAAATTAAAAATGGGCGGCGCGGGAGTCTAAACGGGCTTATCACTGTCACGGGCCGCCAAGGCCATGTCGCCTATCCGCATTTAGCCAGCAATCCCGTTCCCGTTTTACTCGCCCTTATGAGCGCGCTCACAACGCGCCATCTTGATGATGGCAATAGCGGCTTTCAGCCCTCTAATTTGGAAATTACCACGCTGGATGTGGGCAATAATACCACCAATATCATTCCCGCCAAAGCTACAGGACGGTTTAACATACGCTTTAATACAGAGCATAAGGGCGATGATCTTAAAGCGTGGATCAACGAGGAAGTGGCCAAGCTGGCGGCAGATTTTGACGGCACGATTGATGCCCAGCTTCGGGTCACAGGCGAAGCTTTTTTAACAGACCCCAGCGGCTTTACCGATATTTTGCAAGATAGCGTCGAAGCGGCCATTGGCACGCGGCCAGAATTATCCACGGCAGGCGGCACGTCAGATGCGCGCTATATCACCCATTATGCGCCTGTGGCAGAATTTGGCTTAATCGGCGCGACCATGCACAAAGTCAATGAACGCGTCGCCGTGACAGATATAGAGAATCTCACTCGGATTTACAGCGAAGTTCTACGCCGTTATTTTGCGTGAGCATATGAGCATTCGCGCAATCTATAAAGCCGTGTGGAGCGCGCTAGGGCCGCGGGCCAGCCTTGAGCAATGGCGCACAGAATTAAACCTGTCTCATGAGGGGCTCAAACGCTCATTTTGGGCGCTGGGGGCGAGCCTGCCACTTTATCTTATTTGCGCCTATGCCGCTATCCGTCATGCGCAACATAGTGATGGGCAGGTCAGCGGGCAAGTTAGCGAATTGGGCGGGGGGGAAATCCCCCTGCCCGCCATCGCCATTATCCTCGCCCTATATGCCATGACATTTCCTGTTATGGCCTATCTGATATGTCAAATTATGGGCAAGATGAGCGAATATCGCCCTTGGGTGATCATTCGAAATTGGGCCAATCTCGCCCTGACGGCTTTAATGGCGCTATTTATGGGGCTCAGCCTCATCGCGATCCCCTATATGCTCGCCGCCCAGCTGACACTTATCGCCTACCTAGCCACATTATTGCTCGATATTCGTCTCTGCCAAACCGTGCTTGGCATGGAGTGGGTTTGGGCCATTTTTCTCGGCTGCGCGATTGCGATTATAGGGCTAGCTATGCTGCTCACTGGTTTTTCAACATTCGCATAAATCCGCTCTGCGAAAAAGGGCGGCGCGCCTGTAGACTTATATAAGAGCTATCATTACGATTAATTAAACTAGAAGCGAGACAGATTAAGGCACATAAGGGCGTTACTCATTAAGCTAGCGAGTAAGAACTCCAGCTAGACTTAACCCTGCAAACTTAGCCCTGTAAACTTAAAAGGCACTCTCCATGATTCGCGCGACATGCATATTTGCAATGGCTGGGTTTATCCTCAGCGGCTGTGCGAGCTTTAGCAGCATGCTCGGGCGCCCGCTTGAAGGTTTGCGGCCCGAAAGCGCGGATAGCGAGATAATCCTTAATGAAGCGCATAACAAAACCAATGTGCCCAGCGACTGGGTTGTCCCTGCGCCCGATATGCTCCCGACAAATGATTGGGTTGATCATTTCGGATCGGCAGAGCTAAGCGCGCTTGTCGATGAAGCGCTTCTTGCCAATACAAATATTCACGCCGCCGCCGCCAGTTACCGCGCCGCTAAAGCCAGTCTGGTTAGCGCGCAGTCCAATCTCGTCCCAAGTCTGGACTTTTCCTCACGCGCCTCTCGCAATCAAACCGATGATACGAGAAATGATAATATCACCCTTGGCCTTGATTCTAGTTGGGAGGCGGATATATGGGGCCGCGTCGGCGACACGGCCAGCGCCGTAGAGCTAGCCGCAGATGCCAGCCGCGCAGATTTTGCCGCCGCGCGCCTCTCCATAGCGGGGCAAACAGCTCAGGCCTGGTTTAATTTGATTGAAGCGCGGCTTTTAACCGATTTAGCCCAGCGCGATTTAGACACGCAACAACGTATCTTGAGCCTAACTCAGCGCCGATTTGAGCGGGGCGTATCGGCCAGCACAGATGTACGTTTGGCGCGCTCTTCCGTGGCAGCCTCCGAAGCGGTGCTAGCCTCACGGCGTCAACAGCGCGCAAGCGCGGCGCGCACAGTTGAAATTTTACTGCGCCGCTATCCCGCCAATGAACTAGAAGGCGCGCTTGATTTACCGCGCCTACCTGCCCTTGATGGGGCGGGGCAAACGGGCGAGGTTTTGGCCCGCCGCCCAGACCTTATTGCCGCCGAGCAGCGCCTCGCCTCCCAAGGGCTGCGCGTTGATATTGCCCGCAAAAACCTTCTCCCGCGCTTAAATTTAACGGCAGGCCTAGATGATAGCGGCCCAGACATTGCCGATCTATTTGATTTTGACTCTCTTTTGCTATCCATCGCCGCTAATGTGAGCGCGCCCATTTTTAACGCGGGCGCATTAAAAGCAGATGTGCGAGAAGAACAAGCGCAATTAGAGCGGCTGGTTGAAAATTATATCGCCTCAGCTTTGGAAGCTTATTTGGATGTTGAAAATGCGCTGGACGGAGAAACTCGGCTAGCCGAGCGCGAGGCCGCGCTGCGCGTCTCGCTAGATGAGTCACGGCGCGCAGAAGAGCGCCTCGCCAGACGCTATATTGAAGGCTTGGCCACTATTTTAGAGCTACTGGATTCGCAGACACGCGCGCTCAATGCGGAAAGCCAGCTTATTAGCGCGCGCAAAGAGCGTTTAGCTAATCGGGTTAGATTACATTTGGCGCTGGGCGGCGGAGATTTTGGCACGATCCCCACAGATGAAGATATAACACAAGACTTTGCACAATTAACGCCATAATATATTAGAGTGAAGAGCTATAAAGCTTTTAAAAGGCATGAGACGATAAGTATGAGACTATGAGCATGAGATTATGAGTCAGGGATTAAGAGATAAGCTAATCAGACTGCGTAATCGCCTGCCTAATAATAATTTGCCTAGCGATAGCGAGGGCGGCGAGCCAGACAGCGCAGCGCAATTAGATAACACAGCGCAAAACACCTCTCATGACGCGCCGGCTAATATAGCGCAAATCAAAGCCATCCCAGCAGGCCAAGCCGCTCAAGCCGCCAATGAACAGATTGAAGAGGCGGCCATGCCGCTCTCCCGCAAAATATTTGTCGGCATAATCGGGCTGGCAATCATGTTTGGCTTTTACTTTCTTATGGAAGCAATTGTGCGCCTAAACGCAGCCCCGCAAGATCGCAGCGGCACGCGCCTTAGCCTTGCCGTGATGGTTGACCGCGCCGTGCAAGAAGATGTCGTGCTTGCCGTACAGGTTCAGGGCGAATCGCGCCCGCGCGTTGAAATTGACCTTGTCCCTCAAGTCGGCGGACAAATCGTTTATGTCTCGCCTAATTTTATTGAGGGCGGGATTTTTAAACGCGGGGAAACATTAATCAGAATTGAGCCCGCCGATTACCGAGCCAATGTTGTGCGCGAGCAATCTGCCGTTGCCCAAGCCGAACAGCTCTTAGTGCGCGAAATTGCCGAGAGCGAAATTGCGCGCGAAGATTATGCTGAGCTGGGCACAGGAACCCCGTCTGCGCTAGCCCTGCGTGAGCCGCAGCGCGCCCAAGCCGAAGCCGCTTTATCCGCCGCCAAAGCCCAATTGGAAACCGCAAATCTACAGCTCCAGCGCACAGAAGTACGCGCGCCATTTGATGGCCGCGTGCGCACAAAGGCCGCCGATATTGGTCAATTTGTTAGTCCGGGCGCGCGGCTTGGCTCTATATTTTCAACCGATATTGCAGAAGTTCGCCTCGCCCTATCAGATACGGATTTATCCAAATTAGACATTCCGATTGCCTTTGTTGCCAAAGACCGTGCTAGCGCGCCGACTGTGCGCCTATCGGCAGAAATTGGCGGCGTGCGGCGCGACTGGGACGGCAAAATCATGCGCACAGATAGTAGCTATGATCCGCAAACGCGCGCTATTTTCGCGATTGCCGAAGTCTTTGACCCTTACGGCAAAGGCGCGGCGCAAGGCGGCGTTCCGCTCGCCCCCGGTCTTTATGTCGACGCGCTGATCACAGGCAAAAATTTCGAAGATGTGATTACGTTTAAACGCGACGGCCTGCGCCCCGGAAATGAAGTCTTTGTCGTCGACGATACAGGCCAAGCCACCATCCGCCAAACCCATGTGCTGGACACAAATGAGGAGCGCGCCGTCATCGCCTCTGGCGTGCAGGCGGGTGAGTTAATCGTTGTGTCTCCGCTGGAAAAATCGCGCGTCTCAAACCTGCTGGAAGCAATTGATGTGAATGATCCGACCATTACGCTTGTAAAACCTGACACAACCATACCTAATGTCCGAGGCGCAGCGCCCAAAGCGCCAGAAACTTTTGGAGAAAAGGCGATATTTTATTGGCGCAAAGTCTTCCCTGAAAACCCCGACAAATTATCTAGAAGCGACCATAATGATTTGATAAATGCTATGGGCTCTGAATATGCGCGAATTCTCAGAGAGCTTACCGAAGAAGAAGAAAATGATATGCGCAAGATGAGCGATAATGAACGCGCTATCTTTATCGCCAATAAAATAACCCAAGGCTCAGGCGCATCAGGGCGCGGCGGCGGCGGGCCGCCCAATGGTGGCATGGGCCCCAGATAAATGCGGCCCCCTATTATGCGGGCCTAGGAGAAAATGATGAAGTCATTAATTACATGGTTTATCAAAAACCCTGTAGCTGCCAATTTAATCATGTTTGCCATGGTCGCGGCTGGCTTTTTAGGGCTTAATAATCTCGAACGCGAATTTGTCCCTGCCACGGATGTATTTGGCATGACCATTACGGCGAGCTGGCCGGGGGCCTCACCCTCAGATGTTGAAGAACAATTATTAGTGCGCATCGAAGAGGCCGTCGACGGGCTGGACGGCATTGATTATGTTGAATCATCAGGGCGCGAAGGGTCAGGCACAGTCTCTATCTTTACCAAGCAAGGTATTGATTATGAAAAAATGCTCGATCAGGTCAATTCCTCCGTTGACGCAATTAATAACCTGCCTGCCGATAGTTTTCGCCCCGAAGTTCGGCGCAGCGAATTGCGGCTCGATATTTTCCGTATGGCTCTTTATGGCAATGTTGACACGCTGACCCTACAGCGCGCAGCCACAGATTTGCGCTTCAAAATCACCCAATTGCCCGGATTTCAGCTCACCGAACAAAGTTCAAAAGTCGCCGAGCAAGTCACAATTGAAGTCTCCGAAGAGCAATTGCGAAAATATAATATGACCTTTAATCAGGTCTCTGCGGCCATTTCAGGCGCCTCAATTAATCTATCTGCGGGCACAGTAGATACATCGGCGGGTAGCTTGCAGCTTCGCGCGCGCGCGCTGGCTAATACACAAGAAGAGTTTGAAAATATCATTTTACGCCAAGCCTCAGGCGGCGGTCTATTGCGCGTTAAAGACATTGCCACAGTTATTGACGGATTTGACGACAATAAATTTAGTTCCAAATTTCGCGGAGAGCCCGCCGCTATATTTGTCGTTAAATCCCCCGACACTCTTAATATTACCCAAGCAGGCCGAGCGCTGCGCGCCTTTACTGAAGAGATCAATCAAACCCTGCCCCCTGATTTAAAATTTGCGGTCTGGGAAGATCAGTCCCGCACCTTTGATAGCCGCATGAGCTTAATCGGCAATAATGCCCTATCGGGCATGGCCTTAGTGCTGATTATCTTAATGTTATTTTTGCGCCCCAAAGTCGCGATTTGGGTCACGGTTGGTATTGGCGCGGCCTTTTTAGGCGCGCTCGCCATTGCGCCTTATCTCGGCATTACGCTGAATATGATTTCGCTTTTTGCCTTTTTGCTTGTGACGGGAATTGTCGTTGATGACGCCATTGTGGTGGGGGAGTCTATTCACTTTCATACAGAAAATGGCCTAAGCGGGGAGACAAGCGCCATAGCGGGCACAAATATGGTGGTCAAACCCGTCTATTTTGCCGTGATTACAACAATTTTGATGTTTGTCCCCTTCATGCTCTTATCAGGCGCGATTAACGCCATGACCTCTCAAATCAGCCTTGTGGTCATCGCCGTTCTCACATTCTCGCTTATTGAAGCCTTCTTTATTTTACCCGCTCATTTGCGCCACCTCGAACCTGTGGATCATGCAAAGCCCAAAAATGCGCTCTTTAAGTTTCAAGACAAAATCGCCAATAGCCTTGTTGTCTTTGCGCAAAAGGTCTTTCGGCCCGTTATCGCCGCTTTGATGCGCGCGCGCTATTACACATTCGCCACCTTTATCGGGCTGTTTATTTTATCCATTGGCCTGCTCACTAATGGCGTTGCCCCGTCCGCCTTTTTGCCCGAAGTCCAAGGTGATAGCGTCAGCGTGAATGCGCGCTTTCCCGAAGGCACAAATTTTGAGCGTATCAATCAAGTGCGCCAGCAAATTGACCAAGGCATTCTCGACTTTAATGCAAATGTAGAACAAGACTTTGGCGTGAATGTGCCTTTGATCACGCGGCCCGGCACCCAAGCCACAAGCCGCCAAGTTGAAGCCTTTTTAGGTTTAACCAATGATGCTGTGCGCAATAATATTGCGACAAAAGCCATTGCCGATAAATTAGAAGAATATGTCGGCACTGTGCCTGATGCCTTTTCCGTGAGCTATGATTATAGCGAAGGCCATACGGGGGGCTTTCCTGGCGTGCGCTTTGGCATTGTTGGCAATGATGCCGACGCCATGCGCGCCGCCGTGGTTGAGCTTAAGGCCGAGCTTGAGAGTTATAGCTCTGTGCAAACCGCCTTTGATAGCCTTGAGAGCAGCGCCGCCGAAGTGCAGTTTAATCTTAAACCCGGCGCGGAGAGCCTTGGCCTAACGCTAGCCGATGTGACGGGCCAGGTGCGCGCCGCCTTTTTCGGCGTAGAGGTTCAGCGCTTGCCGCGTAACGGCGAAGATGTGCGCGTCATGGTGCGTTACCCGCTAGAGGCGCGCGAGAGCATTGATAGCTTAAAAGATTTACGCATACGCGCGCCCAATGGCGTTGAAGTGCCCGTCTATTCAATCGCCGATGTCTCTTTTGAAGAAGGCGTAGGTTTTGTGCGCAGGCGCGACCGCGCGCGCCAAGAATGGGTCGGGGCGCGTGTGCGCGGAGAGCAGTCTGAAATTTCCAAGGTGAAAGCAGATATAGAAGCCAATTTCATGCCCGCATGGGAGGCCCGCCATCCCGGCATTCGCCGCATTGCGCTGGGTGAGGATGAGGAGCAAGAAGACTTTCAAAAAGAAATGACGAACATGCTGATCATCGTGATGTTTTTAATGTATGGCCTTTTGGCTATCGCCTTTAAATCTTACGCCCAGCCGCTCCTCATTATGATTGCCATACCCTTTGCCTTAGTGGGCATGATATTTGGCAATATTGTAACGGGCGTTCCCTTTGGGATTATGTCTCTATTTGGATTTTTTGCCGCCTCAGGCGTGGCGATTAACGACAATCTTGTCTTGATTGATTATGTGAACCGGCTGCGCGCAAAAGGTGTGGGAGCCTATCAAGCTATGCTCGATGCTTGTGTGTCGCGCTTTAGGCCTATTTTGCTCACCTCAGTGACAACCTTTGTTGGCATTACACCGATCTTATTTGAAACCTCGCCTCAAGCTGGCTTTTTAAAGCCAATGGTGGTGGCGCTTGCCTTTGGGGTTTTATTTGACTTCTTCCTCACCCTGATGTTGGTGCCCGCTCTTTACTGTATTGGCGTAGATATTAAGCGCAGCTTTAAGAGCATTTGGACAGGCGAGAAACAGCCCCCCCTCGGCTCTCGTTACGATCCAAATATGAGCGTCGCCATTGATGGCATTTCAGAAGATATGGCTAGCAATCCCAAAACAGGAGCGGCTTTGGGCGGGCAACCTGCGGAGTAAAGTTTGCTTTGCCAAAGCCTCGCAAAACTGACTCAATATGGATAGTCAATGCAGACAAATTTAGCGAACCCGTACAGACTAGATTGCCTATAGATAGAACAAGGATAGCCTCATGCTTTTTAAATCTCGCCTCTCTTTTAAAGCGGCTCAGCTCAGCACTTGCGCGCTCGCCCTTATGCTTTGCGCCTGTGGCCAATCACAGCAGGCGGAAAATGTTCACAGTGAAGCGATTACAGAAAGCGAAGCTCTCACAACGCACAGCTCTCAAAACGCTGTTTTAGGCAGCTTTGGCATTGCGCTTGAAAATATAAATGACGGCGTCAAACCGGGGGATAATTTTTTCAAATATGTCAATGGTCACTGGCTGGAGCGAACCGATATTCCAGCGGATAAATCCAATTATGGCTCTTTCACTATCTTAGCTGACCAAGCCGAGCAGCGCGTGCGCGCCATTATCGAGCAAGCCAGCCAAACTGATAATCTGCAAGGCGGCGCGGCACAAAGAATTGGCGAGCTTTATGCTAGCTTTATGGATAGCGCCGCGATTGAAAAGGCGGGGCTCAGCCCGCTGGAAAATGATCTGGCCGGAATTTACGCGCTTAAAACCCATAGCGACATCGCCGCCGCGGCAGGGGATCCCGCGCGCATGCTCACCCTGCCTTTTGGCTATTATGTTTATATCGATTATAAACAGCCCGACACATATATCACCCAAATCACCCAGACAGGTTTGGGCCTGCCTGACCGTGATTATTATTTGCGCGAAGATGATAACGATGTGGAGCTGCGCGCTAAATATCTAAACTATCTTAGCTTTATTATGGCGCGCATAGGCGCAGATGATCCCAGCCGCAGCGCCGCGCGCATTATGGAGTTTGAAACCAAAATAGCGACCGCGCAATGGGATCAAGTTAAACGCCGCGACCGTAATGCGAGCTATAATAAGATGAGCTTTGCCGCGTTTAAAGACTATGCAAGCGGTGTGGACTGGGACGCTATGTTAGGGGCGAGCGGGCTTGGCAATATTGACGCGATTATTTTGCGCCAAGATGATAGCCAGCAAAAAGCGGCCGCTATTTTTGCCGAGACGCCGATAGATGTTTTGCAAGATTATATGGCGTTTCACTTCATCAATAATCTGGCGGAATATTTACCTGCCGATATTTATGACGCTAAATTTGATGTGTTTAGCCGCGCCCTACGCGGCACGCAAGAACAGCGCGCGCGCTGGAAACGCGGGGTCAGCACGGCGTCTAAATATTTAGGTGAGGATATTGGGCAAATATATGTTGAGAAACATTTCCCAGCGGACTCCAAATTGCAAATGCAGGATTTGGTCGAAAATTTACGCGCCACATTTAAAAATGGCATAGATAATCTAGGCTGGATGGACGCCTCGACCAAAGCCGAAGCCCAAGACAAGCTTGCCAAATTTAATCCTAAAATCGGCTATCCAGATCTGTGGGAAGATTATAGTGATTTGATGATTAATCGCGGTGATCTCATTGGCAATATTCGCCGCGGCGAAGTTTGGAAGTTTCAAGATAATATGTCCAAACTCGGACAGCCAATTGACAGAGAGGAGTGGGGCATGACTCCGCAAACCGTCAATGCTTATTATAATAGCGCGCTTAATGAGATTGTTTTCCCTGCCGCTATTTTGGACGCGCCCTTCTTTGACCCCAATGCTGATCTAGCGGTTAATTATGGCGGCATTGGCGCAGTAATCGGTCATGAAATGGGCCACGGCTTTGATGATCAGGGCCGCAAAACGGATGGCGATGGCCGCCTGCGCGAATGGTGGAGCGAAGAAGATGCCGCCAGATTTAAAAGCCGAACAGATAGGTTAGTCACGCAATATAATGATTTTGAAGCCCTGCCTGGATTGAACCTAAATGGTGAGCTGACCTTGGGAGAAAATATTGGCGATCTGACAGGCATAACTATGGCCTATTATGCTTATAAACGCGCCCTAGGCGGCACGCCCGCCCCGATCATAGATGGGCTAACTGGAGACCAGCGCTTCTTTTTATCTTACGCTCAAATATGGCAGCGTAAATTTCGCGATGAAGCTTTGCGCACGCGCGTAAAAACCGACGTGCATAGTCCGGGCGAGTTTCGCGCCAATGGCATTGTACGCAATTTTGGCCCTTGGTATGACGCCTTTGACATACAGCCAAGCGATGCGCTTTACTTGCCGCCAGAAAAACGCGTGAAAATTTGGTAGGCGCAAAGCGCGCCTTGCCAATTTTAGATTAGTCTCGCAAAAAACTATGCAAGCAGCACAATCTGCTAGCTTGCCTCGCGCTTAAGATCGACATCAATCTCATGCTCGCGCACTTTGCGGTAAAGCGTTGAGCGGCCAATGCCAAGGCGGCGGGCCACTTCGCTCATATGTCCGCTATATGTCTCTATCGCAAATTGGATTAAGTCGCGTTCTATCTCTTCTAGCGAGCGCAAATGGCCACTGCGGTCTAAAACGGCGACAATATTATCATCCGCGCTCTCAGATTCTTGCGCAGGCACATCTTTTGCCTCTGGCGTGATAGCCTGTTTTTCCACATCAGAAATGACAGGAGACATGACGGGAGCCAGACCTGAAATTTGCGGAAAATCTTGCGGGGTTAACATATGACCATCGGACAAGATCACAGCGCGAAACACGCTATTTTCAAGCTGGCGAACATTACCCGGCCATGAGAAGCTTTTCAAAACATCAAGTGTCGCTGGCAAAACCCCGCGCACATTGCGCCGTTCTTGAGCGTTAAAGCGTTTGATAAAATGTTCCAGTAGCGCTGGAATATCTTCTTTGCGCTCGCGCAGTGACGGCACATCAATCGGATAGACATTGAGGCGATAAAACAGATCCTCACGAAACGCGCCTTCGCGCACTTGCTCGGCCAAATCACGGTTCGTTGCAGAGATAATCCGCACATCAACTTTGACAGGGCGTTTGGAACCAATCGGGTCAACTTCACCCTCTTGCAAAACGCGCAAAAGCTTAACCTGCATATCCAGCGGAAGCTCGCCCACCTCATCGAGGAATAATGTTCCCCCATTCGCCTCTTGGAATTTACCCAAATGTTTTGCATTTGCACCTGTAAAAGAGCCTTTTTCATGGCCAAACAAAATGCTCTCAACCAAATTTTCTGGCACAGCGCCGCAATTCACGGTGATGAAAGGCTGGCCTGTGCGCTCAGAAGCGCCCTGAATAGCCCGCGCGACAACTTCTTTACCGACGCCGCTCTCGCCCGTAATTAAAATCGGAATATTTGCTTTTGCCCCGCGCTCACCCATAGCCACAACACTGCGCATAGCCGGCGCGCTACCAATCAAATCATCAAATGTGAGCGCATTTTTAGTCGTCTTATTTAAACGCTTAACTTCAGTTGCCAGCGTATTAATCTCAAGCGCATTGCGAATAGACACGATCAGGCGTTCTGGACTTGCTGGTTTAACAACAAAATCACGCGCCCCGCCCTGCATTGCCGCAACAACGGCGTCAATTGAGCCCTTCCCCGTCAAAACAATCACAGGAAGCTCAGGACGCGCTTTGCTCAGCTCGGCCAATGTCTCCATGCCATCGCGGCCCGGCATAACCAGATCTAGCATAACAACATCAATTTGCTTACCATCTGGACCTAAAGCATGATCAAGTGCGGCATCCCCATCGCCAGCTTGCATCGTCGAAAACCCGCTTTTTTCAACAACAGCTTGCAAAAGCCGTCTTTGTGTTGGGTCATCATCTACGATTAAAATCGTCTTTGCCATTCTCACCACCTAGTTCATGCGCCCAACCCATATGGGTCATTATTACCGCAAAGCGATATTTTTCATTAGGTAGAGATTAGGGCATTTGAGTAAAAATTACGTTTAGGTCTATGGTTAACCGCGCCATTACAGCGCATTTTTTGTTACCCTTTTGGGGTGAATTTTGTTTGGCTAAGCGGCGCGGCCATGTTAACTAGCCGCAAATTTAAACCTCACAACCCCTTCCTTAAAGAGACATAGTTATGGCATCTGATTATCAACACGGAAAAATGGAAGTAACTGGCCATGGAAAAACCTATAGCGGCTTTATGACAGGCTCTATTTGGGGCGCTGGCCTGATCATCTTGATCTGCCTCTTTCCTATTCTTATTTTCGGCGTGCAGATGGGCTGGTTCGGCGCGCTAATGGTCACCACAATTGTCGGCCTGATTTATGGTCTTGTCCTAAGAATGAAAGGCGGATGGTTTGCCGCTGTCATTGGATTGGCAATTTTTGGGGCTATCCTTAGCACTATTATTTCGATACTCTCTTAAGTCGGGCTGCGAGATTAACACCTAAGCGGGCTATAGCCTGCTTTTTTATTGCCTTTTTGCTAAAAAAGCTCTCTAAGGCTCTCACCAATAAAAGTCCAATTCGTCAAAATTGGACAACGTAATGCGAGCATGGTCATATTAATGGCGCGCTCTAACAGATAGACGGCAAAACCATGCCGCGAAGTTAAGGAGCCTTAGGGTGAAGATAGCTGTAATAAAAGAAAGCGCCGCCAATGAGCAGCGCGTTGCTGCATCTCCAGATGCTGTAAAATCCTATGTCGCCGCAGGGCACAGCGTTACCATTACCAAAGGAGCTGGCGCCGCAGCTAATTTCAGTGACGCCGATTTCAAAGAGGTTGGCGCAACCCTTAGCGCGAGCAATACCGCCGCTGTAAAAACGGCGGATGTTGTATTTTCAATTAATGGCGGCGATGCCAAACTTATCGCGGGCATGAAAAAAGGGGCAGGCCTATTAGGCTTAATGAACCCCACCGATCAGCCAGCCTATGTTAAGGCCTGCGCCAAAGCGGGTATTACCGCCTATGCGCTGGAATATATTCCGCGTATTTCTCGCGCGCAGAGCATGGATGTTCTCTCATCACAATCAAATCTAGCCGGTTACCGCGCTGTTGTCGAAGCGGCAACAGAATATGGCCGCGCTTTTCCTATGATGATGACGGCGGCGGGCACAGTTGCTCCGGCTAAGACCTTTATTATGGGCGTTGGTGTTGCAGGTCTTCAGGCGATTGCCACGGCGCGCCGTCTTGGCGCTGTGACCACAGCGACAGATGTTCGCCCCGCAACAAAAGAACAAGTGGCTTCTTTAGGCGCGAAATTTATCGCGGTTGAAAATGAAGAGTTTAAAGCTGCAGAAACAGCAGGCGGCTATGCCAAACAAATGTCACCTGAATATCAAAAGCTACAAGCTGAGCTAACCGCCACCCATATTGCCAAGCAAGATATCGTCATTACAACGGCGCTTATTCCTGGCCGCGACGCGCCTATCCTTGTCACCAAAGACATGATTAAGACAATGCGCCCTGGCTCTGTACTGATTGACCTTGCAGCCGCGCGTGGCGGCAATGTTGAAGGCGTAAAGCCCGGCGAAGTCACCGTCACAAAGAATGGCGTGATCATTGTCGGCCATACAAATTGGCCATCGCGCATGGCAACTGACAGCTCTTCGCTTTTTGCTCGCAATCTTAAAAATATCCTCCCGCTTATGAGCGCCGAAGACGGCGCTTATGCACCGGACTGGGAGGACGAAATTATTCAAGGCTGTGCTCTGACTAAAGATGGTGAAATCATCCATGAGCGCCTGCTTCCAAAAAAGGAGGGTTAACCCCATGATATCTCCGATTATCTTTCTATTTGCTATTTTCATTCTAGCCATTTTTGTTGGCTATTATGTTGTATGGTCGGTCACGCCCGCCCTTCACACACCGCTTATGGCTGTGACCAATGCCATTTCATCTGTTATCATTGTTGGTGCTTTGGCCGCTATCTCAGCTGAAAAGCTCGGCGGTGGTTTTGGTCTGGCCAACGGGTTTGGCTTTATCGCTACGGCCCTTTGCGCCGTGAATATTTTTGGCGGATTCCTCGTCACGCAGCGTATGCTCGCTATGTATAAGAAAAAGAAGTAGGGGCTCGCCATGACATCTTTAAATGTAATTTTAGCCGCAACAAGCGGCTTTGGAAACGGGCTCATCTCTGCCAATAGTGCAGCCATTGCCTATATTATTGCGGGCGTGCTGTTCATTATGGCGCTTCGCGGTCTCTCCTCTCCTGAAACATCACGCCGTGGTAATTTATTCGGCATGGTCGGTATTGCAATTTCGGTTGTGACATCGCTTTTCCTATTTAACATTTTCAGCGGCATGGGCATTGCCCTTGTTATTGGCGGTCTGGCCATTGGCGGCACGATTGGCGCAACCATTGCCAAACGCATTCCGATGACAGCCATGCCGCAGCTTATCGCCTTTTTTCACAGCCTTGTGGGTTTGGCCGCTGTCTTGGTGGCTTGCGCAGCCTTTTTCTCACCCGAAGCCTTTGGTATTGGCTCGCCCGGAAATATTGCGGGCTATAGCTTAGTTGAGCTCTCGCTGGGCGCAGCAATTGGCGCCATTACCTTTACCGGCTCTGTGATTGCCTTTTTAAAGCTAAATGGAAATATGTCTGGCGCGCCGATTATACTGCCAGCGCGTCATCTTATTAATCTGGCCCTTGCCGTTGGCGCGGCCATTTTGGTCTTTATGATGATCTCGACGGGCGGCGGCTCAGCAGGCATTTTCTGGATCCTAATTATACTCACCCTTATTTTGGGCGTCACACTTATCATCCCGATTGGCGGGGCAGACATGCCCGTGGTTATCTCTATGCTCAACTCATATTCGGGCTGGGCAGCGGCGGCTCTGGGCTTCACTCTTGGAAATCTGGCGCTGATTATTACCGGCGCATTGGTCGGCTCATCTGGCGCGATCCTGTCCTATATCATGTGTAAAGCCATGAACCGCGGCTTCATCAGCGTGATCCTTGGCGGCTTTGGCGCAGATACGGCGGCGGCGAGCGGGGGCAGCACAGAGCAAAAACCGTTTAAACGCGGCTCTGCTGAAGATGCAGCTTTCATCATGAAAAATGCGTCTAAAGTCATCATCGTTCCGGGTTATGGCCTCGCCGTAGCCCAAGCCCAACATGCAACGCGCGAAATGGTAGACGCGCTCAAAGAAGAAGGCGTTGAAGTTAAATATGCTATTCACCCTGTGGCGGGCCGCATGCCCGGCCATATGAATGTGCTACTGGCCGAAGCTAATGTGCCTTATGATGAAGTGTTCGAGCTTGAAGATATCAACTCCGAATTTGCATCCTCTGATGTGGCCTTTGTTGTTGGCGCGAATGATGTGACAAACCCGTCAGCTAAGACTGACCCAGCCTCACCAATCTTTGGCATGCCAATCCTTGATGTTGAAAATGCGGGCACGGTTTTATTCGTCAAACGCTCTATGTCGACAGGCTATGCGGGCGTGGATAATCCGCTCTTTTACGCTGACAATACAATGATGCTATTATCTGATGCCAAGAAAATGGTCGAAGACATCATCAAGTCACTCTAAGCGAGCCCTATAAATTTTAGAGCCTCAAATTTTAAAACCGCCCCTGATAAGCAGCCCTTGGCTACTCATCAGAGGGCGGTTTTTTTATGAACGGTTTTTTATGAACCTAATCGCCAAAGCCGCGCCTAAAGAAACTCTTGGCAATATGGCCCTGCCTCACTAAGCTGATAATATGTTACGGTTTACTCGCCGATTTATTTACGCCGCCCTTATCATTATGCTGGGCTTATATCTCGCCGCACTGGCCTTTTTATATAAAAGCCAGCGCAGCCTTATTTATATCCCGCCCGATATTTATTATACGCCAGATCAAATAGGCCTCTCTGGGTTTAAGGTGATAAGTGATGATCACGCGGCAAATCATGAGTCAGATCATGCGCCGGATAATGGATCAGATAATCTCTTAGGCTGGTGGCATCCGCCCGCTGATCCCGCCAAGGCCAGTGTAATTTACTTTCACGGCAATGGCTCGGCCATTTATTCAAATGAGCCTATCTATAAAGAGCTGATAAATCATGGCTTTGGCATTTTTGCCCTTGCCTATCCTGGCTATCCAGGGCGAAGCAGCGAAACCCCTAGCCAAGCGGGTCTGACCCAAGCCGCAATTAAGGCCTATGATTTCACCCGAGCGCAAAACATCGCCCCCGAAAAAATCGCCTTTTATGGAACATCACTGGGCGGCGGAGTCGCGGCCCAGCTTACGGCACATAGAACCCCAGCCCTACTCATTATAGAGAGCAGCTTTGTCTCAATGGCCGATATTGCCCAAGAAAAAATGCCGCTCTTCCCCGTTAAATGGCTCATCCAAGATCGCTATGATAGCGCCAAAGCGCTGGCGGGGCGCGGCATACCGCTATTGTGGATTCATGGCCGCAGGGACAGCCTCATTCCCTATGATAGCGCCCTCCCGCTCTATGAGGGATATGCCGGGCCCAAAGAAAGCCTGGAGCTGAGCACCGCCCATCACACAAATAGCTGGCATCGGGGCGGGGCGGCTCATATTTTATCCCGTCTTGAAAAACTTTAAGCGGCAAGCTCTCTATGAGCGGCTCTTATGAATAGCTCTATGAGCAACTTGCAGCCTTGGCCGCGCCGCTTTGCTGCTTTAAGCTAGCGTCATGTCAGATTATATTTTCCAATATGAAGGCGCGCTGCGTTTGGGTGTTTTTCTCGCCATATTGACGATCATGGTGCTGGCTGAGAGCTTATGGCCACGGCGCGCGCTTAATCTGGCGCGCCCGCGCCGCTGGGGCACAAATTTTTTAATCCTCATTATCGATACGCTCGCCATTCGCCTGCTCTTTCCCGTACTGGCCGCGGGCACAGCCATATGGGCCAGCGCAAATGGGTACGGACTGCTCAACTGGCTAAGCCTGCCTATCTGGGCCAATATGATAATTGCGCTCATTGCGCTTGATTGCCTCATTTATTGGCAACATGTGGCCAGTCATAAAATCCCGCTTTTATGGGCGATGCATAAGGTTCATCACGCTGACCGCGATATTGATGCCAGCACAGCGCTTAGATTTCATCCACTGGAAATTGCGCTCTCTATGCTTTTTAAAATAGCCTGCGTGATTGCGCTGGGCTCGCCCGCAGCGGCGGTTATTTTATTTGAAATTTTTCTCAATGGCTGCGCCATATTCAACCATGCCAATACCGCCCTTCCGCAAAAGCTCGACACATATTTACGCAGGCTCATCGTCACGCCAGATATGCACCGCGTCCATCACAGCACGATCGAGCGCGAGACAAATAGCAATTATGGGTTTTGCCTATCAATTTGGGACCGCTTATTTTCAAGCTATACTGCCCAGCCTCAACATGGCCATGAGGGCATGAGCATCGGGCTGTCTGAGCACCAAACACAGGCGCCTGCCTCTCTTAGCTGGTCACTGGCCCTGCCCTTTGGCAAAGGCTTATCTAAACTTAAAAACTGGCTCTAATCATCATTTTTGACGATGCGCAAAAAAGGTTTGCCAATAGGAGGACGAGGTGGCCGCTCACTTTGGCTTTCAATTTTTTCTTTAGGGCCTAGTTGCGGCGGCTCATCGCAAAAATCCTCATCAAGCTGACGTATGCGCGGAGTGAATTTGGGTTTTTTTGATTTAAAGCTTGAGCGTTTTTTATAAGCTGGCTTTGACGGCTCTAAATCAGACCCATCATTTTCAGAATTATTTTTTTGAATGCCGTCCCGCTTGGCCTGTTTGGCTTTTTTAGAGAGTTGGGACATGATCGCTTTTTGCCCATAAGATAAGGCATCACCGCGCGCCCCTTTTTCAGGGTCGCGAAAGGCGCTATCATATTCAGATAAGCGCTCGGAAATAGAGCTTGTAAACTCCTCTTCCCAGTCTGTTAGATCACCAGATTTAGATAATTCGCGCTTTAAACGCTCCGCGCGGCGTATGGCTTTGCGTGCCTTTCGCGCACGCGCTTTTTCATCTTTAGCGCGCTGGGCGCTTGCCTGTTCATCTAGCGCCTCTTGTTCGGCTTGCCAGGCTTTTTTATCCTCATCGCTCACATAGATGAGCTTAGAGCTATTCGCCCACAACGTCCAGATAGAGCTCTAACATCGCTTCTTGCTCGGCGCGCTCAGCCGCTTCGACTTTGCGCAAGGAGACAACTTTGCGCATAATTTTTGGCTCAAGACCAAAGCTTTTAACTTCAGCATAAACTTCGCGAATATCCGCCGCTAGCTCCGCCTTTTCCCCTTCAAGGCGCTCAATCCGAGCGACAAATTGGCGAAGTTTTTCTTGGGCCGCGGGCCCCATTTGTACGGCGCGCTCTTCATCACTTAGCATAAGGCTCTCCAATCGTGACATTAAGTTGCGCGCAGATTTAGCGTTTTGGCACGCACTTGCCAATTGCTGATCTAAAGATAGTTGTGGATGAGATGGCCAAGACCCAAGAGCCAAGAACCAATAAGGAGCGCTGCATCATTAAGTTGGCAAGCAAAGCGGCTAGAGGCTCTCGCCTTCTACATCTTGGGATAAAAACTCAACACGGTCTTTAACCGTCTCAAGGGCGGGATAGAGGCGCAGCGCCTCACTATAGACCTCAAAGGCCTCATCATTACGGCCCAAGCGCTCAAAAATATTTCCCAATGTCCATAAAGAGTAAAATTGGCGCGGCTCAAGGATCAGCGATTTGGTAATATCGGCCATAGCCTGCCCCAGCTTTTCTTGCTCAAGGGCGAGCCGTCCAGCGCGCGTATAGCCTTCGGCATAATCAGGCGCGAGGCGGATAACATGCTCAAACATACGCTGGGCCAGTGTGTGATCTCCGCGCGTTTGCGCATCTGTTCCGCGCAGTAAAAGATAATCAACCGAGGCGCTGCCCGATTGAAGCCAGATGGCCCAAATCTCTTCGGCAACCAAATTAGCCTTATCGGCGTCATCTATCTTGACTAACTCTTCAAATAATCTGTCTAGCTGTTCTTGGCGATCGCGCGCGCTATGAATGATAATATCAGGGCGCGCTTCGGGCGTGGCCTCATCTTGCGTTAGCTCATCAGCGCCGGCCTGTTCTGTTCCGTCTTCTGACTCTCCTTCTGGGCCATCAAGCGCGCTCTCATCTTGCGGAGAGAGCTCAGGAAAGACATCTGGAAACAGCTCTAAAAACTCTTCACTTGGCCCATTTTCGGGGCTAATTTGCGGCGGCAAGGCTGGCAAAGGCGGCAAATTATCAGGATCAATCTCATTTGGCGCAGATGGTTTTTCATCGGGGCTTTCAAATGGGCTTTCAAATGGGCTTTCAGATTGGTCTTCTTCAAGCTGATCTTCAGGCGCGGATTGCCCATATGCGGCAAAGCTATGGCCAAGCGTAAGACTGCTCATCAAGACCGCGCAAATAAGAGGTTTTAAAGAAGGTGCAAAATAGCTCATTAGCCATAAGATGACCGCTCCTGACCAAAGGCGCAAGAGGCGGTTACATAATTTCTAATTTATTTAAGCCTGTGGCTCAATATATCATATTTTTGCCCAATTTATCCCTAAAGCAGGATTAGGGCCTAAGATAGGCAATTAGCCCTGACGCGCTTTAAAACGCGGGTCAGTCTTATTGATGACATATAGGCGGCCTTTACGGCGCACAATTTGGCAATCGCGATGACGATTTTTAAGCGATCTCAAAGAAGAGCGTACTTTCATGACAGCCTCTAAAATTAAGGGTAAATTGGATTGGCTTGATTAGGGGCGGGCCGCGACAGAGTCAAGGCGAATTTATAGACTTTTTCAGCGGCGCGAGAGCAGACACAGAAAAATTAAATATAGGTAAGACCTCACATGAGACGACAAAAATTCATCGCGCGTTTACCATTCACTGATTAGGCAAAGCTATGTGGACATTTTCCAGACTGATAACATGCCTATCTATGGCGAGCCTCATCAGCGCGCAAGCGCTGGCACAGGGTGGTGCAAAGGATGTTCCCATCCCAAGCCTTAAGCCAGATTATGAACAAAGCAGCTCTGCCGCGCTAGAGCGCTTTAACGATTGGAAACGTGATTTTTTAACGCGCGCAGCCGCCAAAAATTATCCGCCCCGCCTTGTCGAGGCCACGGTAGGCCGCGCAAAATTGCAAGAGCGCGCCCTTGAGAGCAACGGCAAGCAAGCCGAATTTGTCAAACCCATTTGGGATTATGTAGAAACGGCGGCCTCGCCCACGCGCATTAAAGAGGGCCAAGCGAATTTGCGCGCCAACAGCCAAATTATGGAAGACGTTGAAGGCCGCTATGGTGTTGACCGCCATATCTTAACCGCCATTTGGGGGCTAGAGAGCGCTTATGGCAAAGTATTAGGCGATTATAATCCAGTTGATGTGCTCTCAAGTTTTGCCTTTGAAGGCCGCCGCACCGCATTTGGCGAGACGCAGCTTTTCGCCCTACTTGATCTATTAAAGGACGGGCATATTAAAATAAATCAGCTCAAAGGCAGCTGGGCGGGGGCAATGGGCATGACCCAATTTATCCCCGCAACATTTCGCGATTATGCCGTAGATTTTGACGGTGATGGCAATAAAGACCTTTGGACGAATAAAGCAGATGCGCTGGGCTCCGCCGCTCATTATTTATCGCGCCGAGGCTGGGTGTCAGAAGAACCCGTCTTTGCCGAAATTAGCTTGCCTCAAAATTTTGACTATAGCCTCGCCGATGGTCAGGCCCGCCCCATCTCATCTTGGGCCGCTCTAGGCGCTGTTCCATTTCATGGCGGCGGCTTTACCGCGCAGGCCAACTCATTGACCGCCAAGCTTTACCTGCCCGCAGGCGCCAATGGCCCTATCCTGCTGACCTTTAAAAACTTTGATGTCATCAAGGCCTATAATAACTCCAATAGCTATGCCATGGGCATTGCCACATTGGCGCGTAATCTATCAGGCAAGGCGGGCATTAGCGCAAATTGGCCAGAGGGCGATAAGCAAATTAGCCGAACCCAAAAAATGACGTTGCAGCGTGCCTTAATAAAGCAAGGCTTTGATACGGGCGGCGTTGACGGCGCCATTGGGTCAATGAGCCGGACCGCCATCCGCTCTTGGCAAGCCGCCAATAACCGTCCCGCCGATGGCTATGTCGAATTTGCTCTTTATAAGATTATCGTCGCAAAAGCGGGCATGACCCCTTAAAGTCTTTTGCGGCCCAGCCCGCCTCAAAAAAAGCCCCCTCGCGCCTGAGCCAGAGATTGTCCCAGCTTGGAACAAATTAGGGTTAATGGCGGCTTAGTTTTATCATTTGGAGAAAAATTCATCCCATTAGGGCGTTATTTAGCGCCATTTCCCTCGCTTTTAAGGGGAACAACCTGTGCCCAATGTGGCATGGCTTTTGCTCTCCTATTAGGCGAGACAACAAAATGGATAGTAATAATGACCAGTGATATTGACCTACATGTTGGCAAACGCCTCCGCCGCCGCCGCCGCCTATTAGGGTTGACCCAGCAAAACCTAGCGACCGAAGTCGGCATACGGTTTCAGCAAATTCAAAAATATGAATGTGGAGCTAATCGCGTATCAGCAGCGCGTCTATTTGAGCTCTCAGAGGCGCTCTCTGTGCCTGTGCAATATTTTTATGAAGGATTGTCAGACCAAGACCATTTTACGGCTGGCAATGACCCAGAAATCTTGGCTCCTGATGTTTTGTCCAAAAAAGAAACCATGGATTTAGTCCGCGCCTATTATAATATGGGAGAAGCCCCGCGCAAACATTTGCTTGATCTAGCTAAATCATTACAGGACGGCACAACTAAGCCGCCTGCGCTAAGTTTGATGCAGTAAAGCAATGCGCGCCTTATTCTATATGGCCATATTTATCGCCCTTTCAGCTCTTTTTACCCTAGCTTGGAGAGCTGCGAGCGTGATAAGCCGCATATATGCGCCAAGATTTGATACCATCTCCTAGCAATGCCGACCTTGCGGCGCGCCTTAAGCTGGCGCGCGCGCTCGCCGATGAGGTGCGTGCGCTGACTCTGCCGCTTTTTAACGCCGCAGCGGGTGACAGCTCAGACGCTTCCCTCATCATGAGAGTGGAAAATAAAGGCACAGACCTTCATTTTGATCCTGTGACAAATGCCGATAAGCAAGCCGAACAGACCTTGCGAGAAAAAATCCTCGCGCAATTTCCCGATGACCATATTACTGGCGAAGAATATGAAGATATAACGGGCAGCACGGCCTATCACTGGACGCTAGACCCCATTGATGGCACCCGCGCCTTTGTGGCAGGCGTGCCTGTCTGGAGCACATTGATTGCAATCAGTGAGCAGGACCGCCCTCGCCTTGGCCTTATTGACTTACCCGCTATGGATCAGCGCTTTATCGGCACGCCTGATGGTAGCTGGCGCGAAGATATAGCGGGCACGCAAAAGCTGATGAGCCGCCCTTGCAAAGATATACGCGATATTGTGCTGGGCTGCACCGAACCTTTGGCTATGTTCACCCAAGGGGAGCGCGGCAGCTATGAAATGATCCGGCGCACGGCGCGCTTTTCGCGTTTAGGCCTTGATGCTTTTGGCTATTGCCTTGTGGCCTCTGGGCGTATGGATATGATCTTAGAAGCTGATCTAAAGCCTTGCGATGTGCGCGCCCTTATTCCGCTTATTGAAGGGGCGGGCGGTAAATTAACAGGCTGGCACGGGCAAAGCGCGGTCAATGGCGGGCGCGTTGTAGCGGCGGGCGACCCAGATATTTTAGAGCAGGTTTATCCTTACTTAAAACGCGCGCTTAGCTAGGTCTAAATCGCCTGCTTGTCTAAAAAGACATCGATAGCTTCCCACATTTGGGACCGAATATCATCTTTTTCCATATAAATTTCATGACGCGAAATACCAATGCTGAAATAATCTGTGCCCGCACGGCGCGCAAATTTTTCAACATCACACGGCATAACAATGCGGTCAGAGCCAGCATTTAAAACAAGGCTCGGCACATTATAATCACCGACATGCTGGTCAATATATTTCATTGCGCGGCCCGCCGCGGCCAGCCAGCCAAAAGTCGGCCCGCCGACCCGAAGGCGCGGCGCGGCGTCAAAATAAGAGCGCCAAATACCATAACGCCGCCGATCAGATGTATGCTTATTATTTGGAAAAGGCGCAGGCATCCCGTTTTTTTGCGAGCGAAATGGAATAGGCCGTTTCGCGGCGCCCAGCTTAGAAATGGCTGACATGATCGGCGTGACCAAAGGCTGCTCCAGCCCCACAACCCCCACCATAGGCGTTGACAGCACAGCCGCATCAAATCGTAAGCTGCCGCGCATCATGCCATATAAAGCAACACAGCCCCCCATTGAGTGAGCATAAAGCAGATGTGGCCGAGGCAAATCTGGCTCAACCGCATCGATAATCGCCTGCATATCATCAATGTAAACGCCAAAATCGCTAATATAGCTTCCCCGAATTGGGTTAGGCAAAATGCGGTCTGATAAGCCCTGGCCGCGATGATCAATGACTAAAACCGTAAAACCGCGCGCGCGAAACTCATCCGCTGTCTCAAAATATTTTTCGCAAAATTCAGCGCGGCCCGGTGATATAATCACGCTCCCGCGCGGTGCCTCTTTATAGCTGGGCAACAGCATAAGCCGCAATCGCGTGCCATCAATGTCAGCATAAATAAAGCGGGCCTTGTCCGGAAAAGGTAACCCGTCCATCCGAACGGCTTCGCCGGGGCTTAATTGAACATGGCCCGTCATCTATATTACGCATCCTTCAAGATAAAAGCCGCGCAGGTTAGCCGCGGCTTTAAATCTAATTTAGTTTAAAAGAGTGACTGCAAACTCATTGCCACAGACATGTCGCCTTCAATTTTAAGCTTGCCAGACATAAAGGCCATCATCGGGTCCATCTGCCCTGTTGCCAGCGCCGCAAAATCGTCCTTGTCGACTTTAATTGTGCAATCGGCCTCAATGTCGTCTTGAGAGACATTTGTCCCATCAACAGAGATGCAGCCATCATCACCAAAATCAAATTTTACACTTTTATCAAGTCCGCCATTGGCCGTGACGGCTTCATTCATTTTTGCGACGATTTCTTCATTGGTCATAAATATTCTCCGAGGTCTATATAGTAAATTGAGTATGGGGCTTTTGCCGTCAAACGCCAAGGGCATTATCTGATATTGTTAAAAAACCCCAAAACTCTAAATGAATGAACGCTCCATTTAAGCGCGCCTTAGGTAAGCGCGCCTTAGGTAAGCGCGCCTTAGGGTTTGCGAAATTTGAGCGTCATGCGATCAGACTCGCCAATGGCTTCATATTTGGAGCCATCTTCAACCAAGAGCACATTATTATCATTTACGCGGCGATTACTTGGCGGCAATGTCCATACGCCCACAGGGTGATCCGCTGTATCTTTAGGGTTTGCGTTCACTTCAGAGCTTCCGACAAATTCAAAGCCCGCATCACTTGCAAGTTTTTTCACATAAGCCTCTTGCACATAACCTGATAAGGCCCGCGGATCTTGCTCCTCTGTGGCAGGTAAACGGTGCTCTACAATACCCAGCGTGCCGCCAGGTTTGAGGACATCATAGAAATCATCAAAGGCTTTTTCCGCCCAGCCGCCGCGCATCCAGTTATGAACGCTGCGAAAAGAGAGCACCATATCGGCGCGGCCAGACTCGCCCAGCCCGGCGCGGTTTCCAAATTGAACATAGCTCACTTGATCTGGCGAAGACGGCGTCACGAATTTTTCGATAAAGTCTCGGTTCGCATTTGCAAAAAACTCATTTCGGCTCTCAGGATATATCGCCCCAACAAAGTGTCCACCGCTTGCTTTGGCATAAGGCGCAAGAATATCAGAATACCAACCGCCCCCAGGATGAATTTCGACAACCGTTTGATTGGGCGCCAGACCGAAAAACTCCAATGTCGATTTTGGGTGCCGATAAATATCGCGCGCCGCATTTTCACTGCGTGCAGGGTTCGCAATAGCCGCGTTCAGAATGTCTGCTGGCTGGCCAATTGGGCGCGGCGCATCCCCGCCATTTTGCGCAGAACTCTCCGTCCCGCCAGAACAGGCCGAAAGCGCCGCTGCAAAGCCGCCAATAGCGCATATCTTTAAAGGGAGTAGAACCAGTTTATAATTAGGCATGCTTAGTCTCCTTATGTGGCCCCCCTATATTGGGGGACTGATGGCAATTAATTTCAAGCAACCCTAACCAAGCTGCCCGCCACGCGCAAGACGCCTAGCCAATTGATTCCTCCTGACTGCAAACAATCTTTAAACATCTTTCTCCTTTTAAACAGTTTGCCTCTTGAAAGGCCAAATCACATTTCCCACTTCCTATTAGGCAAATGCCACTTTCGGGTTTGCTTAAATCTACATTGCTTAGAAAAGGATGTTTAAAATGAGACATTATGATTTTACCCCGCTTCACCGTTCCTTGATCGGGTTTGACCGCATGGCCAGCCTAATTGACGCGGCGACAAAACTGGAAACCAGCCCTGGCTATCCGCCATATAATATAGAACAAATTGATGAGGAACATTATCAGATTGAGCTAGCTGTCGCTGGCTTTAGCGAAGATGAGCTTTCCCTTGAATCGCACAAAAATGTCCTGACCGTGACAGGGGCTGCAAAGCAAGATGAGGCCGCGCCCCAGCGCAATTTCGTTCATAGAGGCATTGCTGGGCGTAGCTTTGAGCGCCGTTTTCAACTCGCCGATCATGTCATCGTGCAAAGCGCGACTGTTAAAAATGGCTTGCTGAGCATTGCTCTGCGCAGAGAGCTACCTGAGGCGTTAAAGCCGCGCAAAATTGTAATCAGCTCTGATGCTGGTTCTGCAGCGAATGACAAAACTTTAACGTCCGCGTCATCCTCTGGTAAAGTCAAAGCTGCTTAAAAGGTATCAACAGTAACAGATATGCCTCCCCCCCCTGGGCATCATTACTGATTGAAGACGGCCCGCCCTCCCCCTCCCTCAAGGCGGGCCGTCGCTTTTCAAATTTATAGATTTACGATTGCTTTAAAAAAGCGGCGAGCTGCTCAGTTGCAAAAAACTTGGCGGCCTCATCAGCGGCGACAATATCAGGCAAATCAGCCGTGAATTTACCGCCTGCCTTATTAAGGCACTGCTCGATCAGGCGCGCAATATCTAAAAAACCGATTTGGCCATTTAGAAAAGCGGCTCCGCCAATTTCATTAGCGGCGTTAAATGTTAGGCTTCCGCTTTGACCGGCGCGAATGGCCGCGCGCGCAAGACTAACCGCTGGAAAGAGGGCGTCATCAAGCGCGTAAAATTCAAGCTTGCCTAAAGCTGGTAGATCAAGCGGGGCTAGACCTGTCACTATACGCTCAGGATAAGACAAACCATAGCCCACCGCGCCGCACATATCCGTCTCGCCCAGCTGAGCAATCATCGCCCCGTCTTTATATCTGACCGCGGAATGAAAGATGGACGTCGGATGCACCACCACATCAATCAAGCTCTCTGCAACATCAAAAAAATAAGCCGTTTCAATCAGCTCCAATCCCTTATTGGCTAGACTGGCGCTATCAAGGGAGTTTTTCGGCCCCATGCTCCAATTGGGATGGGCCAAGGCCTGAGCAGGGGTTGCTGCCTCAAGCTCGCTATGGCTGGCCGTGCGAAAGGGGCCGCCGCTGGCTGTGAGGATGATTTTTTCCAGCTCATCTTTGCGGCCCGATAAAAGGCACTGAAAAATCGCGCTATGCTCACTATCGACGGGAATAATCTTCACGCCCTTATCGTCAGCAAATTTCAACAAATTCGGGCCGCCGCACACAAGGCTTTCTTTATTAGCCAGAGCCACATCATTGCCCGCCTCAATCGCGGCGAGAATAGCCGGAAGGCCGCAAGAGCCTGTGACAGCGCCTAAGACGACATCTGCGGGCAGGGCCGCCAGTTCAGCCACGCCCTGTGCGCCTGTAAGAATTTTCACATCAGGGTCGCTATGGCCTGCCCCCGCTTGCTCATCTGCGACAGCAATCGCTTTGCAGCCAAATTCTCGCGCAATCGCCAATGCGCCAGACACATCTTGGCCGACAGCAATATAATCTAGTGAAAATTTATCCCGGTGCAGGCGCAAAAACTTAAGCGCGCTTGTACCAATAGAGCCCGTGGCTCCTAATATAGTGACTCGTTTCATGCAAAATGACAGAGCCTATTTGCCCGCAAAAGGCAAGAGCGTAATCAGCTTATTCGCCTTCGCTCTCATATATATTTCCGTTTTGCAGGCCTAAAATAGAGCGCAAAATTTATAATCAGCGCATAAATATCAATGGAAAAGAGCTTAGCTCATAAACCGCCTCTTTACCCCTTTATGTTAGACAGACCCATGACCATAATGCAGACACAGTCCCAAACAGGCATGAATAGCCCTATTTTGCAAAGCAATTTGCAAGACACGGCGCGCAATGTTGACCCACAAATGACTGGCTCTCAGACTAACCCTCAGGGCCATGAATTTTTAGGCACGCATTTTCATCCCCTAACGCTTGAGCAAACATTTGAGCGCTGCGCGGCGATCAGTCTTGATGATGATTTTCGCTATATTGTCACGCCCAATGTCGATCATTTGGTGCGCCTGTCTCAAGAGCCAGATATTTTTAAACCGCTTTATGAAGCCGCTTGGCTATCTGTCTGTGATAGCCGCATTTTACAAAGCTTGGCCGCGCGCGCCAATATCAGTTTACATGCCGTGCCGGGCTCCGATTTGACAGCGCAAATTTTTGACCGCGCCATTACGCCCGATATGGCCGTTAATGTGATTGGCGGAGACGGCGATGTTTTAGCCGCAATTAAAGCGCGCTATAGCCTGACAAATATTCGCGTTCATGTCCCGCCTATGGGGCTGCGTAAAAAGCCTGAGGCCATTGCCGCCGCCGCGCAATTTATTGCAGATAATCCCGCCCGCTTCACCTTTATTTGCGTGGGCAGTCCCCAACAAGAAATGGTCGCCAAAGCGGCTCTGGAACGCGCAGATTGCGTCGGGCTTGGTTTTTGCGTGGGCGCGAGCCTTGATTTTCTAGCGGGCAAACAAAAACGCGCGCCAAAATGGATGCAGTCTCTGCGCCTAGAATGGCTGTTCCGCCTCGCCTCAGAGCCTAAACGCATGTGGAAACGCTATCTCGTTGAAGGCCCAAAAATATTTGCTATTTACCGCAAATGGACGAAAGCCCAGAGCTAAAAACAGAGCCTAAAACAGAGCCCAAAACAGAGTTGGAAAAGCTCTAATTTAGCGCCTCGCCTGCCACATCAATGACTTGATCACCGGCAAATGTGACGACAACTTGAAGACGGTCTTGGCCATCTTGCTGGGAGCTGCCTCCGCCAATCGTGGACCCAATTGAGCCAATCGTGCGCATGGCGCCCCCTATAACTCCGGGCACGAATAAAGCGACTCCTGACAATACCGAACTGGCTGTTCTGACATTTACAACTTGGCCATTTTCATCAAACTCATAGGTCCAGACTTGCCCGCCGCTCCCATCAACGCTGACATGGCTAGGTTCGCCCAAAGCCGCGCGCACATCTGGGTCGCTCATGCCAACGCTCACCCGTGACATATAATCGGATAATTTAGCCGTATTGGTCGCCCCAACCGCAGGCACGGGGGCCTTAGCCTGTGACGTCGAAGCGCAAGAGGCAAGGCTCAACGCCGCCACAGAACTTGCAATAATAAAGGATACTCTCAAAGACATAATAAACCCTCCCGATTAAACGCCTTATAGGCATTTTTGGGCATATTAGGGGCTATTACAAGGATGAATCACAGCTATTAAGACTCAATTACAACTCTCATCATAGCTTTAACCTCACCTAAACCCCACCTAAGCCAGCACCTAAACCGCAGCTAAAGCCTTTTCAGAGGCGCGCGCAATATCGGCAAAAATCTGCGCTTGGGCATTATCGCCTAGCGCAATTGGAGCGCCCGCATCAGCAGAGCGGCGCACATCCATATGCAAAGGCGCAGATCCTAAAAATGTCACGCCAAGCTCGCCCGCCATATCTTTGGCCCCGCCCGTGCCAAATAAATCATGCGCTTGATTGCAGGACGGACAGATAAATACGCTCATATTTTCGACAAGCCCCGCCAATGGCACGCCGACTTTTTCAAACATCGCCATGCCCTTGCGCGTATCAGAGAGCGCTAAATCTTGAGGCGTTGAGACAATGATTGCCGCTTTGGGCTTTATGTCTTGCGCCAGCCCTAGCTGCGCATCGCCTGTGCCAGGCGGCATATCTATGATGAGATAATCCAGCTCGCCCCAATTCACATCATATAGCATTTTAGCAATCATGCCCTGAACCATCGGCCCGCGCCAGACAACTGGCCCTTCATCTGGAGTTAAAAAGGCCACAGACATGGCTTTGAGGCCATGGGCCTGTAGCGGCTTAATCATCATGCGGCCATGACTATTATCGGCATCGGCGCGCTCTCCCGTCAGGCCCAATAGGCGCGGCAGAGACGGGCCATGAATATCAGCGTCTAAAACGCCAACCTTATGGCCTTGCTTTGACAAGGCCGCGGCCAAATTCACCGCTACCGTCGATTTACCAACCCCGCCCTTGGCCGATGATACAGCAAAGACAGTTTTAACCAACGCGTCGCCCTGCACGCCCTGCGCGCGCTTGGCTTGGTGCTTGGGCACACCCCGTCCAGAAGG
>JALZUP010000305.1 GCA_023301505.1 Robiginitomaculum sp.
CTCTTCCGATCTGCAATTGAAAGTTCTGCAAACCTTTGTAAGCCGTCCGTGTCATCTGTTCTATGATGATACCTTTAGAATCACAAACTGTTATTACAACCTCTGATTTTTCGGAGAACCGATGTGTTACATGAACTAAACCATCTGTGGGATTTGGAAATAAATTCAGATTGAATGGATCGATAACTAGATTCGACGTTTCATCATTTCTGAAGCGTACGTTTTCTATTCTAAAATCAAAATCACCTCGTTCATTATTATCAGCTGTAAAAGCGATATAGATTGTCGTTATGAGACTCGCATCTAATTGTCCACCTTCAGCATTGCTAAATAAGGCGAAAGGAATATCTATTCGACTAGCGGCATCTGCTTCTAAGGTATAACTTACGTTCTGACTAGGATCAGTGTTACCCGCCATCAATAAGGTTACTTCATAGACACCTTCACGTTCTGTGTCAAAAGATAAGGTATTATACTCTGATAGATCAACAGCCAAACCGCCAGGCATCAGTTGCTTGAAAATAGAGATGTAGGTATCCGTCTTACCGCTTACTTCTATCCCTCTTTCGACTAGATAAGCCTCATCGCTTTCTGTCCGACTATCTGCTATAATCTCAACCTCATCGACTGTAGTATTGAAGTCATAGTATTCTAAGCCCCATGAGCCATCAGCTAAATAAATGACATCCTTTTGGTTCGTTCCTGTTCTCAGAGTGATTTCACCATCAAAGATATTTCCATAAGGTATATCTAGCTTCAATGAGGTTTGACCAGGGGTTATTTCTCGTTCTTCATTAAAAGGGATTAGCTCACCGTCTATTTCTTTGCTATGGCAAGTTCCTGATATCTGAACCATCTTCGTCTCAGAAAGGCTGTTATTGAGTTCTATATGGAAAGCGCCTAATCTATAATGTGCCCGTCTTGCAAATAGCTGTGGTGCTACTGGAGCGACAGTCGCAGCATGCAATTTATATCCATTAGTTGTAATTATATTCGCTATAATATGTTGGACGGCTGCTATACTTTTTGCTTTAGAATTAGTCCATACTTGATAGTTTAAGAAATGGGGACTCTCAGTGTATTCATCTATAGCCCACTTACTCGCCATTGTAAAGTCGCCATACTCCTCATAGGCAAGTGAAAAGGAAATTGCATATTCAATCGCATTATTAGGTTGACAAATGATACTTAGTATCATTTCATATCCTCCAATGTTTATGACCTCTACTGCTGCTAATTCAGAGCCTTTAACTCTATCACAGATAACCTTGGTATGATCATAAATAGCCTTAGAAGTCTTCGTTCCGAAAACGGAACCTATTCGAGCTTCATTTATATAATAATCACCAGCCCAAATAGTCTCAGCATCCGTAATATCAACTAAATCAGAAGGTGTAGACTCTACACGTAGATCACCATTCGAGCCTGTTTCTAAACTGTTCTAACTTACTGATATTCACTGTGTAGGCTCACAAGACTAGAGTTACTAAATTTTGAATTTCCAAACATGAGACACTTTATGACACTTGGTGTTGCGAAAATCACTTCTAAGGCATCTTTTCCTATCTGTTTGATCCATTTCTTTAGGTTGAAGGCACTAGCAGCCATCAGCATCACTTTTGATGCACTGTTTTTGCCCCTTACGTATATTCGCCTGAGACCATAGTACTGTTGCAGTGAACCAAATACTGGTTCTACGGTATGCATTCTAAGTTGATATGTATTTTTGCCTGCCCTTGTTTTTAATCGCTTTCGCATTCTTTCATATTCTCTCTTATACGGTGTAGATGATATTTCTTTTATGCCTCGTGATGAAACACAATCTTCTCTTATCGGACAGCTGTCACATTCCTTTTTCTTTGATCTATACACAGTTGTTTTTCTGCCTTCTCCTGACTTATTGTAAGAAGGTTTCAAGGCCAGACCTTGTGGACAAATGAATGCATTTCTTCGACCATCATATTTGAAGCCTTCCCTATCTGATACATATGTTCCATGAAGAGGTATGAATGCTCTCAGCCCCATCTCTTCTAACAATTGATAATTTTCGCCAGATGAAAAACCTGTATCTGCCAAGACTTGCGACATCTCAAGACCATTAGCGGCTAGTGCATTTTCTGTACGAAGAACATTTCTCATCAGTAACTTAGAGTCTTTCTGGGAAGCATACTCTGCAGCTATGTTCGTTATCACACTTTGTAGAGTGTCTACTGACATGGTGGAGGTATAGCATAACATACGTGGTTTACCAGGCTTTACGGCTATCCTAGCGTCTGGATCAGACTTACTTACATGTGTTGCATTTGAGAAAACTCTTCCTTTGTTCTTGCGCTTAGAGTCACGATCTTGTTCTTTGTATTTCTTTTCACGATACCGCTTGTGTACTAGTAGATCCTTCTGAACTTTCCGCACTCTATCGACCTTGTCTTTAATAGAATAATTGTCGGGCAGATCTTGGTCGAATACTTCTCTAAGAAAAATATCAGGATCACGATCTTCTAAATTTATCTTATCCATGTTATCCAGTGAAGCATTAGCGTCTATGTAGGCAGAGTCTATCGACTGTGTCGTACCATCTACCATTCCTTGCTGAACACAAAGGCTTAGAATATGCTCAAACACTTCTGCAAAAATATGCTCAGGTATTCTTTTACGTGTTTTGCATATTGTAGAATGGTCTGGAATTGTTTCATCTATATCGTGATCAATAAAGTACCTCAGATCAAGCCGCATCTGAAACAATCTTTCTAATCCTCTATCCGTAGGACAATTTTCTAAATAACCGGCCAGAATCATTTTAAAGAATACTACAGGATCTAGTCCAGGTCTTCCTGTGTGAGAATAGACAGATTTTGTAGAATTGTAAATGAAATTTAGATCAAGATTATCCTTTAATATTTTGTAGAAGTTAGTATCAGGTACAAATTCATCTAGTCGGAAATTTTGGAATAATCTAGGCTTGAATTTCTTTTTCCCTTGCATGCTATTAAGATACAAGATGTGCAAGACGTATCCTAAGATTTCACTAATAGTTTGTCAACAGCCTGTATTGTTAGCGATAGTAATTCATACTTGTTGATTTATTTTAATTCCTGATTCATCTAAAAATAGTTTCAGTTTATAGAGCAAGGTGTGATTGTTTATAATTTGCGATTTAGTTTCATCAAGTAAATACTTAATTGTTGTTTCTCTTGAATCTGACATTTCTGAATATTCTTCTTCTATATCAATGTCTATTCTTAAATAATTATTATCAAGACCACTTGAATTGAAAATTGTTTGAATTTGTTGGTGAGCTATTTTGACAGGACCACCTGTTGAAATATCAATAAGTGGTTTAATCCAATTTAGACGACCCCATTTTTTTGAATCTGTAGAGTTTAGTCTTTTGTTCGCTCTGCCCGTTCCTAAGGATAAGATTGAAATATCTTTAAGTTGAGGCGTTCTTTCATTTTTTAATTTGTAGTGTTTGTAGTCTGAATTACCAAGAACTTCTATTAATGCTCCTATAGAAGGATTATTCATTGCAACTCCAGTGATGTTTGATACAGTGAAGAAAAAAGCTGCAGACCTTTTAATTGACAAAAAAGAAGAAGAAATAGAAGCTTAATAGCTTGCAGATTTTCTGTCCCGAATCTTCGGGACTAATACTCAAAAACCTCTTAGATTAACTTCTAAGAGGTTTTTTTGTTTAATAAAGAACTAAAAATATACAGCAGTTACTTCACTGTTTGCATATTTTTAATTTGCTTTAGTATTATTTTTTTAGGGGTAAAAGGCAATAAAGTCATCATTATTTTTTGTGAGAAGGTTAATCCAGCGATTACATCCAGTGCTCCTTTCATCATACCATTATAACCAGCTTGAGCAACCTCATTAGCTGAAGCAGTCTTATCAAATAAGATTGTTTTATCCATTCCTGAAGTTTTGCCAAATTCACTTTCAGTAGCTCCAGGCATTAATGCGGTTACAGTTACGTTTGTGTTACTTAATTCTTCAGCAATAGCATTGCTAAATGATGTTACGTATGCTTTTGTAGCAAAATAGACAGCTTGCATAGGGCCAGGCATTAAGGCCGCAGTGGATGATACGTTTAAAATTTTCCCGCTATTTATTTTTACAAAATCAGGCAGAAAAATACGTGTTAAATCAGTAAGTGTTACAATATTTAACTGAATCATATTCTGGTCAGTTTCCCAATCACGCTCGTGAAATTTTCCAATACCACCAAAACCGGCATTATTTATCAAGT
>JALZUP010000306.1 GCA_023301505.1 Robiginitomaculum sp.
GAATACAAGGAGATGAGAGACGAAATCGACAACTTCTGGGATAACCTAGACGATGACGACCGCGAGGGCTACGAGCACAATATGAATCGTTGAGTTTCTTAACCGAAGGGCTTAGGTCTTGAATGAAACTATTCCAGTTCTTAGCTTTCTAATTGAATTAATTAGATATAACCAGTTAACTATTATGATGACAAAAGATGGGATCATTGAAATCAATCAGAGCTTGAGCTCTGAGGTCACAGGTGCTGAGTACCAAGAGCAAAGTAATGCATATAAAGACAATAAGCTTAATATGCTCCGTGGACTTTTAGATCCCGCACAAATTGTAAACCTAAAAGATTCCTTAAAGAAGGGGCGGATATATAAGCTTGTAGGCGAAAGAGATTTAGTTAAGGGAAAAAACGGTTTGTATTCAGGAGTGATCAGTCAAAAAGGGAAGATTGTCGAGCATGCAAAATTTGAGGCTGTAGGCGTTAACATTACTAAATTTGCTACAACAGCATTGACTCAGGTAGCTTTAGTTAGGATTTCGGTTCAGTTAGATGATCTAAAAAAATCCATAGAGGTGCTATCACAAGATCTGGAAAGAGACCGGTTGGCTCAGATTAAAACTGGGATGCAACTCTATAAGGAAGCATGCTCAATCGATGACCTCGATACCCGTAAGTACACTCTAGTTAATGCAGTGACTTCATTAAAAGAGGGAATAACAAAGGCTGTTGATTCACTTAACAGTAAAATTTCCAATCTTCCACCTCCAAAAAATGGATTGTTTGATAACATTATTATTTCAAAATCAAAACAAATTGAAAAAAAGTTAGACCCACTAAATCAGTCATACGCATATATTCTGGAGGGATTACAGTATTTAGCAAAGGCTTACACCCTCCTAGATGAACCCTCTGCGGCTAGAGTAGCAATGGAAGGGCATTTCGATGAGATAAGCCGTTTAGATATTAAAAAAGTGCAACAACTAGCGGCCTTCGTTAAGGCTTGTGAAAACAAACCACTACCAGAAGAAAAATGGCAATTACTGCCTCAATATGAAAACACTTTGAAAAATAGTTTGCAACAGACCCAATCGCTGCAACATAAGGATAGCTTTTCTATCGAGTTTAGCTATTCTGAGATATTAAAACTTTATAATTATGACAAAATGTCCAAAATGCGGTCACAGAGAAGTTAATGAAAAAGGTCGTGCATGTAATGCATGCGAGAGTGAAAAAAAGGCGAGTACATCCAAAGGAGTCATCGCGACCGGCGGCTTATTAGCAACCCTTGCTGCTGCGGTTAAATCACCCAAAGTTCAAGAAATAGCTAAAGGGGCCGTCCTCGCCTTATTTAGAAGGTAGCCCCAAAACAGTTCTTTACTGCTATCCAGTGGTTTACTCAGTGAGCCGACTCCGTAAAGTAAGATACAGTTAGAATTCAAGAGTTATAGATACTTCATCAAACCTGGCATTTTCGGTAGAATTATCAAAAGGGATATTTCTAAGAGTCGATTTTTTAGTTCTGACAGTATCCGTTCTATGAGTTGCGACTTTTGGTTTAGATCTATAGGGAATCGGTTTCAGTCCTAGTAAATTGCGCGCTGCATTGAAAATCATGCTGCTGTACGGCTGTAGCTTTACCGCCTTCCATTCTTGAAACTTATTATCGGCGCTATCTCTATAATTTTCTAGAAAACTGTTTAAATTAACATTGTGGAAGCTGAATTGAAATTCAAGCAAGTAAACGTAGATGATACCTTTATCGATATAAACTTCTACGCTTGGAACTTTTAGGATTATCTGTTCAAGCGCTGAAGATATTTTACCTTTGAATGAATAATTAATATAAAAATCTCGCTCGTGCTCTGGAAGCTTAACATAAGTGTTTAAGAGATTCATTGCCGCTAGATAGTAGAATGCGTCTAGTTCATTATTAATAGGACGAGGCTGAACACTCTCGCTATGCGCTTCTTCGGCTTGGTTATCATTAGGACTGCTGTCCATTACTTCATTTTTTATATTTTCTCGTACTTTAACTAGCTCTTCGTAATTTTTCATCTGTGATTCATTGTAGACTTTATAAATGAGCTTACTAGCTTTTGTCCTGTAGTTAGCAATCCATTTATTTGTCTGTAGGTATAGTTTGTTAGCCCCCATTAATTGATCCAGTGTTAATGAGAGTTTGATCGTTTTTTGTTGTTACCTATTGATTAAATACATGAGGAGACAATAGTTGTCTCTCACACATGCGAACTCAATTTAAATAGGATGTCATCCCGATCTAAGGCCATATCAAAGAAATCACAAAAATGAGTTTATAGACGTTTAATCTTTCGTGGCTGTGATGCGAAGGAGAGGGGGACACTCCTTGTCATCCCTAATCTCTATACTCACCCCTCATGAATACAATTAAACAGATACTACTTAGCCTTGTCCTAATGACGTTCACTTACGCCGACGGAGTCGTCGCGGAAACGAATTCAGGAAAAATTGTTATCTTGGAGTGGGAAGGTTTTGGGACGGGTAAGACGCAGAGGATATATGGGGTTAATCTAGTG
>JALZUP010000307.1 GCA_023301505.1 Robiginitomaculum sp.
ACGTGTGCAATCTACAAGAAACGAACGCTAAAGGATTTGCACCCAATACGCCCTTCTTGCACACGCCAAGGTTCACCGAACTATCCGAGGATATAGATAATGCGGGATAAAACATATCACTCACCCCCACGCCGCGAATTGAACCGCAACATAACAAGCGCGTAAATTCCACCGCCAAAGAGGCCAACAGCTATCCATGCAAAGAATATTGAAAAGGCCTGTATCATGCAGCCACCTCGCCCGCAGCCGCATTAGCTAAGTCTTGCAAAGTGATTTCAACACCCGCCGCCTCGCCGTGGCTCACGATACTCGCCCAATACTGTGACGGAATGGATTTTCGATTGCCCCACTGCCTTACAGTCACTTCGGAAACGTCTAGTTTCTCAGAGAGCCATAGATTGCTTGGAAAGCGTTTTATAAGTGTTTTAAATGTCATATTGATACGCACTGTATCGATTGTTTTACTCAACGTCAATACCTATTGTATCGATTAAGGTCATATAAATTCAAAATGGAATCAGCATCAGACAGGTTAAGGAGCGCCCGCGAGAAAAAGGGCTTTACCTCCGCATCACAGGCGGCCAAGGAATTAGGAATTGGCGCATCGACATATAGACATCATGAAAACGGGACCCGTGATTATGACAGCGAGCAAGCCAAGCGATACGCTAGATTTTATGGGGTGGAACCAGAATGGCTGCTTTATGGCAAAGGCTCTAAAATTAAGACTGTTCCTCTTGTCGGCTATATAGGGGCGGGGGCAGAGTTTCACGCTTTAGACGATAATGCACACGGTGACGGCATGGAGCGCATCACAGCGCCGCCTAATAGCCCGCCTAGCGCCGTTGCGGTTAAGGTTCGCGGGTCATCTATGTTCCCTGTTTACAACGAAGGTGACATACTGATTTATTCAGGCCGCCGATATGATGTTAATGAGTTTATCGGCAAGCGGTGCGTTTGCGGGCTTTCAGATGGACGCGTATTAGTAAAGACCATTACTAGGGGCAGCCAATCAGGTCTTTACTCCCTTGCTTCATTTAATAGCCCGCCAATAGACGATGTTCTTATCGATTGGGCCTCCAAAATATTATGGGTACAACCCCGCTAAAGCTGCTGGTCTAAATTATTTTTCAGAAAGTGATACATTTTGTATTGACTAATAGCGATACAGTGCGTATCAATACCTCAACAGATTAACTGAGAGGTAACAACATGACTAATCCTGCATCCGCCCCCAAAAGAGATTCCCGCCGCGCATTACGCATGGCAAAACACACAAACGCGTCCCTCATATCAATCGTAAAATCGGGCAGTCTGTCCCATGCCTCTGCGGCCAGAGAGTTGCGCTTTCGCAAAATGGGCGTTCCTGCTGTCGGCTCAAGCAGCCCGTATTATGACCATGCGAACTCGTATGACACACGCCGCATTTACAATAATAGCGCAGCATAATCCGCGCCCGCATTATCAGATTAACTGAAGAGGTAACAGCATGAAGGTAGAATTAATTGAAAATAAATACATTGCCACCGAGCGCCGCACTTGCGTCGCTAAAAGTGTAGCTGCCCGTCGTGCAGGCATTATTGATGGTGGTGAATACGACTTTACCACCGTTTACGATTTGGATTGGCGTGTTCAATCAGAATCTTACTCGCTACCGAAAGCGGAGGCAGCATAATGAACGCTCACACTAACATAGTAGCAGACACGTCAAAGACCATTTCAGACGTAGAGCTTTTCGATTTAGAGAACTTCCATCACCTAAAGAATTGCTTTCGCGCATCACAATACGAAAGCACTAACGGCAATACCTTAGACGCCATACGCCGCATATTGCAGCCGCTTCTAAAAGTGTCAGTAAGCGAGTTTCACGCAGCCGCTCTAAAGACCGCTAAAGAGCTTAACGACTGCTTAAACGCGAACCACGAGGACGGTTATTACTTCGCCGTGGAAGACGCTATTAGCGAGACAGACACGCTTCAAGACGTTGCCGCTCAGATTATGAATTGGGCCTATGATAGCCATGCGATTGATAGCGACGATGGCGACCATTACTGGCAAGAATTTATGCGCGAGGCTAACGCTGCTGCCTGCGTGATGGACCCGAAGCTAAAAGCAAAATGGATAGACGCTCTTAAGGTTGAGTATGCGGATAAGAAAACCGTTGGCGCACTAAAAGATAATGATTGTTACTGCTGCCTTGGAGTTCTTGCCGAGTTAAACGGTGATTTAGTTGAAAAGCGAGATGATTATTGGGTGACAAAAGGCCGTGACCACTCTGGTTGGCTGCCAACTGATGCGTATGGATTAAGCGATATAGTTCAGCATGACCTTGCTGGAATAAACGACGAAAACGACACCTTCGCCCCTGTAATAGATTACATTGAGAGAAACCTATAATGCACCGTTACCTAAAACTAACCGCCGCCGAACTGATAGCAATGCCTATTCTAGCTCAACTCCATATCCGCGCTTTAATAGCTGAACATATGGGCAATCAATGGACAGCCCTTCGCTATCGTCAAGTTATTCGAGACATAAAAGCAAATGATTTAACCCGCGCTTCGGCGCAATTAGGAAAGAGTGCGATATGAGTGACAGAGCGATTAAGCTTCTATTTTTGTTTGGAGTGGCCGTTCAAGTTTCAATACTTGGTTTCATCGGTTTTGTGATTATTAAATTATTGCAGCACTTCGGCGTCCTGTAATCCCCCCCAACCCAAAGGAAACAAAATGACAGATACACATATAATAGAACAAGAGGCTGAAAAGCTAATCGTTCAAGATATGCGTGGGAATGTCCTTGATGTTGAGGATGCACACCGCGCCCGCGTTATCTCGCCAGAAGGTTATGAGCGCTTAGAGCAATATCGCGACACCTTATCCAGAATACTGCAAGACCAAAAGGAGTTTGCATAATGACCACACTTTATCTCGATATTGAAACGTTGCCAACTGAAAGCAATGAAGAAATTAACCATGTTGTTGCGAACATCAAGGCTCCCGGCAATTACAAGAAACCCGAAAGCATAGAGGCGTTTATCAAAGGCGCACGTGACGAGACAATCGCTAAGACAGCTTTAGACGGATTATTCGGTCGCGTCTATATGATAGGCTATGCTATTGACGATGGCCTTACCACCGTCATTCACGAGGCCACCGAAAAGGCTGTTTTAACGACATTCGATACACAATTAAAAAAGCGCGGATTGCGTAACGAGTTTGGCGACACAAAGGTCACAATTGTTGGGCATAATGCTAAGGACTTCGATGTGCCGTTTTTATCGCAGCGCCTTATGGTCAATGGCTTTAAACCGCTATTCAGACACGATAACCGCTACCCGTCAATCCATGACACCATGAAGATGTTTGGATGCGGCAGGCGCGGCTCATATTACAAGCTAGAAGCGCTCATGATAGCCTTTGGCCTACCGTGTTCAAAAAGCGGTATGGATGGTTCACAAGTCGCTCAATACTACCGTGATGGCCGTCACGATGAAGTAATGGATTATTGCGGGGGTGACGTTGAAGACGTGCGCGCTCTTTACAAGGCTATGACAGGTCAGAAAATGGCTAGCGAGGTTGCGGCATGACAGACTTTGCAGCACTTACCCGCCCTTTCCGTGACGAGCAAATACATTACCGCGTGGGCGCTACAAACGCCAATAAAATCAGGCGCAAAACGGGTAACAATAAAGCCCGCCCCACAAGCGGTCTAGCCTTGGGTTACATAGACCAGAGAGATATTTACGACAGGCTAGATGAAGTTTGCGGCCACGATGGATGGCAAAACAAACCTCTAGATGCGGGCAGCGGGCGCTTGTCTTGTCTTATCGGAATACGTGTTGGCGAAGAATGGATTTGGAAAGGTGATGGCGCGGGCGGAAGGCAAGCCACGCAAGGCCTATCGGAGCAAGATAGCAACAAGGGGGATTTTTCTGACAGCCTCAAGCGGGCAGCAGTCGCATGGGGCATAGGGCGCTATCTATACGATATGAAGAACCAATGGGTTTCACTTAACACTTATGGGGGCATTGCCGATGGTATGCGGGAGCTTCTCGATAGAAATCACGCTATGTTGGCAAAGGGTAGTATGCCGCCCGCAATAGATATGCAGTCAAATGTTGAGCAAGAAAAAAAACCTAGCAAAGCGGATTCACGAGAGTCGTTTGACCGTATAATAACAAAGCTTCGGGATTGCGAAACGCCAGACGATTACAATACGGCTTGGAATTCGGTCAAACCTGATGTTGCGGCCTTGCCTAACGATTGGCAGGGCGAAATCATCAAAGAGCGAAACGAAATTAAAAGCAGAATTTTAGACAAAAAATCAGCAGTATAAGGAGCTATAAATGGCAGGCAGTGTAAACAAAGTAATTCTAGTGGGCAACGTGGGAAAAGACCCCGAAGTCCGTTCATTCAACAACGGCGGCAAGGTATGTAACTTTAGCCTCGCTACTTCCGAGACTTGGAAAGACAAGCAAAGCGGCGAGCGCAAAGAAAAAACAGATTGGCATAATATCGCCGTGTTTAATGAGGGGCTTGTCGGCATCGTTGAGCGCTATGTCAAAAAAGGCAGCAAGGTTTATATCGAAGGCGCACTTAAAACGCGTAAATGGCAGGATAGAGACGGTAATGACAAATATACGACTGAGGTGGTGCTGCAAGGATTTAACGGCTCCCTAACGCTCTTGGACGGGCGTGAGGGCGGCTCTGGCGGTAATCGCGGAGAGTCAGGTAATGCGCGTTCTGCGGGCGACTACGGGCAAGAGCCTAATGGTTATGATTTAGATGATGAAATCAACTTCTAGGAAATGGCTAGGCAAGTCCACATAATCAAAAACAGGCTTGGCGGCATTACGATTGACGATGCTGCTAGCCTTGAAAATTGGGAAGCTTTGCCCTACGATAAGCCGTTGCGGGCTGACATAGTTGCGCCTCGTAATATGAAAAATCACAGGCAGTTTTTTGCCCTACTGAAAGTCATATTTGAGGCTCAAGACCACTTTCCCACATTGGATAATATGCGAAAGCAAATATTGATTGGGATGGGTTACAGCGAAACGTATAAGCGCTTTAACGGCACTACTTATGAAGTCGCCCAAAGCCTAGCGGTTGAGAATATGGATGGGGATGAGTTTAGCGACTTTTTCAATCTATTCGTCATATTCATTGACAAGTATGTTTTGCCCAATGTCGGCACTCAAACAATCAGAGATTTATACGAAGATATTTTACAAGGTAACAGCGGCGTAATTGGAAAGCGCGTATCTGTAACCAACACACAGAAGGATGCAGCATGACAGAATTTGATTACTTAGATATTATAGAAAGCTGTGGCGTTGAAAGACATATATTATCGCAAGCGTGCAAGGCGCATGATTACAGTTGGCCGCAAAGCCTTACTTCTGGCGTGATGTTTTATAATGGCACAAGAATTTTACAGCGCCCATTCATGGCGTTCTCAGCGCTTAACAAAGATGCAGCATAATGAGTGATACGGAATTATTAAAACAATTACGCGACGACTTAGATGTCTATATGTCGGACAGCATCATGGGTATTGCTCATATGTCAGTCGATTGGCGAAAGGTTTTTAAGGTTAGAATTCTTCAAATTAACGCCGCCCTATCCAAAGCCAAAGGCCAAAAGCCTAATGGGGAGGGGTAGGTTGTGGAACTAGGGAACGCTGTATTTGGAAACAGTCGCGGAACCGTGCCTGTTGACCGTAACCTGCAAGAGCCATTTTATAACTATTTAGAGTCAATGGGGTTTGACGGATATGGCAATAAATTAGATAATGACGAATGGGTTTTTGAGAATGAAGTTTTTAGGGTGCAGCCATATTATTGGGGTGATTGCCAGTGCGGATTTGAGGCGAGAGCTGATGCTTGGTGGGAGAAAAACAATCACGACTCTGGCTGTTATAGCTCAGAATTAGAGCGGCTAGAAAAATCAGCAGGTGTTCATTGGCGCGAACAAGATGAAAATCTATCTTTTGATGAGCGCCGCAAAATTAAAGAAGGTATATATCAATCTCTTACAAAAAAACATAACAAGCCTATGCAGGGCTGTGCTGTTCATTGCACATGCTATGTTGAGGGTGATGCGGATGATTGGTTCAACAGTAACTCGCACTCTAATACTTGTTTAGTGGCCACCCCGAACTTCACCTTTAAGCCTACTGGATTTACTTTAAGTTGGTATAAATACCCTTTGCGAGATAGTTATAGCTCTGATGAGTTAACGCTTGATAAAATCAAAAAAATGATGACGGCTTGTATTTTGTCTCTCGGTGACCCCACCCCGAAAGCCCAATAATGCCTAAACCCCGCCGCCCCCGTATTGATACGCTAGTAAAAGCGCTTTCCGATAATGGTTACGCCAGCATAGTCGTGCAAACCGATGGGCGCATTATTGCTTCCAAATCAGAATCGGTGCAGCCGCTTGTAAATGGCAAATGGGAACCACACGGGAAAGGGCTTTAAGTATGTCCACTCGTTTATTGACAATCGAGGAAAAAGACGTTGGCGGTACTATCGGCGCGGCTACCCTTCCGAATATTTGCCAAACCCTGACAGCCCCGAATTTGTCGAAAGATACGCAGCCGCCTTACAGCGCGGGAAGAAAAAGCGCGCTACTGGCGGCTACACGCTAGGCCATGCGATTGATGACTATCTTAGATCGCGAGCCTTTACTGATTTGGCAGAAGGAACAAAGCCTTCATATGAAAGCCTTATCCATCAAATCGGGCGCAACTATGGACGCTATGAGCTGTCCACGCTTACAAGGCCCGCGCTTGAAGGCATATTATCCGAAATTGACAGTACCGGCAAACGCAAAAAAGTTCTTGAGAAATTCAGCGTTATCCTTGAGCAAGCCGTTAGAAACAACCGAGTGCAGCGCAATGTGTCCAAGGACGTATCGCGCATACGCCACAAGCCTAAATCCTATAAGGCGTGGTCTATGGCTGACATTGAGGTCTTTAAAGTGGCTTATCCAAGCGGCACAACAGAACGCCTCGCGCTCTACCTGCTTTACTACACTGGCCAGCGTTCAAGCGATGTTGTCGGCATGGGGGCGCATACTATCCAAGACGGGCGCATTATCGTTAAGCAACAGAAAACGGGGACTGAGCTTAGCCTACCCATTCACCCCGCGCTTGCCTCAGAATTGCCAGACAGGCCGATTTGGATACTCAACGGCTACGGCGACCAATTTTCCGTTAAAGGCTTTCAGCAATGGCTTGTGAAGCGTATAAAGCGGGCTGGGCTGCAAGGGTTGTCAGGGCATGGCCTCAGAAAGTCGCTTGCTACACATTTAGCAGAAAAAGGCGCAACGCCGCACCAAATAAAAGCGATAACAGGCCACAAGAATTTAGCCGAAGTGTCGCTATACACGCGCGAGGCAGGGCTTCACAGGCTTGCAGACGAGGCCATGAAATTATTGGATTAAGCGCTTGACTATGCGGACATTCTGTCCTATTGTGATTTGGCTTGGCGAGGTTTCTTAATCGGCAATACTAGCTAAGGAGTGATAATTTATTGCGTTTACCTTATGGTTCCCGTTGGCCAACGGCGCAGTAACATTAGAGAGCCTCTAAAGCGAAAGCGGTGAACACCGTTAGATCGCCAAGCGTATTTCAATCAGGGCAATCAGGCCCGCTCACATGGAGAACAACATGAGCAGAAAAAAACAAATGGAACGACCTTTTGCGCTAGTTAGCATGGCTCACAGCACACTTAGAATGGCCGTGGAGCATCCGCAAGCTTTCGATGAGGAAAAATTGCGAGAGCTAGTCAAGGACGCCAGTATTGCCATGAACTATTTGATGGATTTTCGAAACATTGTGAACAGCATGGCTGGGCTTGAAGATGAACCTCAAGACGCCGCGCTACGCCACATCAAGTTCGATAAAATCAAAGAGGCTAGTCAGGACGTCTAATTGACCGCCGCCGAATTCAAACAGATTCGGATTAACGCCGCGCTTTCCCAATCTCAACTGGGGGAGCGCCTTTCTATGTCATCAAGACAGGTGCGAAGGCTTGAAAAAGGTGATTCTATCAAGCCGCTCATAGCTGCTGAAATGCAACGGATAGCGGCGGAATTATTGGATTAATCATAAATTAGATGTTGCATGACGCAACATAGTGTGCATAATAGGCTTATCAGCAAGGGCAATCATGCCGACCAAAATGGAGACTGATTATGGCGTTCAATAAAAAATATACGGTTACTGTAGAAGAAAACCCAGCGGGCGGGTACGTCGCCTATTGGGGAATGTACGACTTGGATAATATCGCAGGCCACGGCAAAACAAGCATGGATGCTATAAGCGAGCTTTTAGATGCCACGCTTTCTGCATCATCCCCGAATGATGAACTTGAAGTTGGCCTTCAATGATATTTGACTCCACCACATACGAGGCCCGCTTAAGAAGGGCGGGCTTCAATCCTAACACATGGGCCAAGCATTGCGGCGTTAATCGCTCAACTGTGATTCGCCAATGCAGTGGAAAGACTGACCCGATACCAGAAATTTACTGGCGAAAGCTGCATGATTTGGACGGTAAAGGCTATCCGTAATGCCCGCTTTGAATCTAGCGCTCGTCACTAAAACCACACACCCCCACTATTATGCGGGCATGGTAGGGGGAGAGGAACAAGCACCCCATCCTAGAGTTATTACACCCGCGAATCTAGCCGCACTTGGTAGCCTATCGGGTGCTTATGATATTGGGGGTTCGGACTCTAGCATTACCCAACTAACTAAGGATTAATTATGACTGATGAAAAACGAACTGTAATAATCGCCCATATGGATAGCGGCAAATCCACATTCACGGCGGCAATCACAAAATATTTTGGCGATGTTGACGGGCAGGTTGAGGCGCGTCCAAGCTATGCTTCTACGGATGCTGAGCCAACGAGCATTGTTAACAGGATTAGACGATTAGGTGAAGGTAAAATCATCACGCCAGACCATAGGCGTTCCATTTGCAGCAAAGCCGCTGACACCCTCACCACCCTATCAGCCGAAAACGCCAAGCTGAAAGAAGAACTGGCGGCGCGGGATGCACGGATGGGGGAGTTGGAGGCAGATAAACAATCTATGTTCCATTCATTGCATGAAATATATTTCTACGAGGGAGGTGCTGAAAGTGCAATCGAAGATGAATATGTTTTGCAAAGATTAAGCGATATTGTTGATAAATTTAAAGAACCTTTTGATTTAGAAGACGCTGCAAGCTCTTTTCTTGGTAGGCCCGTTATTTTGTCGCAATCTCAAGGATGCTCGGAGGACAGGATAAAAAGGTGCGTTTCAGGTTTAGTGGCAGGGGATGGTTCTTGCATGTATTGCGATGCTGACCAAGGAGTTGCTTGCCGCACCGCCCTATCCGAAAGCGAGGGGGCATGAGAGCGCGGTTGGAATTTAAGGGCGGGGTTGCTATCCAAGGTGATTTCCAAGTTGATAAATACCTGACTGGATGGGAGTGGACCTTTGAGTCCAGCGATAGAGCATCCAACAAAGAGCATAGGATTGAAGCCATTATTCCCTTGCATGATTCATGCTCTGATGGCCACCCAACAAAAGCCGCCGCCCTCGAAGACTTCAAGCGCTACGGAACCATACTAGAGGAATAACGAAAGCTTACAGAAAGGATTTAACATGGAGGGCAATAACGAACCATATTTAACTTTGGAGTTAGATGAAATTGAAGCAAAATGGCTTGCTAAAACTATGGCGCACAGGAAGTCTGAAAGTGATTACAATTTTTATGACTTATCATCTATGCCGTCTTCAGACCCGCGCGCCAACATGCGCTCTTTGCTTTCAATGGCGGTTTTAGGTGAACAAGTTATGTCGGAAAAGTTCTGTAACAAAATGGGATTTAAAAAAGAATTAGATGGTGTGATAAAAGAGCAAGTAGAAGATGCTGATAACGTATTTAGAAGGCACAATGAAGATTATAATGACTTCAAAAACAACTCTTGATAAACAAACAAAAAAGCCCGCCTCCGAATTAACAGGGCGGGCGTATTGTATCACATAGATAATGTGGTATAAGAAGGTGCTTGGCGGTGTAGCGAGTACATGTCGGTGAAGCCCTGACACGTTGCGATTACGCGGCGTTAGTTTAAGTAAAACCCTCGCCATTTACCCCGCCAAGCCCTTAAAACAAAACCCAACGCTTCTTAGGTTTTTCTTTCGTGATTAATTCCGCGTGTAAGTCCCGTCCGAATACGTCTGTGAGTTCTTGCCCTCTCTTGAGCCAAACCAGAATGAAAGCGTCAAAAGGAATGCGTCAATCATGGCAATCATAAGGATGCGGTTTTCTTGGTTCAATCCATCGACAATAAGCTGATGCCCTGCAAAAATACTTACAATCGCGCATAGATAGATGGTAGTCGTGGGCCTAATCATTGTTCTAAAGAAGTTGCCTATATCGCCCAGCTTTGATTGTCCCCATTTGATTTTGGTTAAATCACTTTCGGCATTAATAGCCGCCTTGAGAATATCAAAGTCGCCTTCAACTTCTGTAAGGGCAAGCTCTTGCTCTACTTCCTGCGCGCGGGCTTTCATTGTCAATTCCGTAAGCTTAAGCTCGTGCTCGTTGGTCGTGCTCATTCTTTCGGTTTGCGCCTCGTACATTTTGCGCTCGTGTTTACGCTGAAAAAAAGCTCCTGCAATACCTATGATTGGTGAGCCGATGACTGAAAATAATTCTAAAAACGCCATTTATTTACTCCAAGTTTCTCTTGCGCCCGCGCCGTACCAGAACCGTTTGCGGCCTTTATCTATGTGCAGGAATGTGTTGTAATACCCTGTGCCAGTGAAGCCGAAAAGCTTAACGGCAGATATCAACTTTCTTTTGTCATGCCCCTTGAGGGATATGTCCGTTGCTATCTTCTTATGCTGTGACGCAGGAGAGCCGCCCACAGCCATATTATGCCGCCAGCACCGATGACCGCTATTATTGTTGAAAGGCCTTCCCACGAGCGTTCTCGCGGCCTGTAGGCTATCAAAATAATCCTCATCGTAATAAAACTCGCCGCAGTGCTTACATGCAAACTCTATGCGGCTGAAATTCGGCCACCTTTCAGCGTCCCACGGCGCAAGCGTCCAGTGCCGATAAATCATGGCTTTAGCCTACCCTGCAATCCGCGCGGCAATAGCTTCTGCCATATCGTTTTTGCGCCTGTGAGTTTTCAGCTCAAGCATTTCAGAGATAGCCCGCAAGTCCGCAGAGTACAGCCGCTTAAGCGATTTCTCGCCTTTGGTGAATATGGCGGCTAGGTCAAAGTCTGTCTTTGGTTTCTCGATTGACGGAACCCAACCATTTAGGCGGCGCAATCCGTCAACCGTATCGGCTGTGATAATAACATCATCATTCGCCTGATATGTCGGAAACATTATGTCGTTTTCGTCATCGCTATGATCTAAACCGAAAGCATGCCCCATTTCATGCACGGCCACTTTAAACAGATTGAATCCGTCATCGGTGTGCATTTCCGTCCAGTTGTGAGCGTCATTGAAATACATGTCTGAATCGATGCCAAGACTTTCGCCCTCAGGAAAGAAAGCGTAAGCAAGGGTTAACTCATCAAACTGATATGGTATTTCTTCATCATCATTACTCATAAACCTAATAACGATTGCTGACTTTGATGCGTCACTCGTTGGCTCAAATGTAGCCGCAAAATACGGTTGCCATTTGGCAAAGGCTTTTTGCATAGCGACTATAACCTTTAGTTTGGTTAGGTCTTCGCTGACATATTCGCCGCTCAAGTGCCAGAATATCTTGCCGTCGATTGGCTTAATACCGCTCTTGGCCGTCGAGATACGGCGCGGGATTGGTTTACTGCAACAGGCGGGGCGTGTGATGGGCACAACTACCCCTCAATACTCTTGACAAGCTTTGACGTTTTGCCGGGCTTCAGTAAAAATGTAACGTATAGCCGTTCATCTTGCCCTTTATGCTCTGGCAACGCTTCCATTGCGCGGTCAATAAGCAGGTCGATTTTCCCCGTTTCATCACTGTGAACGAATGTGACGGTGCAGGTCTTGTCGGTTTGACGTAGCTCAATTTCAAGCGCCTCACGCGCGGCCAGTGCGCGGTCAATGTCTGTGAAGTTCTTTTTCTCGAAGTGCTTTTTAGAAGCCTCCAGCGCTGTTTCGTAAAATGCCATAATTTAAGTCCTTTTTGGTTAAATAAAATCTGTGCTATCTTCCCACGCT
>JALZUP010000308.1 GCA_023301505.1 Robiginitomaculum sp.
TTTCGCTGCCCGTGGTTCTCAGAACAGCAACCACGAGGGGCGCACCAGTACGTGTGGCCACACGGAACACGTGCGTTGAGATAATATTTGGAAACCCCATATAACTCCAGTATACGCTGTCAGCATGTAAGCTCGAAAATGTAAGCATCTTCGCTGGACCGGGTTTCCCCAACATTGCGTCGGTGTTTCTCAACACGACAGTTGTAAGGACACCGTGTTTACTAAACACGTCAGTTATAAGGAGTGGATGCGAGCATCATAACAGCTGTTGTGTCTGGGTCCGATAAATCGACACCCTGTTCCCTGAACCAATCATCCTCCAGATGACCACCACAAGACCATCCCTAGCTAAGATGGGCTTGCGGCGAATAAAGAGGGGGGCGATGTGAAGGACAGGGTAGTTACGTATGTATCGTGGACCTCAGAATCACGCATGTAAATATGGATACCTCAAATGGCAGGCCTAAAAGAGCCTTGCCATGTCATCAACCTCGGGTCGCCAGTGGTTCCTTCTCTAGCGGAAGGTAGACCTCTCCTCGGGTAAACGACAGGGTCATCCATTGTGGGCACCGGCTAAGCCGGGTCCCACAAGACGAAGCCTCGAGGGTAGTTGCCTCGTCCACCCCTCCTGGCCAGTCCGAGACTTAGACTCTTAGCATCTCCTTGCTACATGATACGGAGGAAAACTGCTCGGCACGGTCGGCCGTTAACGACCCCTGCAGGCATCAGGGATTGGGAGTTCGTCACTGCGACATCATTGGCCTCGGGAGTAGGCCGCTAGTTCCACATTGCTGACCACCGTGGACTTGTTTTTGTACCATACAAAAACAAGAAACATGACTAGGAGCAAGCAGGATCCCCCTCGCCGGTGTACGACAGCTCGACATAACAGCTACAGCTATTATGCAAGGTGCGAGATGTATTGCCTATTATTTTTCAATATAATAGCAGCTCTTCCCCTACGTATAGCTCGACTGTTTTTCTTGCAGAACGCAACGCACAGACAGCCAAACCAATTTCCCAAAATCGAACAGCAGTACCAACAGGAGTACATGCACCGATCAGCCGACAAAGCAGCGAGGCGTTAGCATGTATAAGCTACGACCATAGCCCTGTAAGCCCCACCATCTCGCTCACTACAGCAGTGTGTAACGCTGTACATTACCTGTCGAACCTATTATATGACCAAGAGATAACTGACCGGCTGTCCTACAAAACAAAAAACAAAAAAAACAAAAATACAGCAGAATGAGCAATGCAAATTGTAAATGTTTATTTTTGTCGTTGTGTTTCTGGAACATGGACATTCTTATAGTCAGATACGCTGGTCTCAAGACAGCCAGACGATTACTCGTGCACACATGCCTCTCACTACTCGCACGAGGTCCAACAGAGACCCCCTGGCAACAACATGCAACACATCGGCGTGACGCCCGTTGTTACTATCGATCGCCGTGCAGTCGTGTTGCGCGCTTTAAAATTGCAAGGCAGCCGCGAATTAATATGTACGTATCATATCATACGTAGCACGCACAAGAACCACCACTACTGCTGTACTGCTGTTTGACCGTCAGGACACACGCCCGCCGAAGAGCCGGTAGAACCAAGTTAGACAGCAACGGTACATGTATGATATGTCGGTGTTACGTGGTTTGAAGGAGGCAATAGTGTTACTGCCCTCTTTCCCCGTCGTTCGCATAGCCTTTCTATATAGCGCGCATCATCACGACACCCAAGCAGTTGACAGCTCACTGATCGAGCGATAGAAATATATGATACCAGGTATCTGTGGACTTCGTATCACTCAAGACACCCCACCACCAGAACATGGCAATAAGGTTTCGCCAGGTGACACGCACTATGATACGTATTGTACCACACGCGACAGAGTTCAACCTTGTTGCCCTGTGTGTATGTTCTTCACATTAAAACATACTTTTATTCGTCGACATCCAGCACACCCATTGTCCGTGTTGATTATTCACTAGGAGAAACACGCTCAGTGGTCACAAGCTGCGACACACAAATAATCCATCGTACAACACACTGACTGTCATGCCAGCGTACCGAGTACGACAGGCACAACTAAATTTCATATGTGGAAGACACAGGTGTACTTATGCATACGTCCTGTGACCACGGACTTGATTTTAGCGATGAGTTAATGTGAGAACAACAACAACGTATATTATATTGTAGATCTTTAGAACACGCGTTTGGATACGCCACGAAATTAGCGAGAACGTTCTGAGCTACTATGGTAATAATTAGGCATCGGGTCGCAAGTGATCTCCTATCCTTAGATAGCTTGACACACTCCCCAACCAGCCACAAACCAAGCACAAACCTTCCTCGCTAGTACTAAACTCTGGTCGCCAGTTGTCATCTTGTCATCGGACAAGCCTGACACTCCCCAAGAAGTGCATGTTGTGGTGCTCCATAAGCCCGTGGATATAAAGGCCTACAATAACATAATACCCGCACAGCAGTATGTATGGTATATGATACCTGGTACCAAATACATATTATGCCTTATTATATGTCATACGAAAATGCTATGTATCATAGACGCGAGAGCGAGGGGATAGTTGTAACAAAGTAGAGTTGAGGGGCCCGCGCCGGTTACCTCAGACCGGTTCGGGGAGCAAGAATACTAGGATCACCAAACCCGCGGTAGACACGATAGCACAAGCAGCTATCGTTACCGTGGCAAGTGTCGGTAGACCTAGTAGTAAGAGGAGGGATAAGTGTGGCCGAACAAAGAGCATCACCCCTCTGGCGAGTACCCGCGCGAGAAACGTACATGCAGACAACCAGTCGAATACTGTAACAGACTTACAAGATAAGCAGCAGGTTCCGAGTGTTCTAGCAGTACCGCGTGGAGTTGGACCAGCCGTAGAAACAGCAAGCAGAGTCGAGAAGAGTAGTCAGCGTCAGAATGATACGTTTTCACCTTC
>JALZUP010000309.1 GCA_023301505.1 Robiginitomaculum sp.
AGTGAATGTGTTCCTTTTGTTGGAGTCGCTATCCTCTCAATATTCTACAAAGCCGTAAATCCTGTCCTTCGCTGCAGGCTTACGGCGTGTACAACATGAGGCTGGATTTTTCTGAATGCCTGGATAAGCCTCACTACTGATAGAAGGTCGGCGAACGGCGAGAAATTGGTGTTGATCGCCACCGGGTGAAAGTTGTTACCTGCCTGCCCGGCAACTTGGCGGCCCTTGACGTCAGGTGTACAGATTAGTGTGACGTCAAAACCATCGCGTTTTAGGGATGTAAAGCGTAACGTGGCTCGATAGAAAGCTCTTGTCAGACGAGCCCGCGGTGGTTAAATAGACGATTCTGGAGTGGTTCATTGGTGATTTTAGAGTTTATTGCTTGGGCTTTGGATGTTTATCTGTGATGGTAGGCAGCATTAGAAGTTGGTCAGAATTCCTATTTTCTGCAGTTTGCCTAGCAATTCGGTATGTTCTAAGGTGTACCGACCTTTTATGGTGTCAATCATGGTGCACGTTGGTTTTATGATGGTTAGCTTTTACAAATACAAAATAGGTAATGCTTGTGTCGGTAGAAAATTCACACTCAGCGGAAATTGAAAATGGTAAACGGTATGCATTTGGAGAAAACTGGTGGTCTTTTCTAAATACGCTGGATGATGATCGTATAGCTAAAGCTGAGAATTCTCTGCTCGGAATGTTGGGAGTGAACAGCTTGGTTGGACAGAGTTTTCTTGACGTTGGTTGTGGCAGTGGGTTATTCAGCCTTGCTGCGTATCGACTGGGGGCAAATGTTCATTCTTTGGATTACGATCCTGCATCTGTAGCCTGTGCCCGTACGTTAAAGGAAAGATATGACGTTGATAAGCAAGCTAATGAGTGGACGGTGGAGGAGGGGAGTGCATTAGACGTCGATTACATTAAATCGTTGGGTAGGTACGATATCGTGTATTCATGGGGGGTTCTTCATCACACAGGTAATATGTATCTGGGGTTGGAAAACATATCGATTCCGGTCAAAATGAATGGGAAGCTATTCATAGCGATTTATAATGATCAAGGCAACTTATCTAACTATTGGCGAAGAGTAAAAAAGATGTATTGTTCAGGTAAGGTGGGCCGTACTTTAATAACCGCGTTATTTTTCCCCTATTATTCTACTAGAAGCGGTGTTTTGGGTGTTTTGGGTGTTTTAAGGTATGGGAATCCCATGGGGCATGCTAATGCTTTTAGAAAAAATCGAGGGATGTCGATTTCGCACGATAGAGTTGATTGGCTTGGTGGTTATCCTTTTGAGGTGGCAAAGCCGGAAGAGCTTATCGAGTTTTATAGAAAGAAAGATTATGTGCTTGAAAAGTTAGTTAGCACAAATAGAAATGGGTGTAATCAGTTTGTTTTTAGAAGTAAGGGCTAGTGTTGCCATATGTGTCCAGCGCTACGTTGGGGTGGGGCGAATCTAAGAAGGTAACTCAAGTGTTTTCGCCCACTTTTCGAGAATAACTTCACGAGAGAAAGGTGGGAGAACATTAGAGCAATATTTTTTGAATTTGTCTCTAAGTGCGGGATTGTCCATCAGGTGGCGGGTATGATACGCGAAGGCTTTGGCGTTGCGCTCGTTATCGTCAAGAAGGATTCCGTTTTTTTGATGATGTATCAGATCACTGTTGCCGCTTACGTTTTTGAATGCTATGGACGGAAGTCCGCAGGACACAGCTTCCCCGAGTGCATTTGGAAACCCTTCATATTTTGATGGAAAAAGGAAAAGATCCGCTTCTGAAAGTTTAGTCAGTATGTTTCGGGTTGCACCCTTTAGTCTTATAAAATCTGATAGATCATTCGATGCTATTTCAGATTGGAGTTTGTCCCTGAGAGAGCCTGCGCCGTAGATATCAATTTTCCATTGATGCCTGTTGGATCTCAGGTAAGTGGCTGCTTTGATTAGTAAGGTGAAATCTTTTTGATCTTCCAGCCTTCCTACAGTGATCGCCGTATATTGCTGGTTTGTCCTGCCTGAATTTAAGGTGGTCTCTGTTTCATTGGGATCAACCGGGTTGGGTATTATTTCAATTTTATTTTTTAGGAAGCTGGGCAATTGTTTCTTGACGAGGGTGGTTTGAACAACGATTTTATTGGCCATTGGGTATAGGGCCAGACGAATCATTTTTCGACTAAAGGCGTGTGAATAGAAGCGAGTGTCTTGGCGTTCTGAGACTACTACATGTTTGTTGAGTCCTATAGTTGCCATTAGTACCGGGAAATTGGCGATATCTTGAAATGATAGTATTACATCTGGATTACTGTCTCGAATGAACCGCCTAAGCTTTAGTGGTGCCTTGAATATGGTGAAAAAAGACACTGCATTGCCATTAACAATGTTTAGTGAGTCAAGGTTTATGGAATCATTGACGGTATAGAAGTTATCTTCGTTACTCCTGAACGTCAATATGGATACGCTGTGCTTCTCATTTTCAGTGTTATATTGGGAAAGCTGATGTGCCAGATTAACAAGTACTTTTTGTGCGCCACCGTGTCCCAGGGTAGGTATTATACAAAGTATGCGCCGGTGCTTTTTAATGCTCATGGGTTTTTGCATCAATTACATAATAAACGTGGGAAATTCTAGGGGAAGTAGCGCAGTTGATTTGTTGTACTGCCAAGCTTAGCTTCATCATAAGGAGGAAAGTAATCATTTGTCATTATTGAATGTTAGGCAAATTTGAATGGTTACCTGTAATTCCAGTGGTGGCGGTTAGCACTCGCCGGGTAGTAATGCATCTAGATATTGATCAGTGATTTTAGTAGCTGAATACTTGTTCTGTAGGGTGTTACGATCAGCAGAATTCATTCTGGGTTGATGCATACTATTAGTGATCGCTGTAGCCATTGATCCGTAAGCACCAATGTCTACCAGTATTCCTAGTCTACCATTTTCCAGTATCTCCGCCGGGCCGGTCGGGCATCGTGTCGATACGCAACGCGTGCCGAGTAGTAAGGCTTGTATTAGTGCATTTGGCAACCCTTCGTATTTTGATGATAAAACAAATACATTGGCCTTCAGCATATAAGCATAAGGGTTTTGGATGAAGCCAGGCATCCAAACGTGGTCAGCTAGACCTGCTTCTTTTACACTGGCCTCTAGGATGGCTCGTTCGGGGCCTTCTCCAAGGATTATAAGTTTTGCGTTTTCCTTTTTTCGCACAATTGAAAAGGCTTTTATAAGGGTTTGAAAGTCTTTTTGATCGCTTAGGCGACCCACCCCGATAATTAAGCTAGAGTAAGTGTCTGACCATGGCAGGTCTTTTTCAACGCTA
>JALZUP010000310.1 GCA_023301505.1 Robiginitomaculum sp.
GGAGGCCGGGCGGCTGCATTCTTCGGGGGCAGTGGCGCTGCTGCCGTTGGTGCTGGCGGCGCGGCTGCCGCTGGAGGCGGTGCCGCTGGTGCCGCTGGTGCCGCTGGTGGCGCTGCCGGAGGTGCGGCGGCTGGCGCGCTAACCAATCCGATTGGCTGGGTCGCGCTTGCGTTGGCTGGCTTGGGCGTTGCGACTTACTCATTGATCAGGACGCTAAACAGCCAGGGCGATGAACTGGAGCAGTACAGTGGCGCGATCCATTCGGCAAGGGCGCAGATTGAAGCCACCAACGTAGGAAACAGGGTCGAGCGGGGTCAGAGGATCGGGGCCAATGTCGCGCAAGTCGAGGCAGCACAGGGTAGGTTCAACGATGCACTCTACGACCTGATGACCGAAGTTTTCGACGAACTCTCAAAGCTTGCCCCGTTGCTTGAGTTTGGGATTGATGGCGCTACCGTCATGGTTCGGCAGATGCAGGTTCTCGTCAACTTGGCAGAACTGGCGTTTGAGGCAAGCCCGGCGGGCGTTATCGGCACCAAGAAGACGGCCGGGGAAGCGTTAGGCGAAGTGAAAGAATCCCTAGTCGAACTACACAAAGCCAGCGCCGAGCTATTCAGAAGCGGGCAGGCGTCGAGCGGTACAGGGATTGACGCAATTTTCAACCACAACCCGCTACCGCAGCAACCCAGAAACAACCTGCCCAACCCTGCACCGGCAGCGCCGCCGCTGATTCCCGGCGGTCTAAATCCAGCGAACGGAGGCCCTTAAAGTGGAATTGACATACAACGGTTATAGGTTCAACGAGCACAGCCATATTGATATCGACACCGATATTATCTATGACGAAGCTGGTCGAATCCCGATGGAGAAGCGGTTGATTGTTGTCGTGAAATCTCTAATCACCCCTGACCCATCGGAAGGCCAGGACGGTTCGCTGGTCTGCCCGGTCAGCAACGACGCTACGCTTGAGAGCATCCGCGAAAAGCTTTGCGATTCGGCGAAGGTGTTTGAACTGAGGGACTCTGGGTTTGGCGACGTGATCGTCAACGCCACGAACCCAGATTCACTGCTAGACTTGAAAAGCGGACCTAAGCCACAGGCACTGAAGTGGCACCCGATCGCCGGACATGCCGCTGCTGAAATCGTCTGGACTTGCGAAATTACAATACCGTGCTGCGAGAATGACACCGGCCTGAAGTCGATATCGTACAGCGTTGGATTCCAGATAAACCAGAAAGGGTTCACTACCCGAAGCGTTAAAGGTTCGATCTTGGTTTCTCAGTCAGTCGCTTCGGGATCGCCGAACCGGTCAGCGGATGACTTTCGAGACCGGATCGTGGTAGACAAGCCTACGAACTTCCAGCGGGCACAGGATTACAGTTTGAGCGCCGACCGGTCGCGGCTGGAGTTTGCGATAACGGATACCGAGAACGAGTCGCCAAACGCATTCCCGGCGGGAGTGGTTTCAATATCTGCCCCGCTTCGTATGAGAATCCCATACCCAACCAGCGGCGATGTCGTAGCGAAAAACTCTGTAAGCGTCCGACTTGAACTGGAGGCGACAACGCCACGAACAAGGGCGTGGGAGATATTCGTGGCGATTTTCAGGGCCAGAATTGCAGGGTATCTAGCAGGCGACGGGGCCGCCCCGGTGATCGTAACCGAAATAGATATTTCTGAGGACTGGTTCAGCCACCAGTACAGTTTTTCTGTATCGTACACGGTGACACGAAGCTTCAATAGCTTGCTGGTTAACTCGGGTCTGTTCCAGGCTTTCCCGGTTAACTGGGGCGACTGGTCAGCTTCGGTCGCCAACGCACACCGATCGCGGGGGCAAGGCCAGCTTCGGTATAGTGCGGGTGTTCAAAGCGATAGCCTAATCGGCCTCTGCGACAACCCAGAAGGCAATGCACGCGTCAGGCTTGAGGCTGTCGAATACTTCCGATCGCCGGGCATGTTTTCCATTCTTTGCAATGAGGAAGCACCGCCGCCACCGTTGAGCTGGATTAAGTACGATTCGCACATTGTAGAGGCAACTAGCTACAACCGAACGCACATCCAGACCTATGGTTCCGAGACCAAAGCCACCGAGGACTTCGCGCCGATAGACCCCAACGACGGAGGCGCTGCCACTACCGTAACGCCGGGCGCTGGCGAGGACGCGCCGACGCAACTGTTGGCCGATGGAGTGGCTGGTCAATATTGGATTTGGAAGGGTCACGCTCAGCGAGTCGGGCACCCAATCCCGAAGATCGGAAAGACGAGGATCGGAGAAACGGAAGTCGAGGTTATCGGCGAACCGAGGATACTTCGTCGGCTTGTTGGGCACCTATTCTGCCAGCCAGTCTACGAGGTTGCTTGGTCGATCGCGCTAGTCGCAACGTCCACACCTACGCCAATGCCAAACGAAGCCGACCCAACGCTAATAAACAGCGATTACGGTGCCGACGTTGGCACGGGGCAGGGCGAAGAAATTACAATGATCGTATTCTCTGACGACGCAACGGACGCGACATGATAAATACCAACTTGGGGCGGATTAGCCTTGCCGACCATATCGCCATTTTAAACCTGCACGGGAAGCACGAGCTCAAGCGAGTCGACGGCAAGGCGAGACCGACGCTGGAAATGCTGGAGGATATCGTAAAAATCGCCGCCAAGTCTACGCGAAAAAGGGTAACATTTGCACAGGCTTGGCAGTTATGGCGATGCTGCTTGGCTATCCAGCTGGTGGCATACGAGACGGGAGACACGCGATCTGAGGTGGCGTTTTGGTACGGAGTTGATACCTTTAAAATGTCAGACCGTGAAGTTGCGACCCTGAAAACCAACTTACAGCGGGTTAAGGCTCAGAAACAAATCGCAGATGGCAACTACAACCCAACAGACTACCAACTGGTCTACTCGCTATTTCTTGTAGCATACGGCGACGAAGATCGCGCATTAAAGGCGCGGGCTCAGTCGATCGAAGCATTGATGGAAAGACGTAAACGATGATCAACAGTTTGAAATCTCGAATCCGGCAGCTAATTGGCGGCAATGGTTCGACACGGTCGCAGGCTGCCAGTAAAAGCCAGAAGAAAACATCGAATTACGAATCATTCAGCCACGAATATTTTCAGCAGCCGAGAGACCTGCCGTTGTTCAGCTGGTGGACGATCCAACAGATGCAGTTCGAGCCCGAGCTAGTGCGGGCGCTCGAGGTTCGGGCGTCGCCAATGATCAACGTAGAGTTTGCCCACAGAATCCCCGACGATTCAGAGCGAGGCTTTAGCTGGAAACCGGGATGCAAGTGCAACCGCGAGGACGCTAAGGACTTCATTGACAGGCAGCTGGAGACAATTCGCGGGTTTATGCACCACCTCGTCGAAGCCCAACGCGATGGCTGGGCGGCTGGCGAGGTGACACTAAAGCTAAACCCAGAGACCAACCAGGTTGAGATCGACAAGCTTCACCCGCTGGGCTATCTCGATTGTCGAATCATGCTCAAGGATGGCGAGCCAGTTGGTATCCGTGTGCGCCGAGTCAAGCAG
>JALZUP010000311.1 GCA_023301505.1 Robiginitomaculum sp.
GAGCAATCCCTCGCCGTTATAGCTGACTTTTACGACATGCCAGAACAGGAAGCTATCGACTTCATTTCTGACAATATCGGCACTGTTTCACCAATAGCACCAATACAACAAACACCCCTTCCAGCTTTAGTGAAGGCGGGATTAGCAGAGAGTAAAAGGAGAGTGGGAGGCAATCATGTTTAGACTATATCCAGAGGCACCACATACGGGCATCACGCTAGCAATAAGCAATATCAGTACCGCTAGCCGCCAAGGCGTTGAGATACGCCCTGATGCGCTTCGTGAGGCCGCTCGCCAGCTTAATGAGCTTGCCGATACTTACGAAGCGGAAAGCGTCAAGGTGGCGGCATGAGCGTTCGCGATACATTATCAGATGTGGCAAAAGTTGCCAAGCTTGCCCTTGAGGCAGACCCGAACGACGCAGACTTGCTTGCCGATATGCTTGAGGCTGAAACAGACCTGCACGGCTTACTTGAATGGGTAGACCGTAAGATGCGCGAAGAAATCCGCATTGTGAACGCGCTTAAACCTGAGAAAGACGATTTGTCGGCGCGTATTACGCGGGCGAATAAACGAGAAAAGCGCTTACGTGAATTGGCTCTAACGCTACTGGACGCGGCTAAATCGCCAAAGGTGGAGCTAGACCGCGTGACGTTTTCAGTCATGGACGTGAAGCCGAAGCGGATTGTTTTGGACCCGCTTAAGCTGCCCCAGGATTTAATGAAATGGACTCCAGATATGGCGGCAATAAAGGCCGCTCAATCCATGCCTGAGGGCTGCGCAATGGATAATGGCGGCAAGACAATAAGGATTAGCAGGTCATGAGTGTAAATCTTGAACTATTATCAGCTCCATTCCGAGGAACGCAAATAAGCTGGCGTGTCGGCGCAACACTTAAAGACAAGAGTAAGGGTTTGCCTCTTGCCTATATTGATGCGCGTGACGTAATGGAGCGGCTTGATGAGGTCTGTGGACCCGCAAACTGGCAGGCGAAATATAGCCATGCGGAAAAGCGTGTCATATGTGAGATTTCAGTCCGAATTGGTGATGAATGGGTAACGAAAGCCAACGGCGCGGGGGATACTGACGTAGAGGCTGACAAGGGGGCGATTTCAGACGCATTCAAGCGGGCCGCTGTGTTGTGGGGTGTAGGTCGTTATCTATACGGGCTTAAGGCTGGATGGATGCCTATACAGCAGCAGGGGCGCTCCTACACATTAACGGATAATGCTAAAGGCCAGCTTGTGCAACTTCATGAGAAGTTTGTAGGCGGGTCAGTCGTTCCTATTGATGATAACAAGCCGTCAAAAGCCAAATCCAAGCCAGTCTACGAAAAGGTGCAATCCGCACTGGGTGGTGCACTGAACTTGGAGGACTTGGAAAGCGTCTGGAATGAAAGCCAAGATGATAGGCGCTCACTTCCTAAAGACTGGCAGGCTCACTTAATCGAGCGCGTCAAAGAAATACGAAATCACTTACAGGAGAAAGCAGCATAATGAGCAGCGTCAATAAAGTAATACTAGTAGGCAACTTGGGGAATGACCCTGAAATCCGCACATTTGGCAATGGCGGCAAGGTCGCAAACTTTACCCTCGCTACGTCCGAAAATTGGCGTGATAAGAAATCGGGAGAAAAGAAAGAAAAGACGGAATGGCACCGCGTTGCCGTTTTCGGTGAAGGCCTTGTTGGTGTTGTAGAGCGCTATGTCAAAAAAGGCTCGAAGCTTTATATCGAAGGCAAGCTACAAACCCGTAAATGGCAAGACCGTGACGGCAATGACAAGTACACGACTGAAATCGTATTGCAGGGGCCAGGCACTACACTGACAATGCTTGATAGCGCGGGCGGGCAAGGCGGAAATCGCCAGAACGCTCAAGGCGACTATCAGCAAGACCAAACCCGTGGCGGTTATGGTAATTCTGGCTTTCAACCACAGTTCGGCGGCGGGTATGGTGAAACCCTTGATGACGAAATTCCATTTTAGAATGGCGCAAGATTTTCTCGCCATAAGAACCGCTAACGGACTAAAGCCAATGGAGGCGCAGGACGCAGAGGCTTACGAGTCCCTGCCCTTTGGCAAGCCTATTCGCATCAAGGCCACCGTGGCCCGCTCTAATCCCCGTAATAGGTGGTTTCATGCGTGTCTCGGTATGCTTTTCGGGATGCAGGAAACTTGGCCAACGGCGACTCTGTTCAGAAACGCGATAAAGCGCGCCCTTGGTCTGGTTGAGGTTCATACGGTCAAAGGCGTGGATTACTACGAATACCCCTCACTTGCATTTAACAAGATGGAAGAGCCTGACTTCATCCAATTCTGTGACCGTTTCGTCAAGCTAGTTTGCGAGCGAATAATACCCCAGATGGATGAACAATCGGCCCGCGCTATGCTAGACCTGCTAGACGCGGATTCAGGCAAGCAAGGTCAACGAAGAGTCGGCAATAACTACGCCGCATAATCGGCAATTAAGCCATATAGGAGAGTAAGATAATGAAGTACTCAGAAGAAAAAATAGACGAGCTTTTGGACGCATCCAAGCCGCTGATTAAGTGGTTATCAGAAAACCATCACCCGCATATGACTGTCGTGGTCACATCAACTCGCGCGGAGCTGCTGGAGGGCCAGATGAGTGTTATTTGTGAGGACTTCTTGAGAGATTAAACCGCGCTAACCCAAATTCACCACACGGTGAATCAGGCGGGGTATTTCCCACCCCCTGAGTAATGCCTCGCCTGTAACTTTAATAATGGAGAGAGAGATGATAGTTTTTACCT
>JALZUP010000312.1 GCA_023301505.1 Robiginitomaculum sp.
GCGCATCGATCCAGTCAGTACCTGAACTTGAATTTGACCTTCCAGAGTAGCCACCACGTTTTACCACGGCAGCCAATGCGCTGCCGTGGGTCGAATCAGCACACTCTTACCCCAAGACGCTACAGCAGCGTCAAAGGTGTTCAGCTGTAGAATAGAATCAGTATAGGTAAGTTCATTGAGAATCATAAAAGACAAAACCATACTCTCCGCCACCGACCTGTCTAACCACATCGCCTGCAAACACGCTACCCACCTTGAGCGTCAGTATGCAGCCAAAACAATAGAAAAGCCTGTTCGCAAAAACCACTTTCTCGATAGAATAATCCAACGCGGCCATGATCACGAAGCCGCGTACCTTGCCCACTTAAAGGACCAGAACAACCTTAACATTGTAGAGCTCAACTGGGACGACGCGAACGCCCAAAGTAAAACACTCGATGCCATGCACGCTGGTGCCGATGTGATTTTCCAGGCGGCGTTTTCTAATAACCAATGGGCTGGCAGACCAGATTTTCTCATCAAGGTTGATGGCAACTCATCCGTGTTTGGCAGCTGGTCTTATGAAATTATCGATACCAAGCTCACACAAAACACCAAAGCCGGCACCATCATGCAACTTTGTGTCTATTCGGACCTCCTCACCGAAATTCAGGGCACAACGCCTGTACACATGCACGTGGTCATGCCCAACGACGATCCCAAAGTGCCGTACCAAAGCGAAACGCATAAGCTGAATGACTACGCCGCCTACTATCGGCTGGCGAAAGCGGGATTATTAGATGAGTTGTCACGCGAGAGTAATCCAAGTAGTTACCCGGACCCTGTCTCCCACTGCGACATCTGTCAGTGGTGGCCAGACTGTGACAAACGCCGCCGGGGCGATGATCATCTGACTTTCGTGGCAGGTATTCAAAAGACACAAATTAAAGCACTGACAAGTCATAACATCACCACGTTAACCGCATTGGCAAACGCCGATGGTTCAGCACTCAAAGACAAGATCGACGGCTCAACAGAGACAACAGAGCGGATTCAACAGCAAGCAAAAATACAACACAAAGGCCGCACCACAGGTAATCCCGAATTTGAATTCCTACAAGTGACCTACCCGCAAGAAGATGACAATCAACGTCGAGGTTTTCTCAGACTTCCCGAGCCAGACCCAAATGGCGATCTGTTTTTTGATATCGAAAGCGCACGACACGCCCCTGGTGGAGGTCTAGAATACCTGCTGGGCTATGCAACTGTAGCTGCAGGGCAACAAACGCCCAAATTCGAATATATCTGGGGATTAGATCGGCCCGGTGAAAAAGCAGCATTTGAACAGTTTATTGATCTTGCGATCGCAAGGCTCAGTGACTACCCCAATATGCATATTTACCACTACGCTCCCTACGAGCCTGTTGCACTCAAGAGACTAGCAACACGCCATGCTACCCGTGAAGCCGAGCTCGATATTCTGCTTAGAAAGCAGTGCTTTGTCGATCTCTACGCGGTTACCCGCCAGGCGATTCGTGCCAGTGTTGAAAGCTATAGCATCAAGTGCCTGGAACAGTTTTATGGTTATCACCGGGAAGAAGAACTTGCAGAAGCCAGGCTTTCCATGCATCGATTGGAATCAATGCTTGAAATGGAAGCGACCAGTAAAGTCAGAGACGAAGACAAAGCCGTTGTACTCAAATACAACCGGGACGATTGCATCTCTACCCTCGCCCTGCGTGACTGGCTGGAAACACTGAGAGCGCAACAGATTCAAAAAGGCATCCAATTACCACGGCCACCTGCACCGGAAGAATATGACCCCAAAGAAGAAGAGCGGGCACCGCAGGTACAACAAGTATTCGATGCTCTAACTGCTGCCTTTAAAGATACTCCGTCACAAGAGTGGACCGACCAACAAAAAGCCCGATGGCTACTGGCCAACTGCCTTGACTACTTTCGACGTGAAGAAAAAAACTCATGGTGGGAGTACTACCGACTGCGAGAGCTAGACACCGCAGAAATATTAAAAGAAAGAAACGCAATTACCGGCTTAAATCTGTTGTCTGAAGTCCCACCAGAAGGCAAAGGAACAATACCATCACATGTGTATTCCTACCCTGCCCAGTTCATCACCATGGATGAAGGTGCCGGTATTTACGAAGCCAGCACAGAGGATGGTGCGCCAGGTGACTTTAAGATTGGTACGGTAGTGGCGGTTGATCACAACGAACACACCATCGAGATCAAAAAGACTGGCAAAACGATTGATAAACATCCAGTCGCTGTGTTTCACCACCGCTACGTCAATCCCGCTCCGATGCCGGAAACATTACTGGCGTTTGGACGGCATGTGGCAGCCAACCCCGGCGTGGAAATCAAGACTGCCCAGTTCGACCTACTCACACGACGACCTCCAAGATTTACCAGCGCAGAAAACATCAACGAGTTACTTGCCCGGGCAGACACAACTATTGATCAAACTTATCAGCTAGTGTCTAAACTGAATCAAAGTGTATTGGCTATCCAGGGCCCCCCGGGCACCGGCAAGACCCATACCGGCAGCCATGTTATTGCCAGGTTACTAAAGGCCGGAAAACGTGTAGGTGTCACCGCTGTGAGCCATGCTGTAATCGCCAACCTGTTATCTGCAGTCATTGAGGCAGACTCTACTGCGCTGATTGCACACAAGGGCGACAAAAAACAGGTCACCAACCCTCAATGTGAACGACTTGCCGACAAAGACGGGGTGCTCGCTGCAATCGATGACAGCAAGGCCGTCGGCGCTACAGCATTCACCTGGGCAGCACCCGAACTGGCTCAGCAACTGGATTACCTGTTCATAGACGAGGCAGGACAAATGTCCCTGGCAATGGCACTGACCGCCGCCCGTGCCGCAAAAAACGTTATCCTCCTGGGTGACCCGCAGCAACTCGAACAACCACAAAAAGCAGCACACCCTGAAGGCTCAGAAATCGCCGCCCTCGCCCACCTGATCGGTGATAATCAAACCATTGATGCAAATCAGGGTTTGTTTCTCGACACCACCTACCGCATGCACCCTGGCATCTGCCAGTTCACATCAGAACAATACTATGACGGCAGACTTGAGTCGCTTGCCGGATTAGAAAATCAGCACTTAACTAAAAACAACAAAACCCTGGACCAGCAGTTAACGTTTATTCCCGTAGAACATACCGGTAATCAAAGCCGATCAGATGAAGAAGCGATCAAGATTGCCACGCTGGTCAAAGAGCTATTGAATGGATCGCACCAGTGGACAGATAAAGACAATATCGCAAACGTTCTGCAACCCGAAAATATCCTGGTGGTTGCACCCTATAACGCACAGGTTTCCCACCTCAGAAACAAGTTACCGACCAATGTCAGAGTAGGCACGGTTGACAAATTTCAAGGGCAACAGGCACCCGTGGTTATCTACTCCATGACCAGCTCATCAGTAGAAGAAGCACCGCGGGGTATGTCTTTTCTATTCAGTCCAAATCGGTTTAACGTGGCCACCAGCCGGGCCAAATGCACCGTGTTTGTTGTTGGATCACCGGCACTGGTCAACGCAAATTGTAAAACGCCGCAGCAGATCCAGTGGGTGAATGGGTTGTGTCGGTATGTGGAAATGTCTACGTAAAAATCCAATCAAATAGGATCATCCAAATTACTATTCAGCGTTTCGCCAGCAGCACAAAACTCGCCGTAAGTATTATCCCAATCAATCAGTGGAAAAGCTTCCTTTACTAATTTCAAAAAGTCCTTATGACTTAGGGTTTCATATGTTTCATCCTTATAACGCTCTTTTAATCGCATTGATTTAATAAGCGAGTCAGCAGTTAGAAACACGCGATTTAATTCACTACCAAGCCACGCCTTCGCTGCCTCCTCTGTGGGAACCGCCGACAAAGTTTTAACTGAACAGGCACTGCAAAGGATATTCTTAAGCGATGACTGTCCTTGTAGTTGTTCTTTAGTTTTCAGAATCGTAGTTCTTAGGA
>JALZUP010000313.1 GCA_023301505.1 Robiginitomaculum sp.
ACCCCCTTCCACGAACAATCTCAAAACCGATTAAACGCGGGGTAGAGCGACAGGCTCGGCCTTTGGCCATTGCAAAAGTGTTGCTGAAAGATGGTGGGGTTTTTCTTGCTTATTACTGCTGTTTGTAGGTGAGCATCTTTGACGGTATTTTATATGTAATACGGTAATACGCGTATTACGTTTAATAAAGGACCCAAGGTCCTTTGCTTTGATCTAGCTGCGTTTGAATAGTGCTGCGGAGGCAGGCCCTCGTTTATAGGCGCCATGGGTGGCGGCGTTAGCGTAGCAGCACAGGGATTTACGTCTGCGCGGCTGCTGGAGCGGTACTGTTCAAAATGCCGCCAAGGCACTCTCTGATCGGTCGCTTAAAGACTTTTCGTTAACCATGATATAAGTAAGGGGGTGTTGAAAAGTGGCTCTGCCGGAAGGGCGCACCTAGACAGCAGCCCCGGCAAGGTTCCGCTGAAAGCGCCTCCAACATAAAGGACCCCCGGTCCTTGCTCTTGATCTACCCGCGTTTAACCGGTTTTGAAATTTATCGTGGAAGAAAATAACGAAGACATCCAGCTTAACGCTTGATAGTAACAACCAAAGCGGTTGTAGGCCTCGCTCACGCGTCGGGTTTCCCGTAAGAGAGAAATTTAGGGGGCAGGTCTTTATTATTGATTTTTTCGAACTCTGAAGCCTCTCAGTAAAAATTTCGAGGGCCACTCATTACAAGGGCATGATGTAATTGTGTTTGGCACGAGCAGCCCTTGGCCGATCTGAGAATTTGCAGGGACAGGCACCCGAATGGCATTTTTAGCTATATATTTTGTTGGCTATTATAAACTCTGCATAAAAAACGCTGAGTAACAAATGCCCAATAAACCTACCTTAATAGTCAGCTCTCGACGCCGAGTCACCTCATTTTTAAACATCCAATGACTCATCGCTCCCGGGTTGATTGTCGATGCATTCGATAGTATCGGATACATGTTCTTGATGGTATTTCCATGCTGAATAGATACCTCCTCAGAGGTTACAGTGATGGAATTTCGATTTGAGATTCTGAGTATCGAGTTCTAGATTTGCCAGTATTTTAAAATGAGTGTCCAGGTATTTTTCCTCGGGGCGAATCATTTACCACAGCATATAACGAACGCTATGTGTTTAAACTGCCGTGTTGGCGTGCGGCGTTAAAACAACCATACCGGGATACCTCATCGACATCCCGGTCAGTCACTGACAGACATACCCTGACAGCGACCAATAACGAATGCCCGGCCGATTACAAACCACAATCCGGATCGATGTCAAAATCTGCGAGATTGTCAAAGACGACATTTTCGAGACTGAGCATGATATCGATAAAGTTACCGCAGCGAATGCCGGCCAGCCCGTTAGCTATGATGCTGTTTGATACAACTGTTGTACCGCTACGATTTAAAAAGGTCAACCCTGCGTCCGCACCATTCATTTGCATACCTGTGATTTGCATATCAATCTCAGCTGAAGTTTCTGATCGCTGTGTGATACCACCCCAGGCCAAATCCGCGGGATCATCCCTGCTGCCTGAAAGGAGTACTGGTGCCGACTCACTGCCATTGATTTGCAGCGTTGCATTATCGAGCATAATTCCATACAACGCACGAATGTCAGTGCCTTCCTGTAGGATAAGTGCACCATCTTCAACCACCATTTCTGTGATGACCCAAGGTACACCAATATTTGTCAGCTCCAGTTGCCCTAACACATCAAAGCTGTCAGACAAGTTAGATGGGGTGGTACGCAATGCCTGATAAGTTGCTTCTCTAAGAGCACGATCTGTGAGGAACACTCCGTTCGAGAACATGGTCGGATCATCTACATCAACAGTCACACCAACTGCAAAAGCTTCAGCGATTGCCGGCCCAAGATAGCCCGAAAACGTTCCTACGCTGCCAATTCGGCTATCGGTAATATCAAACACAGTAGCCCCGGGAGCGAAGTACATACCAACACTAGATGAGCGATCTATATTGACGTTAACCAACGAAGTCTCAAGCCCAAACAATCCCAATGTAAACCCCCGCAAATTGACCGCATCGGAAAGCGCTTCTTCGATGTTAGCTCCTTCGGTAAATAAATAAATCCCGTCCAGCGCTCCCGCGTCGTAGAGAGACACGTGCTCAAGACTACTGGCATTGCCGCTCAAACTCAGCCCCTTCCAATAGCCCGATACCAAATTGTTCCCCCTGAACACAATTGGAGCGTCCTCGGTTCCCATGGCTTGGACAACGTCGATATCGAGCTCGGCAGAACGCTCGAAAATAATCGTAGTACCAGCCTCAATGGTAACGTTAGATTGTAACTGGTTGCTACCGACAATCAGATAATCACAGGCACTAGGGCCATTCTCAAGCACAAGTGGTGTCAGGATACGTTCGTTAAACATAATATTGCTACATTCACTGGCATGCACTGGATAACCGTTAAACGCCACGGTTTCCGACTCTGTGTCCTCTACTGTTGGAGCTAATAAGTCAGCGCTCACCTGACAGATGGGGTCTATTGCTCCGAATGCCGCATTGGATATCGACAGGGCCGACAAATTGCCGACAAACGTATTGCCAGAACTACTGCATTTGATACCAACACCCTGACTATCTTCAATTGAGCCATGCTCAATGGTAAAACCATTGCTCTGGTCGGGCAAATTGAAACCAGTGCTGGCCAAAAACAGTGATGAACCGTCAGTTCCCTCTCCAAGGCCACCACCGATTATACGAAAATGGCGCAAAATAGAATCTGGCCCTGCCTCTATACCTACCCATTCATTCACACTTTCCGGTATACCACTGAAGACAACCGGGTTCTCTATTGTCCCCATAACATAGATCGTATTACCACCCAATCCCGAGCCTGGCGCAAACCACATCTCAGAGCCATCCATAAAGAGTAGATCATTGTTGTTCAGATCGCCTCTCGATGGAGTCAGATTGGCAAACATATACGGCACGCCGATGTCGTGAAACACCACGTCCTCACTTCTTGTATCAGCGCGTTCAAAGTCAATAAGAACTGGTTGTGAAGTGGAACCAGAAAACGTGTTCTCTGAAATGGAATTGATAACATCTTCTACGCCGGAACCACCTAAGATTACGCTATAGATTGTGTTATCGCTGAACTGGTTACCCGAAAACACACCGATTTGTTGGCGATCACCAAACAGCAGACCCGATGATCGGCTATTCGAAAACGTCGTATTTACTATACTACTGCCAGTAACACCAATACCACCAAACACCACCTCCACTGCCGCATCATTATAAGTCTCCGTCCCAAAACCACTCAATGTGCTTGCACCACCATCTGCAAATAACGCATGTGCGAGCGAAAGATCTGAAGATTCAAGTGTTATCTTGCCCCAAGGTGTCGCGGCGTTCACAGCTTGGAATATTATCGGGTTTGTCGCCGTGCCATCGATAGCGAGTGACTGGTTTGATAGTTCAACCTCGATGGAGCCGGCCAATGCAATCGTGACACCGGGCTCAATCATCGAGATAGCATTGATTTGCATAGACTCTGTAATGACGTAGTCACAGCCCGAGCTGATGTTAGGAAGGATGCCGGTTTCCAGACTACTTAGAAACGATTCATCGATTTCGGTAGAACAATTAAAGGTGCCGGCAATTGGTGTCACCGTATTACCGTCCCCTCCGTCGCCGCCATCCTGATCTCCACCCCCCTGACCGCTTGTGTTGGCTTGATCGCTACTGCCCGGAGAGCTGCCACCACCTCCTCCACATGACGCACAAAAGAATACTGCGATTCCAACAGCCAGTACATTTCGTATGTTCAAAATAGCGCTCCTTGTTCAACACCGAATAATTTATTTAATTTTGTGAACGTACCGAAATTTACAGTATTTTGATAAATTAGCCGGACACCCATCACACCGAGGGTAAGCCATCAACTTCATTCCTGACAATATGATAATTGTCACTTGCAGATCTGACTCACTTGCTCATCGCCACACCAACCAATGTGCAATACCGCCTAAGCTACAGCTTCGACTAGATTCGATCTAGTCAGCTGTCCGATAACCGAGGTCTTGAGTTCAGGTGTGAGATTTCGAGTCAGATATTTCTGGTCAATAGAGGCGAATAGTTGGGTTTCCCGTAAGTGCTAGCAAGGCTGATGTGACTGCCGTTAAAAAAAACCGATAGTCAACTTTGGCTGGGCGAGCGCTAGAGGTGCTGTGATCTACTGGTGTCGTGAGCAGTGCTGCGGAGGAGAGGGGAATATAAAGGGCATTTGAGGGTGGGCAGCTTTGACGATATTTTTTATACGTTATACATGATAGGTATAACGTGTTGTCACCGCGTGCAGTTTAGATGACGCGTTAGAAGCTGAAGATGGGTTTCACGTCGGTTGATGATAACAGTGTGTCAAGTGAATGTTAGGGTTTCGGTTTTATGTGGATGCGCTTATGCTTATGCACCCTACAGGTCATCGATCTGTTATCTGTTATCTGTTATTCGTTACTCTATTTACAAAGGACCTCCGGTCCTTGCTCTTGATCTGCCCCGCGTTTAATCGGTTTTGAGATTTATCGTGGAGG
>JALZUP010000314.1 GCA_023301505.1 Robiginitomaculum sp.
ATAAGTGCCTATTCGCTCTGAATGGCTAGCAAACTTCTCGGTTTCACTTTCTGTCCAAGCTTGTTCAAGTTTGCTTTTAATAAGCTTGCCATGCGCCCCCCGCGGGCGTTTAGGATAATGAGCCTCGCCAGGAGGAGAATTTCTTGCCGTAAAACCTATACTATCCGCAGGTTTTAATATCTGGATATGTGGGAGTTCTTTTTCCATCCTTAGTTATTCATTCCTTTATGCACATAATTTCGATTAATAATCATGGCACAAAGGTCTGAAGCACTGATTGTATTTTTGTCAGCTAATATCGCGTTTTTAATCGCGTCATTACAGGAAAGAGCCAACTCTGCATGGCTAAGGTCGGAGCTTTTATCTAAAACAGTTTTCCAATCAAAGCGGGCAGCCTTAAAACTCCCCAACACATTTTTTATCAACTGTTTTTTTTCTTCAACTGTAGGATTGCTATAGTACAAAACATCGTCAAAACGCCTAAACAGTGCTTTGTCTAATAGTTGTGGGTTATTCGTTGCAGCAATGACAATGCTGTCAGATATATCTTGCTCAATAAATTGCAAGAACGCATTAAGAACACGGCGCATTTCACCAACATCCTTATCTGATGATCTATCTCCGCCGATAGCATCAAACTCATCAAAGAAATAAACACCATGTTCTTCTTTCATGAAGTCAAAAATCTGTCTTAACTTTGAGCTAGTTTCCCCCATAAATTTAGTAACAAGACGGTCAACCTGTACCGTATGAAGGGGGATATTAAGCTCATGAGCTAACACTTTTGCCGTCATTGTTTTACCTGTACCTGGCGGGCCAATTAAAAGCACTTTCCTACGATGAGATAGCCCATGTGATTTAAGCTTCTCCTGATGTCTATACTCGTGAATAATTTGATCTATTCTTGATTGTAGATCAGGGTTCATTACAAGAACTTGTTTAGATGTTCTTGGTTCGTCGGTTAAAACCAACCCTTTTAAATCTTTAGGAAAATTCAGTACGCGTGGCCCACCTTTCTTCCTCTCCATATCCACCAGATTACGAAGATCATGAGCCAATGCAGAATTTCCTTTTTTTGCTTCATGCGCAGCAACCTGCAAAGCAATCGTATAAAACCGCTCTGGCTCATTACTAAAATGTGATCTGATCAATGATTTTAACTGTTCTGCTGTAGCCATATATTTCTTCCGTACCCTGAAACGCACACTAATCGCTACGTAAAACTACTGTTTTTCACAAAATTTACAAGGCATTCTTCACTAGGCCCCAACAACTTCAGCGCGGGCTTCATCGCCTACTAAGTCCATGGATATAGTAGTTGTTTCTAAGTTCGAATGTCCCAATAATTTTTGAATAAGTCGAGGGTTTCGGGTCTGCATAGCCATACGAACACCAAACCCGTGGCGTAAACCTTTCGGTGTTGTATGATCACCCTCGATGTCTGCCACCTCCATGACTGCCCAAACGTGTTTGGTGGCCCTGTTTTGCCCCATGCATGACCACAGTGAAGTGGTCTTGCCCTTCGCTTTGGCTTGCTTCTGTGGGCGGCAAACATTGTTAACCCGCCCCGCGCCTGCGTAACAGGCGAAATGTTCAAGCCTGTGGCACGCAAATCTCGCATTACTCGTTTGGTGCCCTTGGCTTCAACACTTCGCCAGCTACTTCGGCACTCCCACCCTTTTAAAAGCAAAAGATTGTCTATCCTAATGCACGATTCGATTTTGATGAAGATAGCCTGATATTGAAACCCAGTCCTACGCATGTATTTGCGAGCTGGGTGTTCCCACGAAGCACATGACTGTTTCAATCTCACGCAGTAAAATCTCAGTAAACTCCAACCGCCCAAAGCACACTGATTGTATCTCGCAAGCGGTCGATAACAGCGACTGCTATCGGTCAGCATTCGGCCAAAAGCGGAAGTTCTGCTAATCTATAATCTTGTTTGTATTCACTAGAAGATTGGCATCAAATGCCAAACTACATGGAGAGCCAGCCGTGGAGCTGAAACCAATCCTTGATGACCTTAAAAAACGAGGTAGAGCTTCAAGGCAAGCGTGGCCCATAAAAGAATTGGATTATTGGATAGCTCAATATGAGGAATTCTCGTATAACATTGATCAATCCGCTAACGCTGAAGCACAATACAGAGATAAACCAAAAGAAGGCAAGTCAGATAGGCAATTAGCGGTATGGGATTTTTGGCGTGCAGCAATTAATGGATGGAGTTACCCCATATGTGTCAGATACAACGGTGGCTGTGATTTAACCAGCATCAAAAACCAATGCCTGATGACAGCTTTACTCAATGGTCTTTTCTACAAAAAAGAAGTTGAGGGATACAGAAGCGTGTTACCTGATGGGTATTTTTACAAAGTGCATCGCTATCGTGAAGAAGTGTATGACGCTTACGTATTTTTATCATGGTGTGTTTGTTTAGATGCCGATCCAAACATAATCAAAGAACTCGCCCCTATTTTCGTGAAGCCTGGAACCGACCGTCTAGTAGATATCATCTTTCAACACTACGATCCTGACCGAGAGATTTCCGACGAGGCTGCCATTCCTAAAATATTCGGATCACTCACCAAAGTCATTGATGCCACACCTGCAAATCGTATCAAGCTAATAGAGCGTCATTTAGACAAATGGGCTGCCACCATAAGCAAATTAAAAGGAGTTTGTGGCGTTGCTGGCACAGGTGGATTGCAAGGCGCTAAGACGAACGATGATTTAACAAAACCATCTTTTATCAAACCAAGCTACACCGGGTGGTGTGCTTGGGAAGTAGCCTTACTCGTAAGAGTTTTTGACATCGACGATACAAGTTTTGCCGATCACCCGTTGTACCCAAAAGATTTAGCCCGTTACCGAGATTCAGACAGTCCAGTAAACCTGTGGCCAATAGGTGCCGAAGTTTCTACAGACATGGAAGTCGATCTCGAAGAGGATGAAAGTGTGTTAGAAGCATTATTATTGCTAACAAGTGTAGCCGCAGGAACGCCAACAGCATCATTGAAGCAAGGTCATTCACTCATGGCATTTGAAGACGATGACGATGCCAATGCTAGCTATTTATACCTAGCTGTTGATAAGGCCGGTGTGAAATACTTTGGTGATCCTGCCTTGATTATCTCAGGCTCATCGGGTGTCCAAATATCGGCAAGTGTATCAACCTCAGAACACGCCATTAGCTTTAAACAAAGAGCGATAGAGCGCATAAGCGACACCCTGAAAGGCCACTACGATCGGTATTCGTTTTTCACAGAAACTGTAGAAGATGGCAATGTTGCCAATCTTCTCAGTGTAATCACCGAAGACCCGGTACAAGGTGTTCTTTTACCCATTGCCTCAGGGGATAATTGGTCAGCATGGATTGATGCTGGGCAATTATCTAAAAATGGCCCAATACAG
>JALZUP010000315.1 GCA_023301505.1 Robiginitomaculum sp.
ACGTCTTCTCGATCTCGCCCGCACCGCCAGCAAGGGCCGCTCCGAACCCATCGCCGACCTCTGCCAGCGGTTCAATTCCGCCACCAAAGACGGTCGCAATATGAGCAAATATTCCGACCTCCTCGACCAAGCGATCAGCTCAATGATCGACGCAAAGGAAGAAGGCGACATCGATAGTCTCTTTACCCCCGGAAACACCACCGCCCTCGTGAATTCCATCAAGGGACTCGATGACTTCGAACTCATCGCCTTCTTTGTCGTCCTTCCTTAAGCCTAGTTTTGATTCACCTCGATGCACCATCACTTTCCCACCAGCTACTCGGCCCCCTTCCACCTTTTTCGAGCTTCTGCCGAATGCCAGGAATGCGGCATCTCGTGTCAGGTTATTGGCCTTACTTCTGGGACAGAAGAACCCTTCATCCTCCAAGAAATCAAAGCCCTACCAGAGGAACTCCTATCAGCCATCATCGCCGTCCATGCTAATTTTGAACTCTGCTCTTCTCGAAAGCTCAACTCCCTACAATTTTTGAATGCCTGCTCCTGCAGCGCGCACTTTCCAGAATTCCCTCTCTTCTCCCTCCCCGGTGGCGCTTTCTTCCCGACCGAAGAAGGACAAGCCTCCCAAATTGAAGTCATCGAACTCCCCATTCATGGTGAGCACGAGATCGAATGCTCATACGGCATCGGCACCGGAGGACTCATCCTCAAGCACGGCAAGCGGATCAACTGGGACTCTCTTACTTAAAAAACGATGTTCGAGTTCCCGCCAGCCACCCTCGTCAACCGAGTCATCCCCAAGACTAAGATCTTGGAGAAGGCTCGACCGACGGCTCGCCTCAAGGCTCTCCTCACCGGCGAAATCCAGCAGATCCGCTGGCACGCCAAGCTCTCCCCGGAAACGGTCAAACTTGCCGCGACCGCTCAAGTTCCCGAAATCCAAATCTTCCACCTCCAACTTAAGGGATCGAGCATTCACCCTGACCTCCTCCAACTCCTCGATCTCGCCATCCCCCAGCCCATCATCTTCGAGCTGGTAAATGCCGAGGGCCTCATCGCTCACAGTGCCGCCCACAAGCGGCCCAGCGAGGCCGACAGCACCCAATGGGTCACCGGTCCCCGCTTCACCTCCCTTTTCAACAAGCCACCCGCAATCCTGCTAATTCTCCCGACTGCGCTGGATCTCGGCAAACTCTACGCAGCCCTCCTTCAGCCTCTTCTCCCGCTCTCAGCACGCCCCAGCGAAGCACTCCCAGCCCTCATCGACCGCAGCCATCACTATCAGGCACTCCAGCGCAAACTCTCCCAACTCACCACCAAGGTGAACCGCGAGAAGCAATTCAACCGCCGCGTTGCCCTCAATCAGGAACTCAATCAGCTCAAATCTGAACTCGCAGACCTTACCTAACCTAATTCAGGCTATCAATCTCACGCCCAAAGCACTTAAACTAGATTCATGCGACTCAAGACACTTCGTCTCCACAACTTTAGGCGCTTCAAAGGTTCCCATGTTTGCGAGATGCACCGCCAACTTACCGTATTCGCGGCAAACAACGGAGCTGGTAAGACCAGTATCCTAGACTCAATTGCTTTCGCTTTCGGACCGTTTTTAACACGCCTTCCAAAAGTAAGCGGCAATGCCCCGACGGATAGTGATGTTTGCATGCAGCGGGAAAAAGACGAGCCCTTCGCGCTCATTGCTGCAGCGACATTTAAGAGTGACATACAATCTTCAGTCGATGACTCCATCGAATGGGACCGGATAAAACGTCTAGATAGTTCCTCTTCCTCAATCAGTAAGACTCAGAACACTCTCGCGGAACAAGGCTACAAGGTGAAGGGGCACTCAGACATCATCAAGGAGGCTGACTTCTTGATCGAAATGGTGGACAGTAATGTGCTCTTTCCCATCCTTGCCTATTACGGCACGGGCCGAGCCATCATTGATGTTCCTCAGCGCCGACGCGGATTCGGAAAGGAATTTTCTCGCTATCAAGCTTACACTGACTGCCTGAACCCAAAGACGAACTTCAAGAACCTGTTCGAGTATTTTTACTATCTCGAAGATTTGGAACGTCGCCAAAAAGAGGAAAAGCAAGACTGGGACTACCAAAATGGGCAACTGCTAGCCATTCGAAACGCGATCGAATCTTTCCTACCCGAATTCAACCGCCCCAGAACGGAGCTAAGCCCACTGCGATTCATGGTCGATAGCACCAAGGACGGATGTTCTTACGACATCAAATTCCTCAGCGACGGTTTCAAAACGAGCCTCGCCATGGTCATGGACATCGCCATGCGAATGGTCGAAGCCAATCCAGAACTTGGGAGCACGGCCCTGGAATCTCCCGGAATTGTTCTCATCGACGAGGTCGAGCTTCATCTTCACCCCAGTTGGCAACAGCGGATCATTACTGATCTGCAGAAAACTTTCCCGAAAGTTCAATTCATCTGCACCACTCACAGCCCGCAAGTCCTCTCAACCGTCCGACCCGAGTCCATTCGCACCATCCAAGATGATGGCCGAATCACACAGCCGAATCACAAAACTTACGGTGCGGAGAGCAAACGAATCCTCGAAGAACTCATGTATGTCGAGGCTAGGCCCTCAGTCCTCAAAGATGACATCCGACAGTTCATCAAAATCACCGATAGAGGGGACTGGTCTAGCCCAGATTATCAAAGCCTACGTTCTAAATTGAACAAGCATCTCGGAGAAACTGATCCAGTGCTGATCGAAGCGGATATCAAACGGAATTTCCAACAGCTCGAAGTCGAATGATCTCACTCACGCACCTCCCGTCAGCGGGTTGCCTTGCTGATTTTTCGACACTCGATCCGCCCCCCGCTTTCGATGCACTCGCCTTCCAGAGCTGCAAAGAACAAACACGGACAAGACTTCTTCAAAACCAATCTCGTCAATGTGCTTTCTGCGAAACACCGCTTGAAGATCATGGCGATGCCACCCAACTTGATCACTTGGAACCACAAGGGAACAATGGAGGAAATCCCGCAAGACGATTCGATGTCACCAATCTGGTCGCCTGTTGCCAAACCACCGACACCTGCGGACACGCCCGGGGCCAGAAGGAAATCCCACCGGAGATTCACCCCTATGATGCCATTAATCTTCATCGGGCCTTCCATTGTAGTTCAGATGGCATGCTCTCCAATGAGTCACTTTCTCAAGAGGCTTTCGGTTTTGCGGAGGGGACACTTAATCTCAACTCTGCGGGTTTGAAAACCCAGCGCTCAACCATCATCACCAAGCTTCAGCAATACACCGTTGCTGCGGGCACAAATGCACGTAGGCGCATCACGCAACTTTCAACTGAGAAAACTGGCTTCATCAGCCTGCACTTTCAAACACTAGGTCGCTTTGGCTTCCCGGAACCCTAAAACACCCTCCTCTTTCAACCATGGACAAACTCAAGCTCCACTCCAAGGACCTCACCGCCGAGAACATCGAGAAACTCGCCGCCCTCTTTCCGAACTGCCTCACCGAGACCAAGGCCGAGGACGGATCGCTCAAGAACGCCATCGACTTCGACCTCCTCCGCCAAGAACTCTCC
>JALZUP010000316.1 GCA_023301505.1 Robiginitomaculum sp.
ACAGGTAAAATGCCAGAAGGCGGCACGGCAACAGACCTTGTACTGACCGTTGTGCAAATGCTGCGCGAGAAAGGCGTGGTTGGTAAATTTGTCGAATTTTACGGCGAAGGTCTTAACAATCTGTCTCTCGAAGACCAAGCAACCATCGCCAATATGGCTCCAGAATATGGCGCAACATGCGGCTTCTTCCCAATTGATGAGGACACGCTAAAATATCTTGAAGCCACAGGCCGCGATAGTGCCCGCATCGAGCTAGTTGAAGCTTATGCTAAGAAACAAGGCCTATGGCGTACAAATGATGTGCCTGTCTTTACCGACACATTATCTTTGAATATGAGCTCAGTCGCTCCGTGTATTTCTGGCCCGAAACGTCCACAAGACAAAATCGAACTTAAAGGCGCGAATAGAAGTTTTGCGAAAATCTTGCGTGATGAGTATAAAAAGACTCCATCGGGCGATAGCGCCATTGCTGTAAAAGGTAAAGACTTTGACGTTGATCACGGCGATATCTTCATTGCCGCTATCACATCTTGTACCAATACATCAAACCCATCTGTTCTCATCGGGGCGGGCCTTTTGGCAAAACGCGCTAATGAGCTGGGCCTAACCGTTAAGCCTTGGGTTAAAACATCTTTGGCCCCTGGCTCTCAAGTGGTTGAGGATTATCTTAAAAAAGCCAACCTTCAAAAAGAGCTTAATGAGCTAGGCTTTAATATTGTTGGCTTTGGTTGTACGACCTGTATTGGTAATTCTGGCCCAATTGCATCTGAGTTCTCTGACGCGATTAGTGAAGGTGATTTGGTCTCATGCTCTGTGCTATCAGGTAACCGTAACTTTGAAGGCCGTATCGGCCCAGATATCAAAGCTAACTTCCTAGCCTCTCCGCCGCTTGTCGTCGCTTATGCACTGGCAGGCTCTATGCATCATGATTTTGATGTTGATCCGCTGGGCGTTGATAAAAATGGCAATGAGGTCTTCTTGCGTGATATTTGGCCAAATTCAGCCGATATTGCCAATGTGGTCCGCGAGACAATCACGCGTAAAATGTTTGCTGATCGCTATGCAAATGTCTTTAAAGGCGACAAAGAATGGCAGAAAATTAAAGTCACAGGCGGCAAGACTTATAATTGGGACGAGAAGTCGACCTATGTTCGCAACCCGCCCTATTTTGACGACATGCCTATGACGCCAGAAGCGGTGACAGATGTTAAAGATGCCAGCATTTTGGCGCTCTTTGGCGACAGTATCACAACCGACCATATCTCCCCTGCTGGCAATATTAAACATGATGGCCCTGCTGGAGATTATCTGCGCGATAATGGTGTTTCCAAAGCCGAATTTAACAGCTTTGGCTCACGCCGCGGCAATCACGAAGTTATGATGCGCGGCACATTTGCCAATATCCGCATTAAAAACCAAATGGTGCCGGGAACTGAAGGCGGCGTTACAAAACATATCCCGTCTGGCAAAACCATGTCTATCTATGAAGCGGCTGAAAAATATCACGCTGATGGCAAGCCCCTTGTGGTCTTTGCTGGTAGCCTTTACGGCAATGGCTCTTCACGTGACTGGGCCGCCAAAGGCACAATCCTTTTAGGCGTGAAAGCCGTGATTGCCGAGAGCTTTGAGCGTATTCACCGTTCTAACCTGATTGGTATGGGTGTTCTTCCTGTAGAATTCATGGATGGTCAAAGCTGGAGCAAGCTGGGCCTAACAGGTGATGAAAGCGTCAATGTTCGCGGTATTGAAACACTCAAGCCGCGCGGCACTATCGAAATTGACATCACATCTAAAGATGGCAAAACACAGACCATTACAGGACGCGTGCGCATTGATACAGATAATGAGCATGAATATTACAAAAATGACGGTATCTTGCATTACGTCTTACGTAATCTTGCGTCCGAAGCTGCATAAGCTTACAAACTTTATTGTGATTAAGACGGGCCTTAAGGCCCGTTTTTTTTTGCCCGCTCATATGGTATGGACAATATAATATAAGCTGGAAAACATAACCTAAAATAAGGGGAAACGAAATGTGCAACCATGAAACAGAAACAGAGGCGCAAATATACCTCGCCGAGAAATCCTTAACCCGCAGACATTTTGGGAGCTTAGCCGCCGCCATTGGACTCGCGGTTAGTTTTGCAGGCTGTTCAGGCGGCACCCAAACTAACGCGCAAATCCCAGCTAGCCCGTCTGCAAGTCCGTCTTCTGGCGCAGATGATTTAATCAAATCTGATGTGATTATTGATACGCCCGACGGAAATGCCGATGCCTATTTTGTAACGCCCAATAGCGGCAAGCACCCTGCCGTCATCATATGGACCGATATTCGCGGTCTGCGCTCTGCCTTTAAACTTATGGGTGAGCGCCTTGCCAAGGCAGGATATAGCGTCTTGGTCGTCAACCCATTTTACCGCGGTGTTAGCGGAGCAGAAATGGAGGCCAAAATTGCGAGCCTTCCTCAATCTGAGGTACGCTCATATATCTTTGGGTTTGCCCGCGCGACGAGCGCCGCGACAAACCGCACTGACGCCGCCGCCTATATTAATTGGCTGGACGGGCAAAATGCTGTCGATACAAGCCGCAAAATTGGCGTGATGGGATATTGCTATGGCGGGCCTATTACCCTGCGCGTGGCCGCGATGTTCCCAGAGCGGGTCGGCGCAGGCGGATCCTTTCATGGAGCCAGCCTTGTGACCGATGCGGCAGATAGCCCGCATTTAGGCGCCTCTAAAATGAACGCAGAGTTTTTAATTGCGATTGCCGATAATGATGATCAAAAAGAACCGCAGGCAAAAGTGAAATTAAAGCAGGCCTTTGACGCCGCCTCTAGCTCTGCTGAAATTGAAGTTTATACGGACGCGCAGCACGGATGGTGTCCTCCTGATAGCCAAGTCTATCATGAGGCGCAGGCAGAACGTGCATGGGAGCGGCTGCTCGTGACATTTGGGCGGGCTCTGACCTAATTGCTCTGGGGCACTTCATTTCTATTGCGCGCAGTTTTGCTGCGCGCTAACACCACCTTATGACAGATATAGATAAGACAGACCCAGAAGTAGCATCAGAAACAACATCTGAAGCGGCGCCAGATCGGCTTTGCAATGATCCCGCCAGCCCTTTTTACGATGAAGCGCTTTTAGAGCGCGGCATTGGTATTTTGTTCAATGGCGCGGAAAAAACCAATGTGGAAGAATATTGCATATCCGAAGGCTGGGTTAAAGTCGCAACGGGAAAGGCGCGCGATCGCCGCGGCAACCCCATGACCTTCAAGCTTAAAGGCGAGGTTAAAGCCTGGCTAAAATAAGCCCCGCAGAAAGAATATTATGACCATGCCCAGCCTCTATGATAGCTCTATACCCGTCTTAGATAGATGGATGGATAATCTGGCGCATATTCTCCAAATGAGCCAAACTTATAGCGCAGATCAGGGCTGGAAAGATGAGGCTCTTTTACAGGCGCGCCTTTATCCAAATATGTTGACATTGATCGGACAGGTTCAAGTGGCAACCAGCCTTGTCAAAGCCTGCCCGCACCGCTTGGCGGGGCAAGAGCCGCCTAAATGGGAGGACGGAGAAGAGAGTTTTGACGCGCTTTTTAACCGCATAGAGCGCGCAAAAGCCGAGCTGGCTAAATATAAGCCAGAGCAAATAAATGGTCGCGAGGCGGAAAGTTTTGACGTGCGATTTGGCCCTGCCCCGCGCAGCTTTACCTCAACCGAATATGCGGCCAGCTTCATCCTACCTAATGTGCTGTTTCACATTACAACGGCTTATAATATTTTGCGTCATAATGGCGTGCCATTAGGAAAATTTGATTTCTTTGGCGGAAAAGATAAGGCCAGCCAATAGCCCCGCCTAATAATCCCGCCTAATAATCTGGCCTAATAAACCGTTTCTTGGGCGCGCATAATGATGAGCTGCCCCCCTAAGGCTTTAGGCAATTCTCCAGATAATGGTTCGGGCTGTTGCCGCGCGGCGCTGACACCCTTAGCAGAGCCGAGCTCTTTACGCTCTAAGCCGGGCGCAACACTGTCAATATTAAGCGCGAAACTGCGCGCGCTCATTTGCCCATTTGGAAATGTGACAGTGGCGAAAATATTGACATAATGCTGCCCCGCCATATCACTTTTAACGCTCAATGACAGATCATGGCTGTCTTGACCTTGCATATCAAACTCATAGACCCCGCCGCCCGTGAGCATAAGCGCGTCTGGCGCGCGCAACTCAATCTTGAGCTGGCCTTGATCATATCCTTCGCTAAATTGCAGATTAATCAACTGCGCCTGACCCGTAATTTGGCGGCCTGCATAATCATGAGAGAAACGCACAGCGGCTCCAGGTTTTTGGTACCCCGCCTCATCCGTCCAGCCCCGTCTTCTTAAAGTCTTAGATTTTGGGTTTTGGGCTATATCATGGCTGTGACTGTGACTGTGACCATGATCATGGGCCTGAATATGAACATCGTCATGAGCATATGAC
>JALZUP010000317.1 GCA_023301505.1 Robiginitomaculum sp.
GGTAAGGTTGAACCGATCCAAGACACGCTTTCGTCCCCCACCTGACTATTCGTCAACAGTCCATTGTATGCAGGTGCAACCAACGGCATGGGTGGCTGCTTTCTGTCACTGGGATCCATCAGGTGTGTGAGCGTCGGTGGGAGAGAAGTCTGTTGCCACGTGGCAACACGTCAATGGCTATTCCGCCACATGGTGCTGTTGTACGTCCCACAAGTCACGGGGTGGTGAGGAAAGTTGACGGATGCCGGTGTTGCCCATTTTATCTCTGATAGCAGCAAGCGGTCCTTGAGATGGAGTCAGAGCCGGACGATGTAACTTCTGGTTGCCACGTGGCAACACATTTCACTAAGGCTACAGAGAAAGTCTTCAACGGACTCTTTCCACGAAGTTGACGCTTCAGTTGAGACATCGTAAATCGGTGGTCCGGGCTTCCAGGTAAACGGTTCATGACGTCACTTGGCAACACTGCGCCGATAAGGGTCAGTGAACCGATTGTGGGACGCGCTGTGTTGTCGTCACTCATCTCACTGGTCGCTAACGGTCCATCCTACCGTGCAGAGGGTGCAACCAAAGAAATGGGCTGGTTGCCTTTTGTCACTGCGAACACCGTATAATTCCCAGTCACTTTTCCAGCACGTAAAGGCATTGATCATTTTCTGGACTGGACCTGTCCGCCAACGATGCGGAATAAGTGTGGCAACCAGTTGTGTCACCCGTGAGAAGTCGGTGCAGGCAATTGAAGTGTCACTGTAAGCCCGATTGTGGTGGTGAAGTGTTCAAGGGTCGTATTCAATCTGGAGCGTCAGGGGTGATCGCGTGCCAAACAACTCACACACGTACCCCGTGTTGGTTTGTACGCAACGAAGTGACGCGGCAGGCATCATTAGATTGTCAGTCAGCCATGGCCTCAAGCTCCGGGCCAGTGTGCGTAGGCAGAATTCTGTTGCCACGTGGCAACAGACTTTCTAACGATGTCAACGTGACCGGGTTAACTGACGCAGGCTGGCGGGAAACACGTATTTGCCGCAAAGCAAAAGCGCGTGCAAGTTGACCGTTAGACAGAGCACTTGTGCACACATGGCGAATGTTAAACACTGACTTTCGTTGCACATCCACGCATCGGTATCCAACGTAACAGTCACCGTGGCGGTGTTATCGTTGCCGGGTTCTACCAGCAGAGTGCACGTGTGACGGTTCCAACTCTGCCCTTGATGGCAATGAGATGTTTGACCTAACGGCATCCAAACATTTGAACGATCGATGCGCAGCGAGCGTTATGGAATAAATCTGTTGCCACGTGGCAACAGATTATTTCACCTCACGACGTCGTTGTTCTTCTGCATCCGCACCCTCCAAATAGAACTCCCTAAAATCACAACGCGTAGTTACTACACAGTAGGTTAGCGTGATGCATTACCCGTGTGGTGCTGCAACCCCATAGTCCTATTCGACGCACACTGATTGAACCTCTTTTGCAAATGGATAACTACAACCTATCATGAAATTAAGACGCCACTACGAGTGAGCTTGTACATAGCGTCGAACCATCAAAGCCTGCAAGAGATAAACGTGTTGCCACGTGGCAACCGCATCGTACTTGTAGCACTTTACTAATAATAAATCGGTAAAGGTGATCAGCTGCGCTGACCGATAACGTACTGTCGTTGGAGAACACTGAAACAATCTTGAAGAAGGTAGTAACCATACATGTCATGACGTATAAAACGCATTACCGCGACAAGTGTTATGGCGATGAACACGCGACGACTGGTTGTCGTTGTTCACCTTCTACGCTAACGGCGTCATCTTTTTCGCAGTGCTGATGGAACTCGTTGATACAGGCAACTGATCAAACACTGGTGAGTGCAACATTTTAACATCCGGGTGCGACAAAGAGGGTAGGGCGCTTATAGGAGATAACACTCCTCATCCGCCGTGTTGGAACACACCTGGTCGCACGCTTCGACGCCGCTCACAATGACGGTGATGCACACGCGAGCTCGGAACATAAGCCGCCAATAACGCAATGCAAGTTCTGCTGGTGTGCGACCCTCTGATGGCAACCTGTTTGAGATAGAAAACGAAACGCTATTGAAGCGTAACTATGGTAGCGCGTGTCCCACCCAAACCACCCATCCGCTATCGCGTGCGTTGAGCACATAGCAAAAACCTGCCGCTCACATGGGGGGACGTTACTCACTATTTCTTCCCATCATTGCTGGTAGGCGCTCCGGGTGCAGGGGGCAAATGGACAAACGCGTCAGAGCCCGCACGCTCAACTCGGAAGACTTCAACGGTGCCAAAAAATCACGCCGATGGACTCAACCTTAGGAGATTTGCTTTCGGTATTCATGGAGGCGTTGTTGGCGGTGGCCGATAAAAAGAGCCCCGGTGAGACGATGAAGCGACGGACTTTTTCAGGTCAAGTCAGTGTGCATGACGCCGTGAATAGAGACGTTCCTCCAAAACCGTTTTCAGGTGAAATACGACGAAAATACATCGACT
>JALZUP010000318.1 GCA_023301505.1 Robiginitomaculum sp.
CCTCTCCCGCGAACGATAGAAGAATACGGTGCATTTCAAACACTATTGAATTTGTTTTTTTAAGAGGAAAGAGAATGGAGGTTTTTTAGCTTAAATCTGATTCCGCACTTAATATGCAATTAAGTTCTCGCCGCCAAATCTGCACTCACGTTTGCACCGTGCCAGTATATTGAAATATAAGTGAAAAATGGTGCCCACACGGCAACACATTTATCTCTTAAGTGGCTGTATTGTTTATATAAAAAAATATAGTAAAAAACAGAGACCCCCAAATCGACCCCCATGCTATGTATTTCCTACAAATTCTAAGCGTTTATCGCGTCGTCAATCGCCTTCAAATCATTGTTCACTGGCATAGCGAAGACGCAATCTCCTTCGCTGGCATCCGCCCAGAGCTGGCCAATATCGCGTTTAGGCTTTGATTGCTCTTCCAAATGCCCGCCCTTGTATTCAACCGCCATCTTACGACCATCGGTTAATAGCGCAACAAAGTCAGGGTAAAACTTTCCGTTGGGAAGCTGTAGCCAAAAAGAGTTCTGTTTGCGGTCCACATTACGCAGCCAGTAATTCACTTGCTTATGCTCTTCTAGCTTGCAGGTGAGAACGGTAGATTTCACCAATCAGCATTTTATTCTTGAAAAGCTCATGACTGTGTACAGAGCGCGCTTTCCCATCCTCACCAATAACAGCATTCGCAATCACGCAATGCGTATGAAGTTGTGGGTCCTCATTCCGTGAAATATCATGAGTAAAGAGAGCTGCAATCATACCTTGGCCGCCAACTATGTCTTGACGAGCAGTAACTTTGTTGAACTTGCGAGTTTTCAGAAACTCTTTTTCAACGGTCTCCAAAGTCGAATGCACAGCAGCGTTATGAGCGTCGGTATAACGTTCGTCACCCACAACTAAGGCCATGACTGAAACGCCTTTGGGCGCAGAGAATGTGATGTCATATCCTGCGATATGCTTTTTTTCACCGTTTACAACGCGATATAAATTTTGGCCGTTTGGTAATTCCCCAGCCATGATTTTTTCAAAAGCTTCGGGGTCAACAGCTTTATCAGAAAGTTCAAAACGCTCTGCACCATTGCCATACCAAAGACCTTCACCTTCGACGCCATCTTTAGCGTAATAATTATCACCTTGATAATAAGAGCTGGCCGCGCCTGAGCTTGATACTTGTGAGATAGACATCATTAGAAGTCTCCTTTGTCATTGATTTTAGAAGTTTGAGAGATTTGATCAGACAAAGTCTGTCTGGATAATGTGACCGCCTGAGTGAGGGCCTTACATTCATTAGAAAGGTGCTGAATTTGCTGTCGGCACCGATAAGTTTCTTGATGAAGTGATTTCACTTGCTCGTCGGCTTCAGTGAGTTGTTTGGCTAAATTCAATCGCCCAGAGAGCGCTTTTACGTACCCTTCTTCCCGTTCAGCATAATATTTGATCATTAATCCAGATTGAGTCAGGATGAATGGTGTCGCTAAAACAAGAATCTGCATAACACTGCAGAGGACCGCGATTGAGGTGAGAGACACCCCGGCAGCCTTCGCCTTAGCCGTTGACGACGCACTAGGCTTAGAGTCGGTGAGCAAGCTTGATATAAATTCAAACAGGAACACTATTGTGCCTAGAAGATGAGGCAAAGCCATAAATATGAAGGCAGCCCCTCCTACGACCCAGATGAGTTTCGTTAGATGAATGAGAGCGTCACTATTCATTATTATCTCCTGATACATCAGAAGGTTCATCCACCCGGACTGCATCTTCAGCCTGAAGGCGCGCCCAGTCTTTGGCTAAGTTCATCGCATCGTCTGGAATGATTTTCGCAATCTCCAGAACACGCCTCACCAACAAAACATTTTTTAAGAGCAGCATCAGAACGCCAGTTCGATGCACTTGCTCCTCCGCTGTTTTCACTAGCGCGCGCCGTGTCCATTCGGATACGGGGAGACCAGAATTCGCCGCAGCCCGCTCGACAAGGTCGACATCAGAATTACGGCGGAAGCGCACATTTAAGCGCTTCGGCTTTTCGGATTTCATCGGAGTTAATAACGCTGAATAGGAAGTTTATCGATGAACGCCATGACTTCCGAGAGTTTGAACTTCACAGGAGCTTTAGCCCCCGGTCCTAATTTTACAGGGGCAGGAAAATTCCCTCGTTGAACCCATTCATAAATTGTTGATCGTGCTAGGCCGCAAATTTGGCTGACCTCAGTATACGTTATCAATCGTTCTTGCATTTTTGCCTCCTGAAGCATTCGTTGATGCATTCAGAAGAGGGTATTTAGACGACAATGTCTGCCCGTATAAAAAACTACTTTTTATACGGGAGACGTCCATTGGAGCCACTTATCTATGGAAGATTTTCCACTGCAAATTTTTTCATAGAGGTAGCTAGAAACTTTTAATTCTCTTCCGTCAGGGGCTGAAAATGAAAAACCTCCAGGCCAAGTCTTTCTATTATTTTCAATTGAATGTCTGATGCATTTTATTACTCTCAGAACTACATCTTCTTTTGCTTCAGAATAATTAGCGGCTTTTCGTTGGGTGATAGAAGCGATAGTATTAAATAGCTCTACGTTGCCTTTAGCTAATAGGTTTCTCAAATCTGCACTATTTCTGATTTCCAAATTCAAGCGATTGAGTTCCATTCTGATGGATTCTTCGGATTGTTCTGAAGTTGTTTTTGGTTTTTGTTTTTCAATTTTCGACTCCAAATGTTTCTCTTTATTTTCGGAATGTTCTTCAGAAAAATTTAAACCTAAAGTGCTGGGTGATGGAAAGAACAATGGGCAGTTTGGAACGAGGGATCTTCTGATTGCTTTCCAATCATCAGGAGATTGGCCAAGCAAAATTAATATGCCTGCATCTGCTGAATATATATTCCCGATATCCATGATACCTTGAGTTTTCCTAGCTAAAACAGGAAGGTTGGATAGTCGTAGGGCCTCCCAGTAAGTTAGCAATCGATCGAATAATTCAGAGTCTCTGGCTGAAGAACTATATGACCGTAAGGTATTTTCTTTTCGAACATTTGAGAGCAAATAAAGAAAAGATACTGGAAATAGTGCCGTTACGATAAAAAGAAGAGAATTCGCTCCGAGGGAATTCCCGTCCATGAAAGAAATAAGTGGGAATAGAAGAATTCCACCCGCTAGAAGTAGTAATATGAACTCTAAAATTTGGATAGGTTTTGTGGCTATTTTTTGGTTGCTTATGAAGTCTTCTGTAATCACTTCTTCGATGGACCTGCCTCTAAGCAATAGTTCCAATAAAGCATCCCTTGCAATGTAATTTTTAAGGTCTTGTTTGTAACGTTTTCCAAAAATCATTCTTGAACCAATTCAAACACTTTTGGTTTTCCAAACAGGACATCAAGATTGTTCTTTTTCATCCTAAATAGGTAACCTTGATCCTTAGCAGAACCATTCGGTTTTTGTTTTATGGTATAGTCAACAAATACGTCGCCGGCCTCAATAAGGAGTGGAAATGCATCAATGTTTGGCCCTCTAGTATAAACCCCTTCATGGTAGAGAAATTCTTCCATGTTGTTTCTTTGACGGGTTTTAGTTTTTACCCAAAAAGTTTGGCGATGCTTTTTTCTTAAAGCATCTTGCAGAACGGATAGTTCCCAAAGAACATCATCTTCACGGCGATCTGCAAGGTTGCAGTATTGTTTTAACTGACTGGCTTCGAAGTCTACTTCGAGCTGCATTCCATAGCTATTGGGCTGATGGCCATATATGGAATGAAATAACTGGGTTCGTCCCTTTTGTTCTGAGTAACGACCTCTTTCTAAGAGTATTTCCAAAGAGCTTTTGAGTCGGCTTTGCTTCCAATCTGGAGTTTTTCCAAATAAGGTTTGATTGCTACTTCGCTTGCGGCTGGATTTGATTTCTACGCCCTTATAGTCTGGCGCTTTGCTGGAGTTAGCTGAAATACCAAGCAGGCTTTCCAGAGTAAAGCCAACGCCCGTATCACCGTTTCGCATACTAGGAACCCAGCCTTTTTGGCCTATATTAGTTAGAAGACCTAGTAGTTCATTTGCTTCTGGAGAAAGACCATCATTTGAGATGTTGAGAGCTGAAAATAATGGACTCGTGCCGTTTTCTAAACTCTCCATAACATCAGCATTGCTGCAGTTAATTACATAGAGATTTCCATGATGGTAAATGAAAGCGAGCAAGTTATATGCTTTTGCGTAAGAGCCTAGGCGGTAGAACCAAATTCGGGGATCACCCTTTTTAGTTGGTGGCCTGTAAAGTGAAGTTTCGGTTTTTTTAAGTGTTTCCGGTTCAACGAAAAAAGAAGAGAGCATTACTTTATGCTCTTGGCCTTGTTGTTGATTGTCATAGTCGTGGGCACCTGTACTGAATAAGTACTTTCGTGCTGGGTGGGTTGCGTCGATGATTGATTTTTTCATCGCCGTTTCTGTTGGGACTAGGAATGCTGCTTGAAGACCTAACGATGAAAACACCGAAATGACTTCGGAAATATCGGTGTCGGAAGCTAGAATCATAACCAATGGTAACTTTGGTTATTGCAATTATCAAACAGCTTTTCGTAACTTCTGTTTGGATGTTTCATGGTTGTAGTGTTTTAAAATAGAGAAAATATTTTCTCCAACGGCCTGAGCGAGTCTTGGTGGAACAGCATTACCTACTTGTGTGTATTGAGGGACTTCGAAACGTCGACGCAAACTACCCGTAGTCTCTTTGGCTCTAAATTCAAAAGTGTCAGGGAAACTTTGGAAACGTGCCATTTCTCGAACGGTCATGGTCCGTGGGAAATATGGATGTACAAAGTCTTCGGGTAGACTCACCACGGTAGGGGAAGGCTTGTTCCACCTTAGAGGGCGTTGACTATGTTTTTTTGTTTTCAATGCCACGAGCAAAGCAGGCAACTCAATTGGGCTTGCTGCTAAAGTGGTGCCATCAGGTGAAATTGCGGGTATAGTGCAACCGTTTAAATGCACTTCCAATTCTTTAATTTTTTCAGGTAGGGTTCCTTCTGAGTGCGCCGGGATATTTAGGAGTTTTGGAGATAGTCCTTCACTTTGAAGGTATTGATAAAGCCGAAATCGAGTGATGATATGATCGGCGTGTTTTCTAAGGACGTGGTTCTTTAAATCAGATTTACGATTGATGCGTCTGATCTTCTCAGGCATCCAGGATAGATTTTGACGCATAAGTTTTGCGTACTGTCCATTTTTGCGCCGATATGTTTTATCGCCTAAAGGTACAGAATAACCTTCGTTATCAAGGTCCCAAATTGCATCTTTGACAGTCAAAATATCTTCGCCAAAATGAGTTGCTTTTGGGGCTAAAGGTGGCCTTTGTTTATTGATTGAGCTTTCAGGGCTTTCGAAATCAGACCGCCAAAGCTCTGCGGGCTTAATGTCCAATATATTTGCAATATCAGAGCGCAAGCCAATCAACATTACTCGTGGGCGATGTTGTGGAGCGCCAAAATGCATAGCATTTACGAGGAGTGATTGGACAACATAACCGGGATCGGTCTCTTCTAAAGCTTGCTTTAATTGCTCAAAGGGAGACTTCTTCGCATGCTTGTTGAAATTCTGTCGAATGCCAGAGACATTTTCAATCAAAACCATTTTTGGTCTTATTCTTTCGACTAGTTCAATGAATTGCCATGGTAACTGATTGCGGACATCATCAGGATTCCTTCTGCCAGCTAATGAAAACCCCTGACAGGGAGGGCCGCCAGCGATTAGGTCAATCTCTTTTGATTTTAAGTCGTCTATTATGCCCGGGGTATCTAGAAGCTTCTGTAATTCGTTGACTATCAGCTTAGATTTCGCCTGACTTTCGATGCTATTGTTAGATGAGGTATATTTTTTCCAGAATTCTTTTGATGGAATTCTTTCTATGAAGTTATGGTAAAAGGTTTCAGAGGCCATGTCTGACTTCTCAACGGCCAATTCCAAGTGGAACCCTGCGGCTTCAAGTCCAAGTGAAAGGCCCCCACATCCAGAGAAGAGGTCTATGTATTTAGGTTTTTTAAGCATTAACATCGACTCAGGGGTTAGAACAATCATGGAACATTTGCATTCTTGAGGAGCATTGTCCAGGGTGAATATATTGTAGACTGTTTGTTTACGTCTTGTCCAGGGGTCTATTGAGGCAACTCATGCAAAGAAGGGACGTTCCGTCCCTCGTTTGCAAGCAGAAAATCGGTTCCCCCTAAAGGTTGCCCCCAATTTTCGGCTTGCAAACTCACCCTTGTCTCTTGGGCTGCTCATACCGCTTTGGTGAAATAACCAAAGCGGTGCTTTGTTATCTTTAAAAACAAGCTATACATACTATTTATGTTGGAGGGATTATGTCGGTAGATGTAATAGCGCGAATTACTCAGATGCGGTCTATGGGTGACCTGATCAAGCTGGAGTCGAATATTGATAGACTTGAAAAGCGAACGCCTGAGATATCCAAAGCTCTTGAGTCTCAATATGCGGAACTTGGCAAAGAATACATTCTAAAAAAAATCGACCTCGATCTTACAAACCTATCGCCTGCAGAAGACAAAGTCCTTTATGTTCTTTCGCGCTATGCTGGAATTCAACGAAAAAACGGAAAATCTATCTCATATGCTTTGAGAGGACTTGATAATAATGGATTCCTTGATGCAGCGGAGAAAGCAGTAATTAGATCGAAGCCGACTAAAGGGTTTGAGGTATTAGCCAGTGAGGATTTGAGTGAATTGTCTTATGAACGAATCATAGTAGATCACCCGGAAGAGTTTTCTGATAGAGCGCTCTGGTATGCACAAAGAACGCTAGGTATTGGAACGCCTACTGATACGCCGCCAGTAAATAGGGGAACCATTACTCAAATAAGAACTGAAGAAATTATTGATTGGCTCAGTAAGAGAGCAAGGGAAAACAAAGGGCTTCTATCAGGTTATTCAAATGAAGATGTTGCCAAAGTCGTTGGCCTTGAAGACATGGCTAGGAACGGGCGTGTCTTGGGTAATATTCAATCGAGAATAGACTTGGCTTGTGGTCAATGTGGCCTTCCGCCTTTAGGCCTTTGCGTGACGGAACGGTTTTCAAATTCATGGCAGAACAAATTTGATTGGGATTATCCATTGGACCAGATGATGTTAAGTTCAAAAAGTAGAGTTTGGAGTGATGAAGATTTTGACAGAGTCCGACTTGCTACTAGAAAGCTATCAGGTAGCGCCGCCAAGTGTTGGCGTGAATGGGAAGGGGACACAGGTAATTCATCAAAAAATTGGGCGAATGCTCTAAAGTCCACAAAGTCACCTAGTTTGCCTAGAAGTGCTTCTCTGACCCAGATATAGAAAAGACGGCAAAGCGTATCGCAAAAACAATGCTTAAAACTGTGGCAAGTGCAGATGGTCGTGAATCAACGCGAACAGCTAAGATAAAGAATACCGACCTATCTGAAGAAGAATGCATCGCATTGGTCGCGCTACTTTATAAAAAACAAAATGGATTCTGCACCTATTCTAATCTTAAAATTCAGCTAGATGGGTTTGAAGAAGATCAAGAGCTGCTCGCATCATTGGATAGGATAGACAGCGAGGGAGACTATACGCCTGAAAACTTGCAGCTGGTATGTCGTTTCATCAATCGATGGAAGAGCAATGATGAGCATGAATTGTTTAAACGGCTCATTTCCAAATTGCGGGACTAGATTGCGATTAAGTCTTCAGAAATTCGATTCCGCACTTAATATGCACTTAAACGAAAACAGCGAAACTTGCGCTTGAGTCTCAAACCTGCTATATTGTTGAAATATAAGTGAAAAATGGTGCCCCCACACGGACTCGAACCGCGGACCCCCTGATTACAAATCAGGTGCTCTACCAGCTGAGCTATAGGGGCACTG
>JALZUP010000319.1 GCA_023301505.1 Robiginitomaculum sp.
ACACAGTTTCAATGACTGTTCTGCCTGGCGACGCACACCACGATCACAGTCTGTCAGTGCACTGTTAGGAGATCTCGAGGATCTTGGTCTTCAGGGCGGAGTGGCGTTTGGTAAATTGGTATCCGGCCGATTGCCTTTGTCTGCGGTTTCTTCAGCAGAGTTTCTTTCTACTTTGCAGTTCATACGTTTGTCGAGACCCTTTAGAAAGGTCGGTATCGCTACGAATCAAGGCGATACCGCTTTACAGGCCGATATGGGACGAGCGCTGTTTGGCGTAGATGGCACAGGCCTATCGATCGGTATCCTATCGGACAGTTATAACCAATTGGGTGGAGAAGCTGCAGACATAGCATCTGGCGACTTGCCCGCTGGCGTTATTGTGCTTGATGACTCGGCCATCGGTGGCAATATTGACGAAGGGCGTGCTATGGCACAACTGATTCATGATATTGCACCAGGTGCGACTTTGCTGTTCCGTACCGCGTTCAATGGTCGGCCGGATTTTGCCCAAGGGATTCTAGATCTGGAAATGGCTGGAGCGCATGTCATTGTAGATGACATCGGTTATTTGGATGCACCCATGTTTCAGGACGGTATTGTGGCGCAGGCAGTAGATCAGGTTGTTGCCAATGGTGTGGCCTATTTCTCGGCGGCAGGGAATAGCGAAAGCAATTCGTACGAGGCGCCTTATCTGGATAGCGGATTGGATTTTAGCAACGGCCTGATTGGCAAGCTGCATGCATTTGATCCTACAGATCCATCCGGTTCAAACAGCGTAGTGCAGGAATTCCTTCTGGCACCCGGAGAATTCTTGCAACTGTCAATACAGTGGGATCAACCATTCCTCTCATCCGGGGGCACGGGGTCTCAATCGGACGTCGATGCCTTTCTGCTCGATGCAGCAGGAAGTATTGTTGCTTTATCGATTGATGACAACATATTTGGCGGTGACGCAGTAGAGATACTCACCTACCAAAACAACACCGGCTTGTCTGAAGTCGTTGGCCTTATAATCGGCGTCTTTAACGGGCCAGTGCCCGGGCGGATCAAATGGATCAATTTCGGCATCGGCGTCACTCATGAAAATGCGACGTTCTCCTCTACCAGCTTTGGTCATCCGAATGCCGCAGGTGCAATAGGTGTGGGAGCAGCCAGTTATGATCAAACACCCGCGTTTGGGATTGCACCGCCACTAATAGAGCCATTTTCTTCTCACGGAGGACTGGCAATTCTATTTGATCCGATGGGCAATCCTTTGCCCGTCGCCGATGATAGAGACAAACCTGACCTGACCGCTCCGGACGGAGTGGATACTACCTTTTTCAGCAGTGGTGACTTCGACGCAACTGGTTTTCCGAACTTCTTTGGCACCTCGGCAGCAGCGCCCAACGCAGCGGCTTTGGCGGTATTGCAATTGGAATGCGATCCAATGTTAACACCGGCAGACATTCGCACGCAGCAAACCAGTACAGCCATTGATATGGGTGCTGCCGGTTTTGATAACATCAGTGGTGCGGGATTAGTCGATGGATTTGCTGCTTTGCAATTAGCGTGTAATTCTTCGGTTGTTACGTGCAATGGCCTACCTGTTGACGTATTCATTGGTAACGGCGACACGCCTACCACTGGTGACGATGTGATTCTGGGTACATCGGGAGCAGACTTTATAAGTTCACTTGCTGGTAAAGATACCATTTGTGGTTTAGGAGGTAGCGATACCATCAACGGGGGTGGGGGGGATGACTGGATTGATGCTGGCGCTGGCGATGATGACATTCAGGGTAGTGCAGGAATTGATACTGTCTTTGGTGGCTTAGGCGACGACTTCATACGAGGCGGTATTGGTGATGATCACCTGGAAGGCGAAGAAGGTGATGACAGGATACTCGGTCAAGGTGGTGATGATTTTCTTGGTGGCGGCCCAGGCGTTGATGATCTAAAGGGTGGCAGCGGTAACGACATGGTTCTAACCGGTGCAGGAGCGACCGTTGGTTCGGGTACTTTTGTCTCGGGTGGTGGTGGCAATGACACTATTTTTGGTGGATCCGATGCAGATGACATAAGGGGTGCAGCAGGCCTTGATACACTGAACGGTGCGGGTGGTGATGACGTTATAACAGGGGGTAACGGCAGAGATACCATTGATGGCGGTATAGGTAATGATGATATCCGTGGTCAGGGTTCACCTGACATAATAGAAGGTGGTAGCGGTACAGATACGATTTTTGGCGGTGATGGCAATGATGTAGTGAATGGAGGAGCTGGAGCCGATACCATCCTTGGTGGTGCAGGAAATGACACACTAGATGGGGCTGGTGGAAGTGATGCTATTAGTGGTGGTCTTGGTGATGACGCATTAATTGGCGGAGCTTCGGTTGGGGATGTTTGCGATGGTCAAGGTGGTTTCGATACCGCTGATGCTTCTTGCGAGTCTATTGTTGGGGTGCCATAGGGGCTTAATATGTTTCAGTCACGATGCTACTCGTGGCTGAAACATCGAAGATTGGGTTTTTGTTATAAAAATAGCGTTAAATGCGAATTTAGATTACTAGATGTTTTTTAATTCCAGAAAAACTCATACCACCTTGACATTGATCGCGCTGGCGGCCAGTTCAGGAGCTAGCACTGCTCAAACGATTGAGCACTTCGACTACACTGCCTTTGTAGAAAACACGCAATCACTGTCTATCGTGGATTTCGATTTAACAGAAAAACACTTATCAGCGGTGACGAATTTGTCGGGCTTTCGATCGATTCAAGGCGTATAACTGTAATAGATCCACAAGGTTTTGCGACTGGGTTGATTGTTGGTGGTGTAAATTTAAACTCACAACCGCATTGCATCTTAGCTTCATTGCACTACGCTGGTGATTCGATACAATTCGACAATGGTAATGTTGATTTTGTGATTACACTCGACTCTCCTTCAGCCGCGGTGGTGCTTTCGGTAAGTAATTTAGGGGCGAGTAACAATGACCCGCTAACTTGAAACAACTTTTGCGTTTATCAGCTCAATGGGTGAAACGTTAGCTGCAGAATCATTAACTCAGTCTACACCTGGGCTAATCGGATCGGGCGCAAATAATCGCATCTTTTTATGGTATTACTACCACTGTGCCAATTCTGAGCTTTGTCGTCAGTAGCGCCATGGCGGATGGGGATGGGATCGTGTTGGTTGATATTCAATTTGAGATACAAGTTGGTTTGTGCAATTGGCGGTGGTGCAGGTGTTGATGATCTCAGGGGCGGTAGTGGTAACGATTTAATTTTTACTGGTGCTGGTGCAACCGTTGGTTCAGGTGTCTTTGTATCGGGTGGTGGCGGTAATGACACTATTTTCGGTGGATCAGATGCAGACGACATAAAGAGGTGCAGTAGGCCTCGATATTTGGAGGAATTGGGGATGATCTGATCCGTGGTGGACTAGATGCGGATGCCGGTGCAAATAGTATACTCGGTTCTAGTGGCGAGGATCTGCTGAATAGCGGAGGAGGCGATGATTTTCTCTTGGGGAACGACGGTGATGATCGCTTGTTTGGTGCTCAAGGTAACGATATCTTGTTCGGTGGAAATGGTGCAGATTCGTTAAATGGTGGTACCGGAGATGATGAGTTACACGGGAATAATGAGAACGATATCTTGAATGGTTTTTCTGGAAACGATTCATTGAATGGCGGTAATGGGGATGATTCTCTCCGTGGTGGAGATGGTGACGATACCCTCTCTGGCAATGCCGGTGTTGATACGTTTATTTTTGGTGATGGTTGGGGAAATGACACAATTACTGATTTCTCAAACGGTAACGAGGTGTTGGATATGCGTACTGTTATTGGGCTTGATAGCTTGGATCAAATAACTGTTACCCGTGGGCCAAATGACCAAGGGGTTCTGCTGACATTCGGAGCTAATACTATCTTGTTACAGGGCAGAGTGCCTTCGCAAATCGATGAGACTGATTTTCGGTTGTAAAGTAAGCGCCTACAAATCGACGTAAGAGTGCGTTAAGAAACGCCCGCTATTTCATGTTCCACGGAAGCAACGCATCAAGCGCCTCATCCGTATCCGCAGCAGATATATTCCTTAGTACGTA